>QCRH01000026.1 GCA_003211955.1 Prochlorococcus sp. AG-459-O09 | reverse complement strand
TAATAGCCCCAAGCCAATTCCCAATATGTAAATCACCAGTTGGTTGAACTCCTGAAAGAATTCTTTTTTTATTTGACATCCTCTTCTACTTCGCTAGGTTGGATTTCTTCAGTTGATGGACTTTTTACTGGTCTGGCAAAGGGGTCAGGAGCTGTTTTTGTCTTTTCTTCGTAAGGATTTTGTGATTGTCTATTCGGAGAGGAGTTTTTATTGTTTTTTGCATATTCTTTTATTGATTCAATCAATTTCTCGTTTTTGATCATTTCGCTAAGTGTTCTAACAGAGAAACCCAGAACTGCAACTGTAGACCTTAATTGAAAGGTCTCTTGTATTGATTTAACAGCTTTCATTTCGTTATCACTCAATCTTATGCGGAATCCTCCTCCATCTCTTCTACCCCCTGATCTATCTCTGAAATTAGATCTTTCATTATTAGAACGACCTCTGTAATTTTCTTGTCCAGGATTATTGCTGAAATTTGAATTAGACATCTTGATGTTTCTTAAGTTATTTAAATAGTTTATTAACCTAGCATCTTGTTATGCAATAAGTCTTTTTAAATTCCTCAAATTTTATCTATTGATTAACGACTTATGTAATTTCGCTTTTCTCATTCACAACTTGCACTAAAATAAAATTAGAGAAATAAAGCATTGTGTTTGATATTAGTAAAGACAATCTTTTAAAGGATTTCACAAGGTTTCCAAAAAAAAATCTTTTCATTATTCTATTATTTTTAGGTTTTGGTGAATGGTTTGTCAGTGACTTAATTCATTTCGCGGGCGGCTCAATAGGATTTTTTGCGTTGTGTTTGGGGGGATATTTTTACTTGAAGAACGATAAGCCTAAATTTAATGAGCCAAATAATTTAGATGGTTGGATAGATCTATGTAATGAAGATTTAAATTTTTTTGAAGAACTTGAAGCAACAAATGAATTAGAGAAACAGAATTCAAAAAGACAAAAAATACTTGAATCGATTCTTAATAGATGTAAAAAAGAAAAAATAAGTTGCATTGGACAAAAACATTATCAAAGTTGTCAGTCTGTTTTGGAAAGTTACTTTAAGGCAGATAAGTTTAACTTTGATTTATTCGAAAAACTTCCTAAATACAATTCTTCTGAAATTATTCCAGAAGAAGCTTTGAATAGTGATGCAATTTTGTATTTTATAAATTTGCCTTTGTCGGCAAATGATTTTTTGTGGCTGGAAAAGTTCCCTAAAAATATGCCAATCTGGTTGGTGGCTTTAACTTCCAACGAAATAGAAGCCAAAAATCAGATAGAAGACCTAAATTCTCAAATTTCAAGTGACTTTATAAATAATATTATTACTTTTGATGCGAATAAGAATGAAATAACAAATATACCTTTTTCGTTAAGGAAATTTTTCATAAGTTCATCTAAAAATATTGAGAATACAAAAAAAAGGCTATTGAAAGAACTTCATGTTGCCTGGCAATCTGAAATTGAAGGGATAAGAAGAATGCAGTTAAAAGGTATACAAAGAAAAAATCAAATTCTTGTTGCGACAACTGTTTTCTTATCTCCTATCCCATCAATTGATGTTATGGCAATGACAGTTCTAAATTCATTAATGATTAAAGAAATTAAGTCTATATGGGGATGTAGTTGGTCTCCTGAAATTTTAGATAAAGTATCTAAAGAGATTTTAAAGACTGCAATTGCTCAGGGAGTTATTGAATGGAGTGGACAGACTTTAATTGGCATAACAAAATTACATGGCCCAAATTGGCTTGTCTCTGGAACATTTCAAGCTGTCAGTGCTGCTTATTTAACAAGAGTAGTATCAAGTTCTTTGGCTGATTTTATGGCAATAACAAAAGGAGTAGAAGAACCTGATTTGGATTTTATAAAGAAAAATTCTAAGAAAATTGTTGAAAAAGCTTTTGAAAAAGAAAAAATAAATTGGAAAGGATTCATTACTGATCTTAGAAAACCACTTATGAAACTATCTTTTAGTTCATAATCTAAGTATGAATAATAATTATGAGAAAAAAAATTCTTTTTTTAAGTATGTTACTTCTGCTTTCTCTCGCTTCAGGATCATGTAATAGAGTATCAAATAAAAATGAAACTAAAGAAACTAAAGAAACTAAAGAAGTAATACTGGCAAGTTTTACTGTTTTGGCGGACATAATAAGCAATGTTGCTAAAGACGATTTTATTGTTAGATCTATAACGAAACCTGGAGTTGAAGTTCATGGCTACCAACCAACTCCAAGCGATTTGGTAAATGCTTCTAGTGCTTTTGTTTTTATTGATAATGGATTTGGATTTGAATTATGGGCTGAAAAATTTGTTTCTAATTTAAAAGTTAAAAGAATTACTGTCGCCGAAGATTTAGATCCTATTTTTATCAGTGAAGATTTTTATAAAGGAAAACCCAATCCTCATGCCTGGATTTCTCCAAAAAGAGGGATGCTATACGTAGATATTCTCGTGGATTCTTTATCAGAATTGAGGCCATCCAAAAGGACATTATTTGAAGAAAATGGAAAAATTTATAAAGATAAACTCTCTAAAATAGATAAAGAATTCTCACTTTTTATTAATAACTTAAATAAAGACAGGAGGTATCTAGTAAGTTGTGAAGGTGCTTTTTCATATTTAACAAATGATTATGGATTAGAGGAAGTTTATTTGTGGCCAGTTAATGCTGAGAGTCAAATTACTCCCAAAAGAATGACAAGAACAATCTCACTAGTTAAAGAAAAGAATGTCCCATCAGTATTTTGCGAAAGTACTGTAAGTAACGAGTCTCAAATGGTTGTTGCAAACGAAACTGAGGCTAATTTTGGAGGAAATCTTTTTGTTGATTCATTGTCTGATGATAATGGACCTGCTAGTTCCTATATAAAAATGCTTGAGCATAATTTGGATTTGATTAAAAAAGGGCTTTTTTGAATAATGGAAACAATCAATTATCAAAACTTTAGGATTGACGCAGAGAATATTTGCGTCGATTACAACGGTAAGGTGGCTTTGTATGATGCCAATTTGAAATTGAAACCTGGCCAGATTTGTGGGTTAGTAGGGATGAACGGGGCTGGCAAAACAACTTTTTTTAATGCTTTAACTGGCTTTGTAAATATTTCAAAGGGAAAAATTAGAATAAATGGAGAGTCTGTAAGATCTGCTCAAAAAGATCAGACAATTGCTTATGTGCCTCAAAATGAGGGAATTGATAGTCAATTCCCAATAAGTGTTTGGGATGTAGTGATGATGGGAAGATATGGTTCGATGAATATTTTTAGGTGTCCTAGAGAGTCTGATGTTCAGGCGGTTAAAGATGCTATCGAGAGAGTTGATCTAACTAATCATTTATCTACACCTATTGGAAACTTATCTGGAGGTCAGAGAAAACGAACTTTTTTAGCTAGGGCAATTGCGCAAAGAGCGTCAATATTACTTCTGGATGAGCCTTTTTCAGGTGTTGATATAAGAACTGAAAAACTTATCTCAGAATTATTTATTCAATTTAAAAATGAGGGAAAAACTATATTATTATCAACGCACGATATGATTCATGTCCGTGAATTTTGTGATTTGGTCCTTTTAATAAATAAAACTGTTGTAGCTTATGGCGAGACCTCTGAAGTGTTTACTCCTGAAAATATTACAACCACTTTTGGAGGGATCTCACCTGATTTCTTGTTTGGACCTGAATCCTAAATTGTAAATTATATGGAGCTCTGTTCTTTTTTAACTTTAGATTCATTCATTACAGATCCTTTAACTCATGATTTTATGAGAAAAGCACTTCTTATGAGTTCATTAGTTGCAGCTGTTTGTGGTTTACTATCAAGTTATTTGACTCTTAAAGGATGGGCTTTAATGGGAGATGCAGTTTCACATTCAGTAATGCCTGGTGTTGTGGTTGCTTATGCATTAGGTCTTCCTTTCTCATTAGGGGCATTTATTTTCGGAGTTGGTTCTGTAGCATTGATAGGGTTTATTAAGCAGAAATCTAGAGTTAAGGAAGATACTGTCATTGGGTTGGTATTTACTGGATTTTTCGCTCTCGGAATCGTATTGGTTTCTAAGATTAAAAGTAATATTGATCTGCACTCTATTCTTTTTGGTAGTCCACTAGGAATATCACTTTCAGATGTAAAACAAACCATATTCATTTCTTTATTGGTAGTTATCCTTTTGTCAATTTTTAGAAAAGATTTAATGCTTTATTGTTTTGATCCTAGGCATGCAAAAACAGTTGGGATTAATGTGTTTTTTCTTCATTATTTACTCCTCACATGCTTATCTTTGGCAGCTGTTGTGGGCTTGCAGTCTGTTGGAATTATTTTGGTAGTTGCAATGTTGATTACACCGGGGGCTACAGCATATTTACTAACGGATAAATTTGATAATATGACAGTAATTTCAGTATTAAGTGCAATTATCTCAAGCCTAATAGGAATCTATGTTAGTTTTTGGTTTGATCTTGAAACAGGTGGATCAATTGTCTTGGCACAAACTTTTATATTTTTATTTGCTTTTTTATTCGCTCCAAGATACGGAATCTTTAAGCTAAAGAAATTATTTGTTGGGTATAAATCATAGTGGGGGAAGAAACTTTAAATAAAAAGTGGAATTGGTGGCCATTATTCCCCTTATATCCTTATGGAAAAAAGAAAACAATTTTAAGAGAATTAATTCCTGATCAAATATGGTCCTTGGAACAAATTCAGGGACTTTATTATGTTGCGGTTCCAATAAGAATGACGGTAATAAAGGTTGATAATGGATTGATGCTAATAAATCCACTGCCTCCGACAAAAGAATTAATAAATAAGATAGAAAAACTAATTGCGATTCACGGCAACGTAAAAACAATAATTCTTCCGAGTGCCTCTGGACTAGAACATAAAATTGGACTGCCAGCTCTCTCAAGAATTTTTAAAGATGCAGAAATCTGGCTTTGTCCTGGACAATGGAGTTTTCCGATAAATCTACCACTAGATTTTTTAGGAATTCCATCAAAAAGATCAAGAATAATGTTTGAGGAAGGTACTCCACATAAAAACTCCTTTAAATGGTCTTCATTAGGCCCACTGAATTTAGGACTTGGAAGATATCAGGAGATAAGCTGTTTCCATTATCCTACTAAAACTCTTCATGTAACAGACGCAATAGTTGGAATAGATTCCACTCCCCCTAAAATATTTGATTTTGATCCAACTCCACTTCTTTTCCATTCTAGAGAGAGAGGAGATGAACCTTTAATTGACTCCTTAGAACAAAGAAAAAAAGGATGGAAAAGGTTAGTCTTATTTTCATCTTTTTTGAAACCAGGTAAATTAAATATTCCACCTTTAAAAAAAATTTTTAAGTATTCATTCAAAAAAGATCTTAGAAATTGGAGATCCCATTTCGGTATTTATCCCTTTTTATGGGAAGAAGATTGGGAATCCTCTCTTGTTGAAATAATGGGTAAAGATAGCCCTAAGATTCAAATTGCGCCAGTTTTGCAAAAATTAATTTTTCCACGTTCAAAAGAAGTTTTACTTAAATGGTTAGAAAATATCAAGTCTTTTGAAGATATGGAATATTTAATTCCAGCTCATTTTACAGCACCCATAAAATTTACAATAGAAGATTGTCAAAAATTAATTAATGAAATTAATTCCCAAAAGTGGGACAAACTACCGGAGGATAATAAATTTCTGATGGGTTTATATAAAAAGTTGTTTGAGCTAGGGATAATTCCTGAAGAAGTAAATTTTTAAAAACTATTATTCTTCAATGGACATGTTTTCATCATTTTTAAGAGTTTGTTCCAGCTCTTTTCTTTGCTCCATTTGTCTTAAGAAATATCCTGTCATCATGGCAGAAGATAATAAATTGGCAATGTTGTCTTTTGAAGATGTAATTTTTACATCAAATTGATCTGAAGGAAGCATCCCAAGAAGACCTTGAACATTATGTCTAATAATTTCTTGAATATCTTCACTAGCTGATTTTGCTACTCTTTGCAAAACTTCTGGAGATTGTTTTTGTAAATATTGGATTAAATCATTCTCATCGTTTGGATCATTATTTTCAGTAGCGAGAAATTCTGGATTAAACATTTCTACATCTTCAATATATAAAAACCCTACAACATCGCGTACCCATTAATCTAAATTATTAAGGGCAGGGAACCGAATAGGTCCAATTTTATTAAACGGCCAATATCTAAAAATAGCTTTACCAATAACCTTTTCATAAGGTAAAAATCCCCAAATATGTGAGTCCATACTGTTATTTCTATTATCACCCATCACCCACAATGACTCTTCTGGGACAATAAAAGGCCCTGTAGAATAATTAATATTTTTGTCAAAAACGTAATTTTTTTGTGCGATATCATTTAAGTAAAGGTTACCGTCTCTTACTTCTACCTTGTCTCCAGGTATTCCAATTACTCTTTTTATTAGTGCAGTATCTGCTTCATAACCAGCATTAATTAATTGTTCAGGAACGTTAAAAACAATTATTTTATTTTTTAATTTTGAAATATTCGATTTGGATGTGATTTTTGGGGTTACTTTCTCAACAAGAATTTTATCTTGTATTTGAAGAGTTGGAAGCATTGACCCGGATGGTATCCATCTTGGCTCTATAACCTGCCATCGTATAATTAAAGCAATAGATATCCAGATTAAAAGATTTTTTAAATCCTTTAGTATTGAATTTCTTTTTTCTTGAGTTGTAGACATGTTTTATTTAATTCAGTTATAAGGAAAATTCCAAAGCATTTATATAAATTATGACATCATCTATTGAATGCAAAAATTTTCTAAGAAGTTTACAACTTTTGAATCTTCTTATAAAAATAGGAGTTCAAAATTTAATACTATGTCCTGGTAGTAGATCAGCACCTTTAGCGATAGCTGCTGGAGAATTAAATAAATTAGGACTGGTAAATATATTTAATTCAATAGATGAGAGATCTGCGGGATTCCACTCTCTTGGAATTTCTGCTGCATCGGGTAATCTTTCTTTAGTTATTACTACTTCTGGGACTGCCGTAAGTAACTTATTGCCAGCAGCAGTTGAGGCAGACCGATCTTGTAAAGGAATTATATTTATTACAGCTGATAGACCCTTAAGATTAAAAGATTGTGGCGCTAATCAAACAGTAAATCAAGAAGATTTTTTGAGTTCAGTCTGTAGAAGAGTTTTAAGTACAAATCTAAATGGACTGCATGTAACACAAGAACATGAAATCTTAAATTTAGTTCGAATTACTGAGAAACAAATATCAACCTTCCCTGGACCTATTCATTTAAATATTCCTATTGATAAGCCTTTAAATATTTCATCTTTGAATAAAAAAAATGTTTTAGAGGTTTTTGAGAGAATTTATTTAAAGAAAAAATATATATTTAGGGAAGTTGAAATAAAGTCTGATAAAAACAAATTCTTAGAAATTTCAAAAAATTTAAATTTAGCTGAGTCCGGTATTATTTTGGTAGGTCCCTATCAAGGTTCCATAAATGATCTAACTTCATTCAATAAATCTTTAGAACAATTACAAGAAATTACTGGTTGGCCAGTATTTGCTGATCCTGTTTCAGGCGTTTATTCTGATTTGAGAGGATTAGTTTTGAATTGGGAATTAGTTTTAAGAAAAAATAATAATTCAATTAATTGTCATCAACTTTTGAGGCTTGGTCCTATGTCATCCTCAATTGATTTGGAGAAGTTTTTAACAACATTCGAAGGGATACAAATTCTTATAAAAGAAAAAAACTATAGAAAATTGGACCCTTTAAAAAAATCATTTGAATATGATTTTGGGCTATCAAATTTTACTACTCTATTGTTTGAAGAATTATCAATTAACGAAAAAAACAAAAAGCCTCTTACTCCGATGGCTTTAGATCTAATAGAGGAAGGCGAGCAGATTAAAGTAATTTTAAAAGAGAAAATTACTCAAGATAATCAAATTACTGAGTATAAGCTTGCAAATCTTGTTCCAAAAATTTGGCCAGCTGAAAATCCTATAATGCTATCCGCGAGTAGCCCGATTAGAGATTGGCTTACCTTTTCTGGAAATGGTACTTTAACAAGAAATTGTTTCAGCTTTAGAGGAGCTTCTGGCATAGACGGTACTTTATCGCTTGCATTAGGTATTTCTAGAATAAAAAATCCTCTACTTCTAGTGACTGGAGATTTGGCTTTTATTCATGATATAAACGGTTGGCTTATTGAAAATTCAATCGACATGAATTTAACAATTCTTTTGATAAATAATAATGGCGGAAATATATTTAAACGTATTTATAAAGAAAATTTAAAAGAAGATGAATTAAAAAAACTTTTTCTTATGCCAAAAGAAATAAACTGGCCAAAACTTGCAGAGGGATATCAAGTAAACTTTAGAAATGCGGCAAATTTTAAAAAATTACGAGAGGCATTCGATTGGAGCATTTCTATCCGGAAATCTGTAATAATAAAAGTTGATATTGATTCAGAAAATGAAATTTTTGAAAAAAATGCCCTGCTAGAAAAAATAATTGGCAGTTAAATTTATCATTTTCTATCTTTGAATAATTAGGTTTCATGAAAGTATTACCTGGTAAAACAATTTTAAATTGGTCAGAATGCAAATCTTATGAGGATATATTGTTTCACAAATCAGATGAAGGAATTGCGAGAATTGCAATTAATCGGCCTGAAAAAAGAAATGCATTTAGGCCACAAACTGTAGATGAACTCATTAATGCATTTAATAACGTAAGAAATGATGAAACTATTGGCGTAGTTCTTTTTACAGGTGCGGGACCAGACAAGAAAGGTATTCATTCTTTTTGCTCTGGAGGTGATCAGAGTGTAAGAGGTGAAAATGGATATAAAAATGATGAAGGGAAGCAGAGATTAAATGTACTTGAACTTCAAAGATTAATTAGAAGTTTGCCTAAAGTGGTTATTGCCTTAGTTCCTGGTTTTGCAATTGGGGGAGGCCAGGTACTTCATTTAATTTGTGATCTCAGTATCGCCTCTGAAAATGCAATATTTGGTCAAACAGGTCCAAGAGTTGGTAGTTTTGATGCCGGTTTTGGATCTAGTTATTTAGCAAGACTTGTTGGTCAAAGAAAAGCAAAAGAAATTTGGTTTTTATGTAGAAAATATAATTCCAAGGAAGCTCTTAAGATGGGCTTGATAAATGCAATTACAAAGATTGAAGAATTAGAAGCTGAGGGTGTAATCTGGGCAAGAGAGATTTTACGAAATAGTCCAACTGCTATTCGTATTCTTAAAGCTTCATTCAATGCCGAGAATGATGGAATTGCGGGTATTCAAGAATTATCTGGATACACAACTCAATTATTCTATTCGACTGAAGAAGCTCAAGAAGGTAGAGATGCCTTTCTTGAAAAGCGTCCACCAGACTTTTCTGACTATAAGTGGACACCCTAGTTTATTTTTCAAAAGAACTTTTTAAATAATTATCAATGAGAATTCTTCTTGCCGCTGCTGAATGTGCTCCAATGATCAAAGTTGGAGGTATGGGAGATGTGGTTGGTTCGTTACCTCCATCTTTGATAAAACTTGGTCACGATGTAAGGGTAATAATTCCAGGATATGGAAAATTGTGGAGTCTTTTAGAGGTATCTAATGAACCAGTCTTTAGAGCAAATACAATGGACACTGATTTCGCAGTATATAAAGCAAAACATCCCATTCATAATTACGTGATATACCTAGTGGGTCATCCAACATTTGACTCTGAACAAATATACGGAGGCGAAAATGAGGACTGGCGCTTTACATTTTTTGCAAGTGCCACTGCAGAATTCGCCTGGAATTGTTGGAAACCTCAAGTTCTTCATTGCCATGATTGGCACACTGGCATGATTCCTGTGTGGATGCATCAGGACCCCGAAATTAGTACTGTCTTCACAATTCATAATTTAAAATACCAAGGCCCTTGGAGATGGAAACTTGAAAAAATGACTTGGTGTCCTTGGTATATGCATGGAGACCACACAATGGCGGCGGCAATGTTGTTCGCAGATAGGGTCAATGCAGTTTCTCCGACTTATGCAGTTGAAATTAAAACCCATGAATACGGGGAAAGCCTTGAAGGATTACTTAATTACATTTCAGGTAAACTAAGGGGAATTCTTAATGGCATTGATCTTGATGAATGGAATCCAGCCAAAGACCCAGTTTTACCTGCAAAATTTAGTATTAAGAATTTAGAAAATAGGCTAGAGAATAAAAAAATTCTGCAGAGAGAAATGGGTCTCGAAGTTAATCCTAAAAAATATCTCTTAGGTATGGTCAGCAGGTTAGTTGATCAGAAAGGGGTTGACTTACTTCTACAAGTTTCAAGAAGACTTTTAGCATATACAGATTCGCAAATAGTTGTTTTAGGTACTGGAGATAGATATTTAGAGTCAGGATTATGGCAACTTGCATTAGATTACCCAGGAAGATTTTCTGTATTTCTTACTTATGATGATTCTTTATCAAGACTTATATATGGTGGCTCTGATGCATTTTTAATGCCTAGTAGGTTCGAACCTTGTGGCATTAGTCAACTACTTGCTATGAGATATGGTTGTATTCCAATAGTAAGGCGAGTAGGAGGTTTAGTTGACACAGTTTTACCTCATGATCCAGAAAATAATAGTGGCACTGGTTTTTGCTTCGATCGCTTTGAACCTATAGATTTCTATACATCTTTAGTAAGGTCTTGGGAGGCCTTTAGGCATAAAGATAGTTGGGAATTATTGCAAAAAAGAGCAATGAGCCAAGAGTTTAGTTGGCAAAGATCCGCTCTCGAATACGAAATTATGTATAAAGATGTTTGTGGAATAAAAGAACCATCTCCAGATTTTGCTGAAGTTGAAAAATTCTCTTACGGACAATCGGCTGATCCATCTTTAAAAAAAGTATGACTTAATTTTTTAATGGAATTCTCTTTATCTGAATTAAACAACGTTTTGGGGGATATTAAAAATCTGAGCGAGGGGAAAAGAGATTTTTTAAATTTTAAAAATATAAGTATTGATAGTAGAACTTTACTAAAAAATGATCTTTTTATAGCTATAGAGGGTAAAAATTTTGATGGACATAATTTTCTTCCAAATGTTTTAGATAAAGGAGTTAAATCAGTAGTAATAAAAAAAGGTATGCATAGATCACTTCCTAGTAATTTTCCTTATTGGGTTGTAAATGACACATTAGAGGCATTTCAAAAATTAGCATTGCTAAAAAGAAAAAAATTAAATATCCCTATTGTCGCAATAACTGGTTCAGTGGGTAAAACAACAACAAAAGAAATGATTGGCGGAGTTTTAAATAAACTTGGAAGAATTAAATTATCTCATGCAAATTTTAATAATGAGCTTGGAGTTGGTCTTACTATTTTTGCTACAGAAATAGATGATAAAGCTTTAGTTCTTGAGATGGGGATGAGAGGTCTTGGACAGATCGAGAATTTATCTAAATATAGTGAACCCGATATTGCAGTGATTACTAACATTGGCACAGCTCATATTGGATTGTTAGGTTCAAAAAAAAATATTACTTATGCGAAGTGTGAAATTAGTAAGTACTTAAATTCCAAAGGAGTTGTAATAATTCCAGCAAATGATCCATTCCTAGAAAAAACTTTAAAAGAAGTTTGGAAAGGTAGAGTTATAAAAGTAAACCTATTAAATATTAAAAATAAAAAGGAAAGTTTCAAGAAAGATGATAATTTGCGAGGATTTTATAATCCTTCGAATAAAACAATTGTGATTGAAGAAAAAATCTTTGAAATTTCAGTTGAGGGATTTCACAATGCTTCGAATTTCTTATTTGCTTATGCAGTTGCCAAAGAGCTAGGCATTGATTTTGCAAGTTTTAATAAATTTGATTTTGCAATTTTAGGTGGAAGGAATAAAATTCTGAAATCAGTAAAAACAACAATATATGATGAATCATATAATGCTTCGCCAGAGTCAGTAAAAGCATGTATTAAAAACTTGCTTGAAAAACCGAGAAATAAATTTTTTATATTTGGAAGTATGCAAGAATTGGGAGAAAAATCTGAAAAATATCATAAAGAAATATTCAACTTAATAAATGATTCAGATATAGAAAAATGTTTGTTTATTTGCGATAAAAAAAATGAAAAAATTTACACCAATTATCTTAAGGATAAGAAAAAATTTTTAGTTTTAAATAATATTAAAGATGTACCTAAAGAGATAAACAAATCTACAAAAAAAGGTGATTCTATTCTTATAAAAGGGAGCAGATGTTGGCAACTTGAAAAGATTATTGAATTAATCAAATAGATCAGGATTTCTTTCTTTCCCAATTTTCTATATTTACTTGCTTAGTTCTTGAGATTGCTAATGAATTATCTTTGGAGTCTTTTGTGATTACTGAACCAGCTCCTGTTGTAACTGATTCCCCGAGATTTATTGGCGCTACAAAAACTGTATTTGCACCAATACTGGAATTTTTACCAATTTTTGTTTGATGTTTTTTCTGACCATCAAAATTTGCAGTAATAGTACCTGCTCCAATATTTGTAGATCTTCCAATAATAGAATCGCCAATATAACTTAAATGGTTTACTTTAGATTCTTCCTCTAATTGACTATTTTTGATTTCAACAAAATTACCTATTTTGCTAAAGGAAGATATTTTTGAATTAGGTCTTATATGACTGTAAGGGCCAATTTTTATATAATCCATTATCTGAGAAGAATAAACAGTGGAGTTTGAAATTTCACAATTTAATCCCACATTAGAATTTTCAATAAAAGTATTTGGTCCTATAATGCAATGACTATTTATTTTGGTATTTCCTCTTATATGCGTATTAGCCTCTATAGTTACATCCTTACCAATTTCAGCTTCTTCACTAATTGAACAACTTGCTTTATTAATAAAAGTTACACCATTAAGCATATGCTTTTCTTTAATTGAATTCTGAATACAATCCTCGCATTCTGACAGTTGAATTCTGTTATTAATTCCTTGAAGCTCTCCATTATCCTCTACCTCGAGGCTTAAGGAATTTTTTAGTAAAGATACCGCATCAGTTAAGTAAATCTCTTTTTGATTATTATTGCTTTGTAAGGTATTAATTATTTCTGACAAGTTACCCCAGTTAAAGCAGTAAACACCTGCGTTTGTTAATGGATTTTCTCTTTCTAGATCATCGCAATCTTTTTCTTCAACAATCCTCTCTATAAAATCCCCCTTCAAAAAAACTCTGCCATATCCATGAGGATTTGTTTTCTTTGTAGTAATTAAAGAAACATCAGCTTTTTTTGAATCGTGTAAATATAAAAGTTTTTTTAGAGTACTAGGCCTAAAGTTTTACATAAAATTTCTGGCAAAAGTCTTCTACAAAGAGTAATTGATTCATGTGTCGAAT
>QCRH01000025.1 GCA_003211955.1 Prochlorococcus sp. AG-459-O09 | reverse complement strand
GTGATTAACTTTGGCGGTTTTTATTTCATTTAAATTTAGATCTTCAGAAGAAAAATTTAACTTTGAAATAAACTGTTTGGGTACACCATCTCTTTCTCTTTCTATAGAAAAATCGACTAATTTTACATTGGCTTTTAAGTTTGTGCTCTCATTAACAAGATCCAAACTTTCTCCGGGCAGTAAATATTGTTCTTTTGATTGACTTGTAAAACTTCCATATGCTGAACCTATAAGTAAGACTATTAATCCGATATGCACAACTAAAGGCCCGATTTTTCCAATTAAACCCCTTCTTGCAGAAATATGACTTGTAAATTTGTGTGTTTTCCATCCTCTATTCTTATCCCTATACCTTTCCACTTCTCGTCTATTGGTGGTTGTCCCTCAGGGACTGGGATCCTATCACTTATGTAGATCCCAGGTTCTACCGTAAGAATCATTCCATCGTCTAATGGCACTTCATAGTCCCCCATTCTGTATGCTCCAACATCATGAACATCTAAGCCGAGCCAATGTCCAGTTCTATGCATGTAAAGATGTTTGTAAGATTGATTCTCTATTATCTCCTCAGTACCGCCAGACAATAAACCAATTTCTTTTAACCCTTCTATAAGAATTGTTAAAGCAACATTATGAACAAAACTAGAATTCGATCCCTTTACGGCACTTTTAATTGCATTTTTCTGAGCACTCAAAACAATTTCATAGATAACTTTTTGCTCATTAGAAAATTTACCACCTATGGGAATGGTTCTTGTTATGTCGCCATTGTAATAATCAATTAGTGAGCAGCCAGCATCCACCAACAATAAATCTTTTTTCTTCAATGGTGAATTATTTGAAGTGTAATGCAAAATACAGGCATTATCTCCTGAAGCAACTATAGAATTATATGCAGGTCCTCTAGCCCCTTTTTCCAAAAAGAATCCCTCTATAAGACCCTGAATTTGCCTTTCATTTTTCTTTAATGAGATAGATTCTCTTACTAATTCATGAGCTTCTGCTGAAATTTGTATAGCCTCTCTCATTCTGTTAATTTCAAATTCACTTTTAATTAATCTCATCTCATTTAAATAAATCTCTGGAGATTTTATAGATTTTGCACCAATCCCTGATCTTGATCGATTTTCAAGTTGCTGTGAAAATATCTCGAGTACTATTTTCTCAATTAATGGATGCTTACCTATTGAAAAAACAAGTTCATCCGAACCATTTATATAACCTGGAAGTAAATCTCTTAGTTCGGTTATTGAGTGAGCCTTATCAGCCTTAAACTTTTTTTCTGCGCCTTCTAAACCCCATCTAAAGCCATGCCAGACTTCACTTATAACATCTTTAGGAGCAACAAACATAATAAATCTCTCTCCCTTTGGCTTATGCGATAAGAAAAGACCAATTGCATCCGGCTCATCGAAACCAGTTAAATACCAAAAATTACTATCTTGTCTAAAAGGGTATTCACAATCGGCATGATGTTTCACAAGATTAGCTCCTGGGATAATGGCAGCTTTTCCATCTAATTTATTTAAGAAAATTTCTCTTCTTTTTTCAAAAACTTTATGATCGGGTTCAAACATAAATTGTGTATTGGCGTGTTTTAAAAAAAAATGGAAGAATGAATTAAAACAGATTTAGTACCTAATCTACTTTAATGGAACCAAGTGTTTACGGTTTATTTTTACTTATAACTGTTATCTTAATTGGATCAGCATGTTGTTCGGGAGCAGAAGCAGCTTTTTTAGCCGTAAATTCAATTAGAATTTTAGAAATTGCTTCTAGACAAAAGCCAAAAAGTTCAGCGAATCAACTTCTAAAACTTAGAAAACATCTTGGACGGACACTAACTGTAATTACTATTACTAATAATGGATTTAATATAATTGGAAGTCTTATTTTAGGAGTATACGGAGCATTGGTAATTAATAGTAGTTTTGGTTTAACCCTTTTTTCAATAGCTTTTTACATACTAGTTGTTTTAGTAGGAGAAGTACTACCAAAAGCTCTTGGCACAAAATTTTCAGTTCAAATAGCACTATTATCTGTTCCTATCTTGCGAATATTAAATACTTTAATGAGGCCATTCTTAATATTAATTGAACAGATATTTCCGGTTATTACAGCAGAAAACGAAATTTCAACTGATGAAGAAGAAATTAGACAAATGGCAAAAATTGGAAGTCAGAAAGGTTTTATAGAGGCTGATGAGGCAGCAATGATATTTAAGGTTTTTCAATTAAATGATTTAAAAGCTAAAGACTTAATGATCCCTAGAGTATCGGCACCTTGTCTTGATGGGTCTTCGAATCTTGATGAAATTTCAAAACTCATAATGTCTAACAGCTCTCCATGGTGGGTTATTTTGGGAGATAAAGTTGACAAAATACAAGGGGTAGTAAAGCGTGAAAAAATGTTGGCAGAGTTAATTAATGGGGAACATAAAAAATTATTATCAGAAATTTGCGAACCTGTGGATTATATTCCCGAAATGATTAAAGCAGATCAATTATTAACTAAATTTGACAAGGATCATAAAGGAGTGAAAGTAGTAGTAGATGAATTCGGGGGATTCGTGGGAATTATTGGTGCAGAAGCTGTGTTATCTGTATTAGCCGGTTGGTGGAAGAATAAATCATGAAACAATTTAAAATTAAAGAAAATTATTTACTGTTAAAAGAATGGTGGGAGACTATTGATCTTACCAATTATGAAAAAAGTTTTCTTAATACTGAAATAATTTCTTTTAATCAACAACTTTTAAGACTCAAAGAAAAAAAAATAAGAATTGGCGCATATGGTAAATCAGGCGTAGGAAAATCTTCTGTTTTAAATTCTTTGTTAAAAAAAGACATATTCAAAACAGATATTATTAATGGGACCACAAAAGAAATACAATCGGAATCTTGGACTCTTAAAGATCAAACACTCAATAGTTTAGAGTTGCTAGATTCTCCAGGATTTGATTTCTGCAATATTAAATTCCCAGATAAAGTTTACTCTTACATAAATCATTCAGATCTTATTCTTTTTGTTGTTTCGGGAGATTTAAATAGAAATGAGTTAAACGAAATCAGCTCTTTTATAAAAGATGGAAAAAAGATTATTTTAATTTTAAACAAAATCGATCTATTTAATAAAAATGAATTAAAAGAAATAATTGAAAATATAAAGTTTAAGCTTCCAAAAAATTTTAATATTCCAGTAATTATAAATAACGAAAACAATCTTAAAAATTACATCGCAAAATTAATCAATCAATATGGTGAGATACTATTAACGCTAAATTCTATTCAATTAGCTGACAAATTGTTTCTGCGAATAAAAGAGCAAAGATTGAAAAGAAGACAGAAATTAGCTCAATCAACTATTGGTAAATTTTCTACTATAAAGGCATCCGCTGTAGCTCTTAATCCTTTTATTTTATTTGATGTGGCTGGTAGTTTCGCACTAGATACTGCATTGATTAACGAATTAAGTAAGATTTACGGTTTAAAGTTGAAAGGTGAATCTACAAGAAAAATATTTAAAAATATATCCATTAATAATTTATGGTTGGGAGTCACTCAAGTCGGCGTCAATACCTCTTTCAACCTTATTAAGAAAGTAATTCTATTAACAGCACCTTTTACCAACGGGCTCTCATTATTACCCTATGGACCCATAGCAATTATTCAAGCAGCAATCGCGGTGCATTCCACAAAAATTCTTGGGAAATTAGCAGCAAAAGAGATATTTATAAAAAGCAAAGCTTCTTTTGTAGAGCCTGCTATTATGATCCAAAATATGAATTTTAATGACCCAGAGATTTTTAACCACATAGATATTTACTTTTCAAATAGAAATTTAAATAATAATTTTGTTAGTATTCTGCCTTAAAACTTAAATGGGAAAAAGCATTGCATTATTTGGTACCAGTGCAGATCCACCTACCATTGGACATAAAAAAATTCTTGAAGAATTATCCAAAATATATGCTTTTACAATTGGTTATGTTAGTAACAACCCCAATAAAAACCATAAAGAGGATATCTCAATTCGTAGCCATTTATTAAAAACTCTTATTGAAGGTTTAAATAATCCTAAAATTTTATTTAATCAAAGTGTTAGTAGCCAATGGGCATTAGAGTCAATTAAAAAATGTAAAAGAATTTATGAATTAAATAATCTAGATTTTGTTATTGGGAGCGATTTAATTAAAGATATTTTCTACTGGAAAAGTTTTGATCAAATTACTAATGAGGTTAGTTTTTTGGTAATTTTAAGAGAGGGATATCCTGTTGAATCAAATACTCTTAAAATGTTAGAAACTTATAACGTGAAATTTAAGATTTCAACCATAAAAATCCCAAACATTTCAAGTTCTAAGCTCAGGTCGAATTTTAATTATTCTAATTTACCTAATTCATTAATAGATGTTGTTAAAAAGAATAATTTATATGAATCCCACTAAATTAGTTGAATGAAGTTTTTACTTGCTCAAATTAATCCAGTTGTTGGCGATTTAGAGGGTAATGCAAAAAAAATACTTTGTACTGCTTCGAAAGCTAGCTCATCTTCTGCTAATTTAGTTCTTACGCCAGAATTATCACTATGGGGATATCCAGCAAATGACCTACTTCTAAAAAAAAATTTAATCAAAAATCAATACCAAATTCTTGATCAATTAGCCTTAGATATTAATAAAAAATACGGAAGCTTGAGTATCACGGTTGGGATAGCTGAGAAAATAAATGATTCTTTTTTCCCTAATCTCTATAATTCTATTGCATTGCTTGAGCGCGGTGAGTGGAAAATAATTGCTCGCAAAATTATTCTTCCCACCTATGAAGTATTTGATGAGAAAAGATACTTTAGATCAGAAGAAAAAGTTTCCGTATTAACAAAAGAAATTAATAATAAAACCTGGAGAATTGGCTTTACTATATGTGAGGATTTATGGGTCAACGAAAATATAGAAGGTAGGGGAATTCATAAAAAGAATCCTATTTTTGATTTAAAGAAAAAAAAAGTTGATATTTTAGTGAACTTATCGGCCTCCCCATATACCTTCAAAAAGTTAGAGCTAAGATCCAAAGTTTCGAGTTTTGCTGCTCAATACCTTCAAGTACCGCTGATATATGTAAACCAGATTGGAGCAAATGATAATTTAATTTTTGATGGAAATAGTTTTATTCTTGATAAGAATGGGTCTAGAATTAAGCAATTAAGATCTTTTTCCGAAGACCTCTCCAGTTGGGACATTGATCAAACAAAACCTCAAAAAAATAAATTTGAAAAATCCGAGATTTCATCAATTTTTGATGCATTAGTGCTTGGTGTTAGGGATTATGCTCAAAAATGCGGTTTCAAAACAGCTTTAATTGGACTAAGTGGTGGTATTGATTCAGCACTAGTTTCAGCAATTGCGATGGCTGCTCTTGGCAGTAATAATATTTATTGCGTCTCAATGCCCTCTAAGTGGAGCTCATCTCATTCTAAGAGTGATGCGAAAGATTTAGCGAGAAGATTAAAAATAAATTTCAATAGCATCCCAATTGAAAATTTGATGAGCTCTTTTGAAGAATCTTTTATAAATACTATATCTTTCGAGATGGCTGAAATAACAAATCAAAATATTCAATCAAGAATCAGAGGAACGCTTCTGATGGCTTTAGCAAATCAAGAAAAGCATTTATTACTTTCAACAGGAAATAAATCAGAGCTGGCTGTGGGATATTGCACGCTTTATGGTGATATGAATGGGGGATTATCGGTAATTGGGGATTTATATAAAACTAATGTTTTTAAATTATGCAATTGGCTTGATAGTGAAGATTCAATTAATCATAGAAAATCATATATGTTAGATACAAACGTAGATATAATTGGAGAAAATATACGTACAAAAGCTCCAAGTGCTGAGTTAGGTCCTGATCAATTAGATACTGATTCTCTCCCACCCTATTCTATTTTAGATAAAATTCTTAAAGGAATTATTGAAGAGAAAAAAGATTTACAACAACTAGAAAAAGATGGTTATAAAAAAGATTTAATTTTAAAAATTATCTCACTCATAAAAAAAGCGGAATTTAAAAGAAAGCAGGCTCCTCCAATCCTAAAACTTAGCAGTCAATCATTAGGAAGTGACTGGAGAGTTCCCATAGCAATATCTTATTAATCACTGTAAGAACACTGTTGGATTTTTTTTAAAGGCCGTTTAACTGAATCAAGGTTTATACCTTTTTTGATGGCAAGAATTATGCCTGCAGCTTCTAAATAATTATCCACTTCAAAAAGATTAGGATAATCATAAAACTCATTTGTCACTTTTAATATATTTTGATTTTTTACAGAGATAATATTTAAACCTTTTTCAATCCCTGCTAGTACTGCTTCTCCACCTAATGCACCATTAGGAATAACAATAGATTCAATCTGATCAGGATGCAGTGAGATTGATTCATTTTTAGCAGGCAATTCAACAATGTCAGGTGCATTGCTTAACCCAATCAGTACTGATGGTAAAAATGTGTATCCTATTTCTTCTGCAGCTGCACGAGGATCTAAATTTTCATTCAATGCAATTGGATTTAAAGCAGGTGCGTGAGCACAGGGAACTGTAAAAAATTTGCTTATTAAATGACTTATAACTGCTTCGACTCCAGCAATAGGATCAACCCCTTTCCCCTCTCGATAGATATTTGTTTCTAGAGAATCTGGATCATCTGGAAATTTTGCCACAATTGCTATTGCCGTAACTCCTTTTTCTATTAAACATTTTCCAGCATCAATTAGAGTATCAGGATTTTCAATTGTGCCACCACTGATTTTTGAAGAATCAGAATCAATAACTATGTTTAATGGCTTTTTTGTAATCACAAAAGAATGAACATTAATCCCTAAAGTAGAAACACATGCATCAGCAACTTGTAAATGTCTTACTAATATTTCTTTTTCAATAGCTGAATCAAAAATTATCCCAATTTTCTGTTGCTTTACCCTTTTTAAAGCGATTTCTCCTTTAGCAAGTCGATCTAAACTATAACCCTCAACATAAAAAATATTTTTATCTTTTTCAGAGAGAGTACCTCCATTCATAACATTTGGATGAGTAATTAAACATCCACTTGCCGATGCTAATAATTTCGCGGTAGGAAGTGCATCCCCTGCGAAACCTCCTACTTCACAACCAATACCAGTTGGAACAATGAATATTGTTGGTGAATTTTCCATTATTAAAAATAATTCAATTTATATTTTTTAATTAGCTAAGACAGCTTTAATTTTAATTTTTTTTGTACCAAATGAGTCAATAGAATTTTGAATATCAACAATTGACCATCGAATTAAATCACCTTTTTTTTCTAAATTTGCAATGATAAATTCCCTTAAATTTTTTAATTTTATTGAAACTGGCCAATCTAAATAATAATCTACTGAAATTAATTTCATTTTTGATATTTACCAAATTGATCATTATATAAATCATCTTCAACTTCTTTACCAATAACAATATTCAAATCTGACTTGGGATGTGCCACACACAAAAGTGCAAAGCCCTTTTCCCTCAAATCATCATTTAATCCCATAGCATCTTCTTGATCTACAGATCCTTCCAATATCATGGATGCACAATCAGTACAAACTCCTGAACAACAACTACTTGGTAAATCTATTCCATTCATTTTTGCCGCTGAAATAATATCTTGATCTTCAGAACATAGAAAACTAAAAGTCTTTTGCTCAAATTGGACTTTGATATTGTATTCAGGCATATCTTACATCTTATTGCTAAACTGATGAACCTCCTACAACTTCTAAAATTTCTTGAGTAATAGCTGCTTGTCTGGCTTTATTATAAGTTAGGTTCAAAGTACTTGCTAATTCTTTAGCATTATCACTCGCATTATTCATAGCAGTCATCCTGCAAGCGAGTTCTGAAGCTGCCGACTCTTGAAGAGCTCTTAGTACCTGATTCTGTAAATATAGTGGTAATAACGAATCTAACAATTGATCAGGACTTTGTTCAAAAACAATATCTGATGGCAACTTCTCTGAATTACTTTTTTCAATATTTGATTTTTCAACAACTAACTTACTATTTTTTGTAGTCAACCTAAAAATTTCATCGTTTTCCTCAGCAATTCCTTGAGGGTCAAGTGGCAATAGAGTCTGAACTACAGGGGCGCAGCTAACTAGAGTGATGAATTTTGTGTAAATAATTTCCACCCTATCAGAATTTTCTGAAAGAAATTCAGCTAAAATTTCATTTGTAACTCCTTCAGAGTCTTTGACTGTGGGTACTTGTTCTAGTTCTTTGAAAGTACTTTTAATTACATATCTATCCTTTCTATTTTGGAAATATCCGATAGCTTTCTTCCCTACCAAAATTAAATTTGGCTGATAACCTTGTTTGACTAATTCTGCATATCTTATTTCTACCTTTTTTATAATATTTGTGTTGTAACCTCCGCATAAACCTCTATCCGCAGTTATACAAACCAAGGTGATACTCTTTACTTCTCTCTTGGATAATAGAGGGGAGTCGACAGCCTCAAATTGTACTCTAGATTGAATATTTTCTAAGACTCGTGCAAGTTTATCTGCAAAAGGTCTACTCTTAAGAACTTGATCTTGAGCTCTCCTAACTTTTGCAGCTGCAACAAGTCTCATGGCTTCCGTTATTTTTCTTGTATTTTTAACGGAAACGATTCGATCTCTAATCTCTTTAAGATTTGCCATGGTATCTCCTAAATAAATTTAAACTGTGGCAAGCATTGATGATTTAACTTCATTTATCACCTCTTTTAGTGTCGCTTCTAATCCATCATTTAATTTCTTTTCTTTAAGAATCTCTTCTATAAATTCCGCTTTATTTAACTTAAGGTATTCCCTAAGTTCAGTTGCAAATTTAGTAACATCTTCAACTGGAACCTCATCAATAAGCCCTTTAACTCCTGCATAAACAACTGCAACTTGTTCTGCAAGGTTCAGTGGAGAGAATTGAGGTTGCTTTAATAACTCTCTAAGTCTTTTGCCTCGTTCAAGTTGTTGCTGAGTTGCTTCATCAAGATCAGATGCAAATTGAGAAAAAGCAGCTAGTTCATCAAACTGTGCGAGTTCTAATTTTAAAGTTCCAGCAATTTTTTTAATTGCTTTTGTCTGAGCGGCTCCTCCAACACGGCTAACAGAAATACCAACATTAATAGCTGGTCTTAATCCTGAGTTAAATAAATCTGCACTTAAGAAAATTTGTCCATCTGTAATTGAAATAACATTAGTTGGGATGTAAGCCGAAACGTCTCCTGCTTGAGTTTCAATAATTGGAAGAGCTGTCATAGAGCCCCCTCCCATAGCATCAGAAAGTTTTGCTGCTCTTTCTAACAATCTACTATGTAAGTAGAAAACATCTCCTGGATAAGCCTCTCTTCCTGGTGGTCTTTTTAAAAGAAGAGACATTTGTCTATAAGCCTGAGCTTGTTTTGTTAGATCATCATAAATAACAAGTGTTGCTTTACCCTGGTACATAAAATGTTCAGCAATTGCTGCACCGGTATAAGGTGCTAAGTACTGTAAAGCAGCTGGCTCTGAAGCTCCTGCACTAACAACGACTGTATAATCTAGAGCTCCTCTCTCTCTTAGGACCTCTACGATGTTTGCTACTGATGCTGACTTCTGACCAATAGCTACGTAAACACAAACTACGTCTTGACCTTTTTGGTTGATTATTGTATCAATAGCAATCGCAGATTTTCCAGTTTGTCTATCACCAATAATTAATTCTCTTTGACCTCTTCCAACAGGAATCATTGCATCAATAGATGTGATGCCTGTTTGCATTGGTTCATGCACTGATCTTCTCTTGATTATTCCAGGAGCCATTTCTTCAATCAATCTAGTATCACTTGTAGGAATTTCCCCTTTTCCATCTATTGGTTGTCCGAGAGGATTAACAACTCTTCCCTGCATTGCTTCACCAACTGGAACAGATGCGATTTTACCTGTGGACTTAACGTTACTCCCTTCTTGGACACCAAGTGCCTCTCCCATTAAAACGGCTCCAACATTATCATCTTCAAGATTTAAAGCTATACCTTCGGTGCCATCCTCAAATTCCAATAACTCACCTGCCATGACCTGATCTAAGCCATATATTCTTGCAATGCCATCACCGATTTGCAGAACAGTTCCTACATTGCTAACACTTACAGATTGGTCATAATCAGTTATTTGTTGTTTTAAGATTGAACTGATTTCATCAGGGCGTATAGATACCATGGATTTAAGAATTTAAGGTTGATTTAAAAGTTACTTGGAAAGAGATAAGCCAAGTTTTCTTATTTGTGAAGCAAGAGAAGCATCAATTACTTTTGATCCTACACTGGCGACGAAACCACCAATAAGAGATGGGTCGATTTTAGTTACAAGTTCTAATTTTTCTGTTCCAGCAATATTGATGATCTTTTTGGTAATTAAACCTTTCTGTTCATCAGTAAGCTCGACTGCAGAAGTAACAGTTGCCAATGCAATATTACTATTTTCTCGGTAAATCTCTAAAAACCTATCAAGAATTGAAGTTAGGATTCCAATTCTTTGCCTATCGGCCAATAATTTTAAGAAATTCAGTAAAGAAGAATTAACCTTATTTGAAAAAATTTCAATAATGATTTTCTTCTTAGCATCTGTTTCTAAAATGGGAGAGGAAAGTGCCTTCTCCAATTCAGGAGAATCATTTATTAATTCCAAAAGTTGTTTAACTTCAGAAACCATCTCTTCAGTTTGCGAATTTTCATTCACAACTTGAAGTAATGCCTCTGCATATGGTGTAGTAACTGAATTTAAAAGTGGCATTAGTTCACCTCAATATTATTAATTGATTGAGTTACCAAATTTTCTTGTGTTGTTTTATCAAGTCGATTTGGGAGAGAATCTAAAGCTTTCTTAATTGCCAGTTCAACAGCCTCTTTTCGAAGTTGAGAAATTGCTCTGGATGCTTCAGAGCTCTCATCAGAGATTGCACTTTGTTTTATTCGTGCCATCTCCTCTATCGCTTTTTTCTCACTTTCCATTCTGATTGATTCAGATCTTTTAAGGGAATCTGCTTTTATTTGAGAAGCTTTTTCTTCTGCTGAAGATAAATCTTTCTTCGCCTTTTCTAAAGCTTGAGTTGCATTAAGAAGTCGATCTTCAGCATCTTTTAATTCAAGAAGGATACCTTCTCTCCTTTTTTGAAGCATTTTACCTAGGAAACCAGGCAAAAATTTATAAAGACCGAAAACTACTACAGCCCAATTAAGGATATTAGTTTCGAATAAATTGAAGTTCAATCCAAAACCTTCTGTAGCTAAAAGAGTTAAATTCATTTTTCTAGAATCAATCTATTAACAATAAGTTCGCTTAGATCATCAGCCTGTTTAGAAAGTTGATCACGAGCAGCAGAAGTCTGACTTTCAATTTCTAGTCTTGCTTTTTCTTTTGAAGCATTTGCTTCATTGTTGGCAAGTTCTAGTGCTTCTTTATAGAGCTTGTCAGACTCATTCTCAGCTTCGCTCACAATTCTTTGAGCTTCTGTACGAGCACTTTGAAGCTGGGTTAATAAATCAGCTTCTAATTTTTTAACCTCAGAAAGTTTATTTTTGGCCTCAATAATATTATTACTTACAAACTTTTCTCTTTTTTCTACTACATTGCCAACAGGCTTAAAAAAGAGAGAATTTAATATGTAAGTAAGCGCAACTACTTGTATCGCCATGAGTGGCAAAGTGGCATTTATGTCAAATAATCCACCCTCTGTAGCACCAAAAAAATTAAAGGCCAACATATGATTCAGTTGAAGTTAAAAAAATTAAATTTAAATATTGCTTATAATTATTAGAAGCAATATTAAATTTTAGGAAAAAGGATTCGCAAAAAGTAGTACCAAAGCCACAACTAATCCGTAAATTGTTAATGACTCCATGAAAGCGAAAGATAAAAGAAGAGTTCCTCTGATTTTACCTTCAGCTTCTGGTTGACGGGCAATACCCTCAACAGCACCTTGAGCTGCGTTACCTTGTCCAAGACCTGGGCCAATAGCACCTAGACCAACTGCTAAACCAGCAGCTACAACTGATGCAGCGGAAGTAATCGAATCCATAATTTTGAAATAAAGAGCTTAATACTTTTGATAATCTTTGTTGTCATACACGCTTGGACATCCTTTTTTTAAGAATGGGTCTGATATTTTCAGACCTACGCGATTAAATATTTTGCCAGATTACAGACCCTTTGTAAAAGCGTCCGAATGTATTAGAAGACAGTTAATGATGTTCTTCAACAGCTTCTCCAATGTAGTAGGCCGCTAAAGTTGCGAAAATCAATGCCTGAATTGCACTAGTAAATAATCCTAGGAACATAACTGGTATTGGGAGAATTAGCGGAACTAAAAAAACTAGAACACCAACTACAAGTTCATCAGCCAAAATATTTCCAAATAGCCTGAAAGAGAGTGATAAAGGTTTAGTGAAGTCCTCTAGAATTTTGAAAGGAAGCATAATTGGAGTTGGGTGAACATAGTATTCGAAGTATCTCCAACCTTTATTGCTTAAACCAGCATAGAAATAAGAAAGTGAAACCAATAAAGCCAAGGCGATAGTTGTATTGATATCTGCAGTAGGTGCTCCTAATTCTCCACTCGGTAACTTAATCAATCTCCAAGGAATTAAAGCTCCGCCCCAATTACTAACAAAGACGAATAAAAATAAAGTGCCTATGAATGGCATCCAATCTCTATAAACTTTTTCACCTATTTGCGTCCTAGCAAGATCTCTTATGTAATCCCAGAGGAACTCAAGCAAGTTTTGAAGGCCTTTAGGATCATTTTCCATTTTTTTAGTTCCTAAGGAAATAAAAACTAATAATGCTCCTAATAAAATCCAAGACGTTAAAAATACCTGCCCATGAATTCTGATATTTCCAATTTGCCAATAAAGATGTTGACCAACTTCTAATGCTGCAAAATTTGTTAGCAAGGAATTAAAAAACATTTGTTTTGAATAAAAATTTACTTAAGAACGTGAAAAATAAAGAATTAGTGAAGGCTTATAAATGAAAAAACCTATCATTGCAGGAAAAATATCCAAAGATCCTAGCTTGCTCGCAAAAATAAAGAGGCAAACTGGAACTAATAGTTGCAATTTTGATACACCTGATGATTCTCTACCAAGTTTACTTATACTTTTGGCAAGCAAACGTAGGTAGAAAATGCCAGCAATTGCACCTATAAAAATACTAAAACCAAAAGTAAATCCAAGAAAAATTCCAGTTATTGACGCTAATAAAATAGAAATAATAAAAGTAATTCCAAAAATTGTTAGTTGCAATTTTGTGTATTCATCATTTTGAGAAAGCAAATTATCTATTTGATTGGCAATGCCAGATTTACTTTCTTTGATGATCGAATTATTCAGGGAATGAGGAAATTGAACATTCTCATTAGAAGGATGTTCAAGTTTTTTTCTTTTTGAGTCCACTGATGTGAACATAGTTTAGAAACCCTCTCTAAATGATTTGAAATAAGTATATAAACTCACGGAATCTATCACGGAGAGGTACCTTTTAGCTAGTTTTTTTCTATAAAAAATTAATTCTTAAGATTTATGATTAATCTGTAGACCCTTTTTTACTTTATTCTTCAAAATTAAAATTTATGAAAAGTCATTTTTATAAATGGCTTTAACACTTTAAAACGTTAATAAAAGACTTGGCAAAATCTCAATTAAACGTCTCAATAGTACATATACATCTAAAAAATTGGAGATAAGTCAAGAAAAAATAAAATATAAAAGAATTTCTAAAAGAAAAAAAACCTTTAGTTCTAATTACAAAAAAAATCTAAGCAATTTAACAGAGTCTATATTTCCCTTACCTTGGACGATATGGCCATATGAGGCAAAAATCCTCTTTGTTCTGATTGGAATTTGGTCAATATTAGGAATATGCATTCTTGGATCTTCAAGTTGGTGGGTGGCTAGTAGAGAAATGGGAAATTGGGCTTACTTCTTAAAAAAACAAATTATTTGGACAATTCCTGGAATTGGTTTATTTTATTTTGTTCTGAATACAAACATTAGAAATCTTTTAAAGTTTTCAAGAATTATTTTTTTTATTTTATTCTTTCTAATATTCCTTACCAATATTACTGGAATTACAGTTAACGGATCTTCAAGATGGCTAGTACTGGGAAATTTACGTCTACAACCATCTGAATTAATTAAGCCTTTTCTAATTCTAGAAGCTTCTAACCTTTTCGCTCATTGGAATCTGATTAAGAATGATAAAAAATTAATTTCAATATTCTCTTTTGGATTATTAATTTTATTAATACTAAAGCAGCCTAATTTAAGTACTGCATCATTAACTGGAATTCTTTTTTGGGTAATGGGTTTATGTGGAGGAGTAAAACTAAGTTCTCTCTGCTCATTTGCCTCATTAGGATTTATTACTGGATGTATTAGTATCCTGAATAACGAATATCAAAAACTTAGAGTTACTTCATTTCTTAATCCTTGGGAAGATCAACAGGAAAGTGGATTTCAATTGGTTCAAAGTTTATTAGCTATAGGTTCAGGTGGTCTATTCGGTCAAGGTTTTGGCTTGTCTATACAAAAATTGCAGTACCTACCTTTTATGTACACAGATTTTATTTTTGCAATTTTTGCTGAAGAATTTGGTTTGTTAGGGTGTACTTTGTTCCTAGGCTTTCTAGCAGTTTTCTCTTATATAACTGTAAGAATTGCTCTAAAGTGCAGGAACAACTATACAAAATTAGTTTCTATTGGATGTGGTGTATTGTTGATAGGTCAATCAATAATGCATATTGCTGTCGCAACAGGCTCTATGCCTACTACCGGCTTACCACTACCTTTCATTAGTTATGGTGGGAATTCATTAATCGCATCATTTTTTATTGCAGGAATGTTACTGAGATGTTCATTAGAATCTACAGGCTTCATAGGTATGATTAGTACACGAAAGACTCTTAATTAGTTAGAATTTATAAGATTTAAGTCAAGCTATCGAATCATTTAATTTAGTTATTTCAGAATTATCTCAAAAGGGTAATCTGCTTATGCAGAATGGTCTTGATAACCCTGGCCCATTTACTATATTTTTGGTTTTCAGCGCAGGACTTTTAACTAGTCTTGGCCCATGCTCATTATCATTACTACCAATCACTATTGCTTATATAGGAGGAACAGAGAAAAATAAATTTAAACTTATTAGTTTTTCAGGAGGAGTTGTTTTTTCACTCGTTGCGCTTGGAGCTGCCAGTGGATTCTTAGGTAGAATATATGGGCAAATCCCATATTATTACAATTCGATCGTTGCCTTGATAGCAATAATAATGGGTTTAAATTTACTAGGGATTCTAAAGTTTCAGTTCCC
>QCRH01000024.1 GCA_003211955.1 Prochlorococcus sp. AG-459-O09 | reverse complement strand
GTTGGAGAGGGAGAAAATCTCATTGAAAAAATTATTAGAGGAGATTCAATAGAGGAAGAAAGATGTTACATTGCTGGACAAAAACCTCGCTACAAATTAATACATGAACAACCTTCTGGAACTGTTAAAACTGCCTGCAACTATAAATATATTAAATCAATATGGCCTGAATTCGATTGGTATATTGAAGGTGGCGATTATTACGTAGGAGTACAAACAAAAAGAGGTTGTCCTCACAATTGTTGTTTCTGTGTTTACACAGTTGTAGAGGGGAAGCAAGTTCGCGTTAATCCTGTTAATGAAGTAATTAAAGAAATGAAGCAATTATATGATCTTGGAGTAAGAGGATTTTGGTTCACCGATGCACAGTTTATTCCAGCCAAAAAACATATTGAAGATGCAAAAACACTTTTACAAGCAATTAAAGATCAAGGCTGGGACGATATTAATTGGGCTGCATACATAAGAGCAGATAATATAGATGCAGAGCTAGCTCAGCTTATGGTTGATACAGGTATGAGCTATTTTGAAATAGGTATCACGTCGGGATCTCAAGAACTTGTTAGAAAAATGAGATTAGCGTATGACCTTGAAACTGTATTAAATAATTGCAGAATGCTAGTTAAATCAGGTTTCAAGAATCATGTTTCAGTCAATTATTCTTTTAATGTTTTTGATGAAACGCCAAGCACCATAAGTCAAACAATTGCTTACCATAGAGAACTAGAAAATATTTTTGGTAAAGGCTTAGTTGATCCAGCTATATTCTTTATAGGTTTGCAACCTCACACTCTTCTTGAGAAGTACGCTTTGGAAAATAAAATTTTGAAGCCAAATTATAATCCAATGAGTATGATGCCTTGGACAGCGAGAAAACTTCTTTGGAATCCAGGCTCACTAGGGGAAAAACTTGGTCAGGTTTGCTTAGAAGCTTTTGATAATCCAGAAGACGAATTTGGCAAAACAGTTATCGACATACTTGAGAGAGAATATGGAAAGTCCTCCTTAAAAGAATCCCTAAGTCCGTCCTTTATCAGAAAGGAAATTAGCTCATTCTAAATAATAAATTCAACCGTTACTAATCCTCTTTCTCAATTGAACTAGTAATTCCCTTAGATTTTAATGATTCTGAGTAAAATTCTGCTGGCTCTAAATCACAAACAATTACTAAACCAACACCAGTATTGTGTGCTTCAAGCATTATGGCAATAGCATCTTGTTCGCTTAATTGCGGCACAACTTCTCGCAGTGAAATAGTGACATACTCCATAGAATTAACTGGGTCATTATGAAGTAAAACTTTATATTTTGGAGATTTATTTTTTAATTCAGCAGGTTTCTTTTCAATCACTGCTGAATTATTACTTAAACTTTGTTCTAACTTTATAGATAGCATTAGATTTATTAGAGTTTAAATTTTACTAATAATTATATATTAATTATTCTTTCCATTGCATCAAGAACGTTTGATCGTGAGTTAAATGCTGACAAGCGAAAATAACCCTCTCCTGCTAATCCAAATCCGCTCCCAGGTGTTCCCACTACACTAACTTTTTGGAGAAGGAAATCAAAAAAGTCCCAAGATGTCATTTGATCTGGAACTTTAATCCAGATATAAGGAGCATTGTCCCCACCATAAACTTTATATCCTGAATTCTGAAGTTTATTTTTCATTATTTTTGCATTTTCCATATAAAAATCAATTAAACCTCTCACCTGTTTCTTCCCTTCAAGAGAATAAACAGCCTCTGCTCCTTTCTGAACCACATAACTTACTCCATTGAACTTTGTAGATTGTCGCCTATTCCAAAGAGGCCATAACTCTATTTCCTCATTTGTTGAGCTCAAACCTTTGAGATTTTTAGGTATTACTGTAAAAGCACATCTAACTCCAGTGAATCCTGCATTCTTTGAAAAAGATCTAAATTCAATGGCACAATCTTTTGCTCCCTCAATCTCATATATTGAATGAGGAATATCATTATCTTGAATAAATGCTTCATAAGCTGCATCAAAAAGTATTAGGGATTTGTTTTGAAGAGCATAGTCAACCCATTTTTTCAATTCTGCTTTATTAATCGTTGCTCCAGTCGGATTATTAGGAAAACAAAGATATAAAATATCAACTTTTTTTTCAGGTAGTTTTGGCAGAAAGTTATTCCCCTCGTTTATTGCTAGATATGTCAATCCTTGATAAGTACCATTTTCAAGAGCCTCTCCAGTTCTGCCTGTCATAACGTTACTATCTACATAAACAGGGTAAACAGGATCTGTTACAGCAATTGAATTATCTTTGCCAAGAATATCTAAAATATTGCTACTGTCGCATTTAGAACCATCAGAAACAAAGATTTCTTCAGATGAAATTTGACAGCCTCTCGAAATAAAATCATGCTCAGATATTTTTTCCCTCAGCCAAGAATAACCTTGTTCTGGTCCATAACCTCTGAAACCATCTGTTGTTCCCATTTCATCTAAAGCTTTACCCATAGCCTCTATGCATGCTCTAGGTAATGGTTCTGTAACATCTCCTATGCCAAGCTTAATAATTTCAGCACTCTTATTTGATTGAGAATATATTTTTACCCTTTTAGCAATTTCTGGGAATAAATAGCCTGCTTTGAGTTTTAAATAATTTTCGTTAACTTGAACCACTTTAGATAAAATATTTCTCCAATATTAGAATAATGTATTAATGTGCTTTAGTGGTGATTAGATGTTAAAATTATTCTAGTTATGGTTAATTTAAGAGATAATCATAGCTGTGAAATCAATTTCAATTAGTTTGAAAATCGTTTAAAGCTTAATAAATAGCAGAATTCACTCACTATTAACTTTATTAATTTTTAAAAAGTAGATAACAATAGCTAAAAAAATTGCTTTATTAAAAATAAAATCTAATTCTTTAATTTAGACGATTTTCAAAATCCAAATCATTCAGAATCAAATATATGTCTCAGCAAATTATCATCGCTGAGCAGGCTCGAATAGCAGCACTACTCACAGATGATCGAGTTGATGAATTAATCGTCGCACAAGGTCAATATCAAATTGGCGATATTTTTAGGAACAGTTGAAAATGTTCTCCCTGGCATTGATGCCGCTTTTATAAATATTGGTGAAAGTGAGAAAAATGGATTCATCCATGTTTCAGATTTAGGTCCACTAAGACTAAAGAAAGGGACATTTGGAATAACTGAATTACTAGAACCAAAACAAAAAGTTCTAGTACAGGTAATAAAGGAACCCACAGGATCTAAAGGTCCCAGACTAACAGGAAGTATTTCACTTCCAGGTAAATACTTGATATTACAGCCCCATAGCCAAGGAGTAAATATTTCAAGGAAAATAAATACAGAAACAGAACGAAGCCGTTTGAAAGCTCTTGGAGTTTTAATAAAACCACCCAGCACAGGCTTGTTATTTAGAACAGAGTCTGAAAAAATAAAAGAAGAACTTCTAATCGAAGATTTAGAACAATTAATTCAACAATGGGAAAATGTACAAAAAGTTTATGAAGCTTCTAATCCGCCAAGTTTAATAAAAAGAGATGATGATTTCTCTCTTAAGATCTTAAGAGATCATATTAAAGAATCAACTAAAAGCATAATTATTGACAGTAAATTTTCAGTTGCAAGGGCAAAAGATTTTTTAAAAAATTATGAATCTGATATAAATATTGAATTTCACGATAACATTTTAAACCAACATATATTCGAAAAGTACGATATTAAGAGAACAATTCAAAAAGCTCTCCAGCCTAGAGTAGATCTTCCTTCTGGAGGTTATATCATTATCGAACCTACTGAAGCTTTAACGGTAATCGACGTAAACTCTGGATCATTTACAAGATCCGCAAATTCAAGACAAACCGTTTTGTGGACAAACTGCGAAGCAGCAGTTGAAATCTCAAGGCAAATGAAATTAAGAAATATTGGTGGAGTAATAGTAATAGATTTTATCGATATGGAATCTAGAAGAGATCAATTTCAGTTACTTGAGCATTTTGCCTCAGCTATAAAAGATGATTCTGCTAGACCTCAAATAGCTCAGCTTACTGAATTAGGCTTAGTAGAGTTAACCAGAAAGAGACAAGGTCAAAATATATATGAATTATTCGGTAAAAAATGTTCTACATGCGATGGTACCGGACATGTAGAAAATATATTAAATCACGAAATTTCTAACTTAAAATTTAAAAATATTGAAAATAAATCTAATCAATCAAACAATATAAAATCTTTATATACAGATACTTCTCAATCAACTGATGAGCAGGAAAAAATAATCATCAAGGAATTAATTAACTCCAAAGACCTAAGTAAAGAGAATTCTTCTAATAAACAAGAAAAAAGAAAATGATAATTTGAACCAATCAAATTCAAAAGAAAAAAATATAATAACAGTTGATCTTACAAATGAAGAAAAAATTGTTTTCAGTCAATTAGGTATTAATCCACTTATAAAATTGGGTAAAGAATATCTCACCAGCAATAATTTTGTGCGTTTAACAGAAAGTAATAAAGAAATGGAAAAACCCTTAGATAACAAAAAAACAAAAACAAAACAAATTAAAAAAATCTCAAAATCGGGAGAAGAAAAGATTCAAATTAAAATTGAAGCAAATCCAAATTCTAAAAATAAATCAACAAATAAAACTAATGAAAATAATGAAGTTGTATTTACAGATAAAAAAGATGAAGTTGAACTGACAGATGAGCTAAACAATGCAAGAAAAAAAAGAAGAAGATCTTCAGCAAGCATTGAATAAAGTATTCGAAGTTGGAATAGATGAAGTTGGAAGGGGAGCAATTTTTGGTCCAGTTTTTGCTGCTGCTGTAGTATTAACTGAAAAAAATAAATCTATCTTAAAAAAATTTGGAGTAACAGATAGTAAAAAACTAACTCCCAAAAAAAGAAAATTACTTTTATCAAAAATTTTATTACTCTCTTCAGATTATGGAATTGGGCAATCTTCGGCAAGAGAAATAGATACGTTAGGTATCAGGGTTGCTACAGAACTTTCAATGATAAGAGCTTTAAAAAAATTAAAAGAAAAGCCATCTGAATTAATAATTGATGGTCCCTTACTATTAAGGCCATGGGACGGAATTCAGAAAAACATAATATCTGGAGACTTAAAGTTTATCTCGATAGCTTCAGCAAGCATAGTTGCCAAAGTTTCCCGCGACAATCTAATGGAGAAGTTAGAAAAAAAATACTCAGGATACTTAATATTTAAAAATAAAGGTTATGGAACCAGAGAGCATCTTTCATTAATCAAAAAAAATGGAATAACTAAACTTCATAGGAAAAGTTTTTTGAAGAAATCAAATCTTATTTAATTCACACCAATCTAAAAAATCTTTTACGAGTTGCTGTTGAACTCTTGACTTTATACCCAACAGAATCCCATTTAATACCGAATGACCAGTAGATTCTAATATTTTCCTTGGTACCAGCTTCAGTAGAGGTGGTTGGCTCACAGATACACCAAGAAGCGCCTCACCTTCTAAACCAATATCAGTTGCTTCCAAATTCGCTTTCAAAATAAGATTAAAATCATCTATTATTCCCAAACCATCCAATGTACTTTCAAGAGCACTCATTTTTAAAATTCCATCTTTATGTTCTACCGCAATTGAGACAACAGGGTTAATATCTAATTGAAAAACCTTAAAACTTGTTACTGTATACTTATATCTACCTACTCCTTCTGGTACTAATTTTTTGGAGTCAAGCATTGCTCCTACAACTCTTTCTTCTTCCAAAAGATATTTAGAAAGATATTCTTTATTACGTGTTACAGAAAGCTTGAGTTTCTGTTTAGCATCAAAAGACAATAGCATTTTCTATATTCCTCCAATGCTTATTTGATCTCTTTTTTTTTTTACAATTAATCATGCGCAAACAAGTTGCATATTTAGGTCCTCAAGGAACATACGCAGAAAAAGCAGCCCATATATTATCAAAGCTTGCCAATTTTCAGACACCTATATTTGTACCATGTAATGGGTTACATTCGGTCATAAAATCAATAGCGTACAACAATTGTGATGCTGCTGTAGTCCCTATAGAAAATTCTGTAGAAGGGGGAGTTACAGCTACTCTAGATGCCCTTTGGAAATTTCCTGAAATTTTTATAAATAAAGCAATTGTTTTACCTATAAAACATGCATTAATTAGTGATGGAGAACTTTCAAACATTTCAGAAGTATTATCTCATCCTCAAGCATTAGCTCAATGTTCAGAATGGTTATCTGAGAATCTTCCAAATGCGATTCCTCTCCCAACAAATTCAACATCTGAAGCTGTCAAAATGATCAAGGGGAGTAAATTCAGAGCTGCTATCGGTTCAAAATCGTTAATTCAAATCGAAGGTCTTAAAGAATTAGCCTTTCCTATTAATGATGTTCCAGGTAATTGCACTAGATTTGTTTTATTGAGCAAGGAATCAAATTCAAATTTAGCTAATATTGCCAGTTTTGCTTTCTCATTGATTTCAAATAAACCTGGTGCTTTACTTAAAGCTATAAATTTTATTGCAGATTTTGGATTTAATATGAGTAAAATTGAATCGAGACCTTCAAAAAGAGAATTAGGCGAATATATAATTTATGTTGATTTAGAAATCAATAATCAAAATAACATTAAAAATTTTCTTGAATTAAAAAATAAGTTAAATCCACTTTGCAAGAATTTTGTAGATTTTGGAAATTATTTGTCTGAAAATGTTGAACTAGATTAATTTACCCTCTACATTTATAAACTCCAAACTCCATTAAACCTTTCCTAAATGCCCAATTCATGAGGAGTATTGTTGGAATCTCTCTAATCGACTTTACTATCGCAAATGGGCCAAGTGACAAAATTACCAAGGGCCTTCGAATGCCTTCAATAATGGAGTCGTACCATGAAGGATTTGTAAAGAAATTCCAATTTTCGGAAACAACTTTTCCTGAACTATTTTCGTTAGTTCTAATAATGTCACTAAATTCCTTAATGCTAATGAAATTAGGATGTACCCATTGTTCAAGTAATTGTTTAAGAACTAACTTTTCAAAAAATGATGGGGGGTATGCCCCAAGGTCTCTTGAGTTCCAATCAGCCAAGGCGAAATACCCTCCAGGTCTTAGTATTCTGAGCATTTCATCTGCAAACCTTGTTTTATCATTCATGTGTGCACCAGCCTCAACACTCCAGACGGCATCAAATGATCCATCTTCAAATTTCAAATCCAAAGCATCCATAACTTGGAAGTTGCAATTTAACCCATGAGGAGTAAGTTCTCTTGCTCTTTTAACTTGAGCCTGACTAATTGTAATGCCAGTGACATTAAACCCATAATATTCTGCAAGAATCCTAGAACTTCCCCCTATTCCACAACCTACATCAAGTATTCTGGATCCCTGTGGTAATTTGTCTAAACCACTCCATTTGACTAATTCATGAACAAACTTAACTTTAGCCTTTCTAAAATCAATATTTTTTTCCCCTGAGGGATAAAAACCCAAATGTATATGTTCTCCCCATAATCTCTCAAGTAATTTATCTTGGGTCCAATTATCATATGCAGAAGCAACAGTACCGGAAGAAATATATTTTCTAGCATTATTTCTCCAAGTTATTGCTAGGACTAGAAAGAAAAAAATTATTAAAAAAAAAGGGAATAATAATTCAAACATTTAGTTTTCTTTTATATCAGGAAAACTCTCTTTCAATGCTGTTCTTGCTGCAAGTTGTTTTCTTGTATGATCAAGCATTTCATATTCTCTTTGCAAACGGGTAAAAGTATTTCTCTCTTCAAGAAGTCTTTGCTGTTCTTCCGCAACAGGACCGCCCAAATGAGCTCCTATCCAAAATGATAAATCCATTGGGTTGTCAGGTAACTTATCAGGTAGATTTTTCTTTGTATTAGTCAATTTACTCGTTAAATTAATAACATCACTAAGTGCTTCTTTTACTGAATCTTTTAAAGAATCTAATTTTTGAAAATCATCAATATTATCATCACTAATCCAACTAACCATCGCAGAGCAAAATGGCGTGGAACGGGTAATTTCTAAAACTTGAAATCTTTGTTGGCCGAGAGTGATAATATTACTTCTCCCATCCTCTGCAGTTTGATGTTTTAAAATTCGTGCGCAACATCCAACGTTAGCCATGCTTCTAGTTGTAGGATCCCACTTAATCACTCCAAACATAGAATCACTTTCAAGAACAGATTGAAGCATAATCCTATATCTCGATTCAAAAATATGTAGAGGCAATACTTCTTGAGGGAAAAGGACTACCTCTGGCAAAGGAAATAAAGGTAATTCCCTTACTGAGAGTTCTCCCATTTAAACCTCATTAAATGTATATATTAATCAATTTAGGGCGATTTCGGGATTTATTAAAGTTTAACTTCTATATCTACACCACTAGGGAGATCTAGTTTCATTAAAGCATCAATAGTTTTTGCAGAAGGACTATAGATATCTATTATTCTTCGATGTGTTCTTGTTTCAAAATGCTCTCTAGAATCCTTATCGACATGTGGTGATCTTAGGACACAATAAATCTTCCTTTTTGTAGGTAAAGGTATGGGACCTATTGCTGAGGCAGAGGTAGTATCAGCAGTTTGAATAATTTTGTCGCAAGATAGATCCAGCATTCTTCTATCGAATGCTTTGAGTCTTATTCTTATTTTTTGTTGTGCAATTGATGCAGTCATAGTTTCAAATTACTTCAAGTAAAGGGTCATTGATTAAAATGACCCTTATCCATAAACCTATATTAGATGATTGAGGTTAAATTTTTAAAATTCAAATTTATTATTTGAGAATTTTAGAAACAACTCCAGCACCGATAGTACGTCCACCTTCACGTATGGCAAATCGCATACCTTGTTCAATAGCTACAGGGCAAATTAATTCTCCAGTCATCTTAATTCTGTCTCCTGGCATAACCATTTCAACATTAGAGCCATCATCTGAGGTAAATGCTGTTATTTGACCTGTCACATCAGTTGTTCTGATGTAGAACTGAGGTCTATATCCTGCAAAGAAAGGAGTATGTCTTCCGCCCTCTTCTTTTTTGAGAACATAAACTTCTCCTTCAAAATTAGTATGAGGAGTAATAGATCCTTTCTTCACAAGAACCATTCCTCTCTCAATATCTTCTTTCTGAACACCCCTTAAAAGTAAACCAACATTATCGCCAGCCATACCTTCGTCAAGAAGTTTTCGGAACATTTCAACTCCAGTAACAGTTGTTAATCTTGTATCTCTTATTCCAACTATTTCTACTTCTTCTCCAACCTTAACTTTACCTCTCTCAATTCTTCCAGTAGCAACAGTTCCTCTACCAGTAATAGAGAAAACATCTTCAACAGCCATCAAGAATGGTTTATCAACTTCTCTTTCAGGTTCGGGAATGCTAGCATCAACTGCTTTCATTAATTCTTCAATCTTTGATTCCCAAGTAGAATCTCCTTCGAGAGCTTTTAAACCTGAAACTTGAACTATAGGAATGTCATCGCCTGGGAAGTCATAACTATCTAACAGTTCCCTAATTTCCATTTCAACAAGTTCAATAATTTCTTCATCATCGACCATATCGCACTTATTTAGAGCGACTACAAGGGCAGGAACTCCAACCTGTTTAGCTAATAGAATATGCTCTTTTGTTTGAGCCATAGGACCATCTGTAGCTGCGCAAACTAGAATAGCTCCATCCATCTGGGCAGCCCCTGTGATCATGTTTTTCACGTAATCAGCATGACCTGGGCAATCAACATGAGCATAATGTCTGCCTTCAGTTTCATATTCAACATGAGCTGTATTAATGGTAATGCCACGCTCTCTTTCTTCAGGAGCACCATCAATGTCTCCATAGTCTTGAGCTTGAGCTTGACCTTTTTTAGCTAATACATTTGTAATAGCAGCTGTTAGTGTTGTTTTTCCATGATCAACATGGCCAATAGTACCTATGTTGACATGTGGTTTGTTTCTTTCGAACTTCTCGCGAGCCATTTTGAATTAAAGAATCGAGGGTTTAAGAGTGTTTTAGGTTAGAGATCAGGAGTTGCCCTGATTCTTGGAAATGATAGCTTCAGCAACATTACGAGGAACTTCCTCATAATTTGCGAACTCCATTGAAAATATACCCCGACCTTGAGTCATTGATCGGAGTTGAGTGGCATAACCGAACATTTCGGCTAAGGGCACTTTGGCCTGTACCTTAGACAATCCATCATCAACAGATTGTCCTTCTACTTGACCTCTTCTGGAAGAGAGATCACCAATTACAGATCCAAGAAAGTCGTCAGGACTTTCGACCTCAACTTTCATCATAGGCTCTAAAAGGACAGGATTGCATTTTTTAACCCCATCTTTAAAAGCCATCGAACCTGCAATTTTGAAGGCCATTTCAGATGAGTCTACATCGTGGAATGAACCATCGACTAGTGTTACTTTTACATCAATGAGTGGATAACCGGCAAGAACACCAGATTCACAGGTCTCTTTCATTCCATTAGATGCAGGCCCAATATACTCTTTTGGTACAGCTCCACCAACAATTTTGTTTACAAATTCAAAACCTTTACCAACTTCAGCAGGTTCCATTTCAATAATTACATGACCATATTGACCTTTACCTCCAGTTTGTCTTGCATATTTACCTTCACCTTTAGAACTAGACCTAATAGTTTCTCTATATGAAACCTGTGGAGCTCCTATATTTGCTTCAACTTTAAATTCCCTTAACATTCTGTCAACAAGGATTTCTAAGTGCAACTCACCCATACCTGCAATAACAGTTTGATTTGTCTCAGGATCTGTACTTACCCTAAAGGTTGGATCCTCTTCAGACAAAGCAGTTAAAGCTTTTGATAATTTTTCCATATCGCCTTTAGTTTTTGGTTCAACAGCTACAGAGATAACTGGTTCAGGAATAAACAATGTTTCCAAAACTATTGGATCTTCTGTGTTGCACAAAGTGTCACCAGTTGTTGTGTTCTTAAGACCTAATACAGCACCTAAATCACCAGCCCTCAATTCGTCAACCTCCTCTCTTTCATCAGCCTTAAGAATCACTAATCTAGAAATTCTCTCTTTAGCATCCTTAGTAGAATTCATTACATAACTTCCCTTTGAAAGAACACCAGAATACATTCTTACAAAAGTTAATTTCCCATAGGGATCTGACATGACTTTAAATGCTAGTGCACTGAAAGGGGCATTATCATCTGAAGGTCTAACATCTTCTTTGCCACTTGGCAGAATACCTTGTATTGGTTTCACGTCAACTGGAGCTGGCAAGTAATCAACTACAGCATCCAATACAAGTTGGACACCTTTATTCTTAAAAGCTGAACCGCATAATACTGGAACCAATCCATGTTTTAAAACCCCTTCCCTTATACCTTTTTTAAGTTGTTCTTCAGATAATTCTCCTGTTTCGAGAAATATTTCTATTAACTCTTCATCATTTTCTGCAACACTTTCCATTAACTTTAATCTCCACTCAGCAGCTTCCCCCTCCATGTCAGATGGAATTGGTGCTTCTTCAATATCAGTACCTAAATCGTTTTTGTAAAGATATGCTTTGTTGGCTACTAAATCAATAATGCCTGTGAGATCACCTTCAGCCCCAATAGGCAACTGGATTGGAAGTGCATTTGCTTTTAGTCGATCTTTAATTTGCTTGTTAACCTTTAAAAAATCCGCTCCAGTTCTGTCCATTTTATTAACAAAAACCATTCTTGGAACAGAGTATCTATCTGCTTGACGCCAAACCGTTTCGGATTGAGGCTGAACTCCACCAACCGCGCAAAATACAGCTATAACTCCATCCAACACACGCATTGATCTTTCAACTTCAATAGTAAAGTCAACGTGTCCGGGAGTATCAATAATGTTAATCCTATGATCTTGCCAACTAGTAGATATTGCAGCAGCAGTAATAGTTATTCCTCTTTCTCTTTCTTGAGCCATCCAATCTGTTACAGCAGCACCATCATGAACCTCTCCTATCTTATGAACTACACCTGAATAAAACAAAATTCTTTCAGTTGTTGTTGTCTTACCTGCATCAATATGAGCGGCTATACCTATGTTCCTTACTCGTTCCAGGGGAAAGTCGCGTGCCAATTTTTAAATCTCCAAATAAAATAATTTTAGATAATTGTAGTTCACACTATAAGCAAACTTTAATAATAATAAACTACTTAAGTACCTTTTGATGAAATTAATATCTGTAATGTGCAAAAGCTTTATTAGCTTCTGCCATTTTGTGGGTATCTTCTCTTTTTTTAACGGCACTACCAGTTTCATTGGCTGCATCCATCAACTCGCCAGCAAGTTTTTGGGACATGCTTTTACCATTTCTTGCACGTGAGAATGTAACAAGCCATCTTAATGCCATAGCCGTACCCCTCTCTTGGCGTACTTCCATAGGTACTTGATATGTTGCACCACCAACTCTTCTAGCTCGTACTTCAACAAGAGGAGTAGCATTTTTTACAGCTGTTTCAAATAATTCCACTGCATTCCCACCTGTTCTCTCGCTTATTAAAGAAAACGCATCAGACAATATTCTTTGAGCTGTAGATTTTTTACCATGTTTCATCAATCGAGCAATCATCATTGAAGCAAGACGACTATTAAATTGAGGATCAGGTAGAACTGGTCTTTTTACTGCTGCATTACGACGTGACATGTTTTAAAAAAGTGATGTTTACAAATTAATTTTTTGGAGCTTTTGCTCCATACTTAGATCTGGATTGACGTCTATCTTTGACTCCAGCCGTATCTAAAGTTCCTCTTATTATATGATATCTAACTCCTGGTAAATCCTTGACTCTTCCACCCCTAAGTAGAACTACAGAATGTTCTTGCAAATTATGTCCAATCCCAGGAATATAAGCTGTTACTTCGAAACCAGAAGTTAATCTAACCCTAGCAACTTTTCTCAAAGCTGAATTAGGCTTCTTTGGTGTCGATGTATAGACTCTTGTACATACCCCTCTTCTCTCAGGGCAAGCTTTTAATGCAGGAGATTTTGTTTTCTTTGTCAGACGTTTTCTTTCTGAACCTACTAATTGTGAGATGGTGGGCATCTATTAAACTTAGAAAAAAATAAACATTTAATTATCATAACCTTTTAAGAGCACTAACTAAAAGTTTTTACTAAAAGTTTTTAATTATATTTTTTTTAAAATTTATCAAATTAAAATTCTTTGGTAAATATTCATTATCTTTAGATTTATTTTCGTATTTATTTTTATAATAAGGATACATAAATAACTAAATAGAATTAAATAATCTATGGGAGAGAGAATCAAAAGAATCGTTGGCCCATATCAAGATAGTTATTCCCCGAATGGAATAATTGGGGAGAAAGATGCGTGCGGAGTTGGTTTCATAGCAAATGTTGAAGGTATAGAAAGCAACTGGATCCTTAAACAATCACTAAAGGGCCTCAACTGCATGGAGCATAGAGGAGGTTGTGGGGGAGATAGTGACTCAGGTGATGGAGCAGGCATTTTATGTTCAATTCCGTGGGATTATTTAGATGAAGAATTGAATCTTATAAATAAACAAAAATTGGACAGAGGTTTAGGTATGGTTTTCATGCCCAATAAAAAAGAGAAAATTGAAGAATGCAAATCAATATGCGAGAAGGAAGCAGAAAAATTAAGCATCAAAGAAACATCTTGGAGAAAAGTCCCTGTCAATAATGAAATCTTAGGTCCTTTAGCCAAAGCAAATGTCCCATACATTTGTCAGTGGATTTTATACATAGATACAAAAGATAAACAGAATATTGAAAGGCTTTTGTTCCAGTTAAGGAAAAGAATTGAAAAAAAAATAAGAGAAAGCTTTAAAAACGATGTTGGGGATTGTGAATTTTATTTTGCCTCACTTAGTTCTCAAACAGTTGTATATAAAGGTATGGTTAGGTCTGAAATATTATCTGAATTCTATCAAGATCTAAAAAAAGAGAATTTTAAGGTCTCATTTTCCGTATATCATAGGAGATTTAGTACAAATACTCTTCCAAAATGGCCACTTGCCCAGCCCATGAGATTTTTAGGGCACAACGGGGAAATCAACACTCTTTTGGGAAATATTAATTGGGCTAAAGCTTCAGAAACACATATAGATGATTTTTGGGGAGAGCTATCTGATGAAATAAAGCCTATTGTAGATGTAAAAAAAAGTGATTCATCAAATCTTGATGCAACCCTTGAAATTAATATTCGTTCAGGCCAACCAATAACTGATTCATTATTAAAACTTGTTCCTGAAGCATTTAGAGATCAACCAGACCTTGAACAGAGAGAACCTATTAAGTCATTTTATGAGTATTCTGCGAGCATACAAGAAGCTTGGGATGGTCCTGCTCTACTTGTATTCGCAGATGGAAATTTTGTAGGAGCAACGCTTGATAGAAATGGTCTAAGACCAGCAAGATATTCAATAACAAATGATGGTTTTGTAATAATGGGTTCCGAAACAGGAGTAGTAGATCTTGAAGAGGAAAAAGTAATAGAAAAAGGTCGATTAGGACCAGGACAAATGTTAGCGGTTGATTTTCATCAAAATAGAATTCTCAGAAATTGGGAGGTAAAATCTGAAGCGGCTCAAAGACATGATTATAAAAATCTCCTCAGTAATAGAACTATAAAAATTGAAAATAGTGAATGGTCTAAAGACTGCAAACTAAAAGACCTTGAGTTGTTACAACAACAAACTGCCTACGGTTTTTCAGCAGAAGATAATGATCTTGTCTTGGATTCAATGGCTTCATTAGCTAAAGAGCCAACCTATTGCATGGGAGACGATATCCCATTAGCAGTGCTTTCTTCAAAGCCACATATTTTATATGACTATTTCAAGCAAAGATTTGCGCAAGTTACAAATCCTCCTATTGACCCACTTAGAGAAAAACTGGTAATGAGTTTAGAGATGCATCTTGGAGCAAGATGTACTCCATTTGAGATTAAAGATCCTAAACCTTTTGTTCATTTACAAAGTCCAATTTTAAATGAGGAAGAACTCATTTCCATAAAAAAATCAAAAATTAAATCTCAAACAATCTCAAGTTTGTTTGATATTGAGGAAGGTGTTCAAGGCTTAGAGAACCAATTAAAAGTAATTTGTAAACAGAGTGAGCTCTCCATAAAAGAAGGTTGCGCTTTAATTATTATTTCTGATAAGGGAATTAATCCTAAAAAGACTTTTATTCCTCCTTTACTTGCTGTTGGAGCAATTCATCATTATCTTTTAAAAAAAGAAATAAGGCTAAAAGCTTCTCTAATTATTGAAACAGGTCAATGTTGGAGCACACATCACTTGGCTTGTTTGATTGGTTATGGTGCAAGCGCAGTTTGCCCTTGGTTGACCTTCGAAGCAGGTAGGCACTGGTTAAAACATCCAAAAACTCAAAAGCTTATAGATAGCAAAAAAATAAATCCTTTATCAATAATTGATGTTCAAGAAAATATTAAAAAAGCTTTAGAAGACGGTCTTAGGAAAATTCTTTCGAAAATAGGCATCTCACTTTTATCTAGTTACCATGGCGCACAAATTTTTGAAGCTGTGGGCCTTGGGTCTGACTTAATAAAAGTTG
>QCRH01000023.1 GCA_003211955.1 Prochlorococcus sp. AG-459-O09 | reverse complement strand
AAGTCCTATTCCCTCTAGGTTTGCAATTTGGAAATAATTTTTTATTAGATAATTTGCTTCATTAATTCCAAAATTAGTCTCTTGAGAAACAGTAAATGTAATTTGACTATTTTTTTTAATTAATAAATTTCTTACTGCATTGCTTCCTACTATGATTTCTGAAGAATCTAATTTAATAATTTCATCAAATAGTTTTGACAGAGATTGGCCTTCTAAAGTTATTAATTCTCCTGTGCTTACATCAGCTTTTGATATACCCCATTCATAAGATTCATCTGAGTTTTCTTCTGATAAGTAAATAGCAGTAATCCAATTATTTTTCTTTGCTATCAACATCCCCTCTTCAATTACAGTTCCAGGAGTAATTATTCTTGTTATTCCTCTTTTAATTGGAGTCCCATAATTTCCAGAACTTTTTTCTAATTGATCGCATATAACCACAGAATAATTTTTTTTAATTAAATCAGCACAGTATCTCTCCATTGCATGATGGGGAACCCCTGCCATAGGGATCTTACCAATTTCTTTGCCAGCATCTTTACTGGTAAGAGTTATTTCTAAAAGGTTAGATATTAATACAGCGTCCTCAAAAAAACATTCAAAAAAATCTCCTAATCTATAAAGTAATAACCTATCTTTATTTTCTTCTTTTAGAGTTACATAATGCTTCATTACAGGAGTTAATTTCAGTTTTGAAACTGTTTTATAGCTATAAGATTCTTCATTGATGCAAACATTTTTGTTATTTGAAATTAAATCAGTCTTAAATTTATTTATTAAATTAGTTGAATTTTTTCTTTGTCTGGGTCTTTTTTGCGATTCTTTTTTTAAATCTTCCAAAGATAAATCTTCCGGAATTTTTGTTATTTCTTTTTGCTCATTATTATCATTACTAATCGCAAATAAATTCTTTTGAATTATCGTATCTTCTTGCATACTTTTTTAATTCCTAAATAGATATTAGGTAGAAATTTTTTTTTTGCATTTAAAGTGGCTAAAGTATGTAAATTTTCTCTAAAAATTATCATTTTCATGAGATTATAGTATCTATAATATTTTAAACCTAAGACTGAATTATGCAGGCTGTTAACTTTTTCTTCGTAAATGCTCTATTATTTGCTTCTTTAATTGCTGTAGTTGGAGTACCCGTTTTATATGTGACTCAACCCTCTACTGAGGAAGGACAGCGAGAAAGTAGGAGAAAAATTTATTCTATTGCTGCTGTTTGGGTTGTTTTGGTTTTTGTTACAGGGATAGTTTCTTCATTAGTTTGAACTTAATACCTTTTCGTGAGAGTCTATTAATATATCTAAGTAAAATTTAATGGCTATTTTTGAGGGTTCTTTTACTAATGCCTCTACTTTAAAAGTTGGGATTGTAATAGCAAGATTTAATGATTTAATTACAAATAAAATTCTATCTGGTTGTCTTGATTGTTTAAAAAGACATGGTTTAGATACTTCTGAATTAAGCAATCAAGTAGATATAGTTTGGGTTCCTGGTTCATTCGAATTACCAATCGCAGCTAAAACCCTCATGAAAAAAAAGAGTTATGATGTTGTAATTGCTCTTGGGGCTGTGATCCGTGGTGAAACTTCCCACTATGATGTAGTTATATCTGAGGCGAGCAAAGGTATTTCGCAAGTTTCAAATGAAAATAATGTTCCAATTATTTTTGGAGTTTTAACTACTGATACGATACAGCAGGCTTTAGAAAGAGCAGGGATTAAAAATAATCTTGGTTGGAATTATGCTTTACAAGCAATTGAGATGGGATCCTTAATTAAAAATTTAAATTAATTGAAAATATTTAATTATTTTCATCATAGATCCCTTCTTTGAGATAAAATAAAAAAGTTATGCGGATGTAGCTCAGTGGTAGAGCATCTCCTTGCCAAGGAGAATGTCGAGAGTTCGAATCTCTTCATCCGCTTTTAATATTTGTATCTTTTAAGATATTTTTAATTAAAATTTTGTAATGACAAGTGTAATTTCTATTGAGGATTTAAAGGGATTATTCACTAAACCTTATGGTACTGATGCACCAACAAAACAAAAATGGGCTCAATTTTATAATGAGAATGTTATTTTTACAGACCCAACTCAGGAAACAGAGGGCTTAGATTCTTATGTTAAAGCTCAAGAAAAGCTAGTTCAAAGATGTGATGATGTTTTTTTAGAAACTCATGCAATTTCCATAACTGGGGATTGTGGATTTGTTGAATGGACAATGGGTTTAAAAATTATGGGTAAAGAATTTATTTATCCTGGAACTACTCGTTTATTATTTGGTGAAAATGGATTAATCAAAGAGCACAGAGATTACTTTGATTTTTGCGGACCAACTTTTGGACCAGTTCCTATTTTAGGACCTTTTATAAGATGGCTTTATAGTAAATTTGTATCTTGATTTTGTTTCTCTAGAAACAGAGTGCTTTATATTTCACGAATCAATAAATTTTGAGAAGTAACTTCTTTAAAATAAAATTGAGAATAAAACAATTTTTTATTTGTTGTCATTAAATATAATTTTTTTGTATTTTTAATTTTTTTAGAAGATAAAAGATTTTTTACAATTAATGTGCCAAAACCTTTGCCTTGATGATTTTGATCTATAACAATATCCCAAAGTACTCCGCGGTAAATCCCATCGGTTAAAGCTCTACCAAAACCAACTATTTCATTACCAACCCAAAGACTTATTACGACATCACTGTTAGCGAGACATTTTTTTAGATCATTAATTGTTCTATTTTTTGCCCAGCAAGCATTGGTATCTAGTAATTTTTGTAGCTTAATTAATCCATTTGTTGGTTTAAGGTTAGGACCTAATCCAAAAACCCTTAACCCTAAAGCTCCTTTGGCATGTTTGATTAGAGATATTTCTTTCATTTATTAAAAAAGATTTTTAAAAAGTGATGTCAGCTAGGTTATTTTTGTGACTTCAATCTAAATACCTTAATCGATCGTTTCTATAAAATAAAGAGATACTAGTTTTCTTCATTCTGTTGTAACGCACTAATTTATAATGTTTGTAATAAGATAAATTTTTTAAGGACTTTGACTTATGCTAAAACTTTTGTTGGGAGATCCGAATACACGAAAGTTAAAGCGCTATCAACCAATAGTGGAAGAGATAAATTTTTTAGAAGAAGAAATTTCTCAATTGACTGATAATGAGCTGAGAAAAGAAACTCAAAATCTTAAATCAAATATTTCAGCAGAATTAGATTTGAAAAAGCAAAAAGAACTCCTAGAAGAATATCTTCCTAAAGCCTTTGCAGTAGTAAGAGAAGCAAGTAAACGTGTTCTTGATATGAGACATTTTGATGTTCAGTTAATAGGGGGGATGGTTTTAAATGAGTGTCAAATTGCAGAGATGAAGACTGGAGAAGGAAAAACTCTTGTCGCAACATTACCTTGTTATTTAAATGCTCTTACGGGAAAAGGTGTACATGTTGTTACTGTAAATGATTATTTAGCTAGAAGGGATGCAGAGTGGATGGGACAAGTTCATCGTTTTTTAGGTTTATCCGTTGGTTTGATTCAGCAAGATATGAATCCAGTTGAGAGAAAGAAAAATTATGATTGTGATATAACTTATGCCACAAATTCAGAATTAGGATTTGATTATTTAAGAGATAATATGGCTACTGATATTAGTGAGGTAGTTCAAAGAAAATTTAATTACTGCGTAATAGATGAGGTTGATTCAATATTAATTGATGAAGCAAGAACGCCTTTAATCATTTCTGGCCAAGTTGAAAGACCACAAGAAAAATATCAAAAAGCTGCAGAATTATCTATGTCATTAGTCAAAGCAAAAGAATTAAGTAAAGATGGTATTGATCCAGAAGGGGATTATGAAGTTGATGAAAAACAGAGAAGTTGTATATTAACTGATCAGGGTTTTGCAAAATGTGAAGAGTATTTGGGAGTGAATGATTTATATAATCCTCAAGATCCTTGGGCGCATTATATAACTAACGCGTTAAAAGCCAAAGAATTATTTATTAAAGATGTAAATTATATTATTAAGAACGATGAGGCTGTCATAGTGGACGAATTTACTGGTAGGGTAATGCCAGGAAGGCGTTGGAGCGATGGACAACATCAGGCAATAGAAGCAAAAGAGAGTCTTAAAATTCAACCTGAGACTCAAACATTAGCATCCATAACTTATCAGAATTTTTTCCTTTTATATCCAGGTTTAGCAGGAATGACGGGAACTGCAAAAACTGAAGAGGTTGAATTTGAAAAAACTTATAAATTACAATCAACAGTTATACCAACAAATCAAATAAGAAAGAGACAAGATTGGTCTGATCAAGTATTTAAGACAGAGATCGGTAAGTGGAAAGCCGTTGCTAAAGAAACTGCACAAATTCATAGAGATGGTAGACCTGTTTTAGTTGGTACAACAAGTGTTGAAAAAAGTGAATTATTAAGTTCACTTTTAGCCGCCGAAAAAATCCCACATAATTTGTTAAATGCTAAGCCAGAGAACGTTGAACGTGAGGCAGAAATTGTTGCTCAGGCAGGAAGAGCAGGTGCTGTTACTATTGCGACTAATATGGCTGGAAGGGGAACAGATATAATTCTTGGCGGTAATAGTGACTATATGGCAAGACTTAAATTAAAAGAAATTTTAATTCCTTTGTTAGTCAAGCCTGATGATGAGCATAAGCCACCAATACCTAAACAAAGAAATTCAAAATCTAAGGGTGGTTTTTCTAAAAAAGCATTTTCAAATTTGAAAAAGAACACTTCAAATTCTTCAATAAGTCTTTTCCCTTGCCAACTAGATGAAGCAATTGAAAAGAAACTCTCTCTTTTATCAGATGAACTTGTTAAAAATTGGGGAGATAGACAACTTTCTGTCTTGGAGCTTGATGACAGGATAGCTACAGCTGCAGAAAAAGCACCAACTGATGATGACTTGATAAAGCTTTTGAGAGAATCTTTGTCCGATGTAAAAAAAGAATATGAAAAAGTTTTGATTCATGAAGAAGAAAAAGTAAGAGAAGCTGGCGGTTTACATGTCATTGGTACTGAGAGACATGAATCAAGAAGAGTGGATAATCAACTTAGAGGAAGAGCAGGAAGACAAGGTGACCTCGGAAGTACAAGGTTCTTTTTATCTTTAGACGATAATTTATTAAGGATTTTTGGAGGTGATAGAGTGGCAAATCTAATGAATGCTTTTAGAGTTGATGAAGATATGCCTATTGAGTCAGGAATGCTTACTAGGTCTCTTGAAAGTGCTCAAAAGAAAGTAGAAACCTACTATTACGATATTAGAAAACAAGTTTTTGAATACGACGAGGTAATGAACAATCAAAGAAAAGCAGTTTATGGCGAAAGACTAAGAGTATTGAAAGGAATTGATCTAAAGAGACAAGTAATAGGATATGGAGAAAGGACAATGATTGAAATTGTAGATGCTTATATTAATCCTGATCTTCCTCCTGAAGAATGGAATATTGATCAATTAATTTCTAAAGTCAAAGAATTTATATATTTATTAGATGATCTTAAATCTAATGACGTAAATTTACTGTCAATAGAAGAATTAAAAAACTACCTTCAAGAGCAGTTGCGAACAGCTTATGATTTAAAGGAATCACAAATAGAAAAGATTCGTCCAGGATTAATGAGAGAAGCTGAAAGATTTTTCATTTTGCAGCAAATCGATAATTTATGGCGAGAACATCTTCAATCCATGGATTCCTTGAGGGAATCAGTCGGATTGAGAGGTTATGGTCAAAAAGATCCATTAATCGAATATAAAAATGAAGGATATGACATGTTTCTTGAAATGATGACTAATATGAGACGAAATGTTATTTATTCAATGTTTATGTTTCAACCTAAAACTAAAGTTAATGAAAAAAATTAAATAAATATTTAATCATCTCCAAGAAATTCAAAAATTTCTTTATCTTTAAGATTTTGAGAATCACCGAGTTTAGAAATATCTATAGATTCTGAGCTTGCTATACATTGTAGAGTTTTTTGTAATTTAAGAATTTCATTTTCAAGAGAATCTATCCTATCCATTAAATTTTTGATCACATTAGCTTCTGCATCGGGTAAGGCAGAGTGAGCTAACGGATTTACTTTGACACCACTTTGATGCACTACCCTGCCAGGAATTCCAACCACAGTACTATTCCCCTCTACATTTCGAACAACTACTGAGCCAGCACCAATCCGGGTATTAGATCCTACCGTGATGGATCCAAGAACTTTTGCGCCTGCTCCTACTACAACATTTTCCATTAAGGTGGGGTGTCTTTTGCCATGGCTTTTACCAGTACCACCTAACGTCACTCCCTGATAAAGCAAACAGTTATTTCCTATCTCAGCAGTTTCACCAATTACAACGCCCATTCCATGATCTATGAAAACCCTTTTACCAATTTTTGCCCCAGGATGGATTTCAATACCTGTTGCCAACCTATTAAGATGACTGAGTAAGCGGGGAATCAAAGGAATCTTTAATTGCCATAATTTATGCGTAAACCTATGTATAACTATTGATTGAAAGCCAGGGTAGCAAAGAAATATCTCTACTATTCCTCTAGCGGCGGGATCTCTCTCTTTGATAATTTCTATATCTGATTTAAAAGTTTTCAATATCATGGTTTAATTAATAACGCCTATTTCTTTTTTTAATTGATTTATTGTTTCGATACTTAAATAATTTTTAGCACATATTATTTGTGGTAATCTCATTAACTGAGAACGATTTTTTAATAATGTGTTTTCTACAACTGATAAACTAGGTCCATCACATACTATATAGTTCGAAGCCTTTAAAAGTGAGAGTAATCTACTGTTATTGTCTGAGATTGCCGTCATAATCATTAATTCACTACCACGCATGCTGTGTATAATGACTTCTGCTGCTCTCAATAAACCAGGACTTACGCTAACAATACCTACGCAACTTCCAGCATTTAATTCCTTGAGAATTTTCAATTCCTTTTGAAAGTCGCTCAAGTCAACTGCAATAGCGCGAACTCCATGTTGCTTTGCAACTTTTTCTAGAGGCTGTAAAAAATATCTGCTTGTGACAATCGTACCATTATTTGAATTACTCAAAACTTTTTCTAATTCTTCCATAGGAACAACTTCTACTGGTACATTAACTGTTGAAGAAAGGTCTTCTGCTATTAACATAGAAGCTCCAATATCTTCTCTAGGAGTACTGACTATGATTCTTGATCCGCACTTAATACGCCAATCAATTTCATTGTTCAATATCTCTCTCGTCTCTTGTAAAGTGAATCCAAGATTTATTAAGTTGTTAATAACCGTTTTTGCTTCTTGATCAGGCGCTTTACTTATTTTATCTTTTGAATAAAGTGATTTTGTAAATTCTCTTTTAGTAAGATTATCTCTTACATAGATACCTGATCCAGCTATTGCTTCAACAACTCCATCAACTTCAAGTTGTCTGTAAACTTTGCTTATAGTATTTCGATGGAGTCCAGTCTGCATTGCCAGTTGTCTCGTACTGGGAAGTCTGTGTCCTGGAGGATAATGTCTTGCTGCAATTGCGAAACAAATTTGATTATTTAGTTGAGTAGACGCTGGGATATCACTTTCTTGTTGAATATGGAATCTCACTTTAGAAAAATCCTGACTAATTTATTTTTTGATATGGTGACACTTTAACATTCGTCATATTTTTTGATAACAATTTATCACCTATCATCTTTTTTAATAAGAGGAGTTTTGCGAGGGCTTAAAAACATAATCATATTTCTCCCTTCTCTTTTTGGTTTCTGTTGAACTTCTGATTGTTCTTCTAAATCATTAGCCATTTTTAAAAGAAGTGTCTCAGCTAAATTTGAGTGTTGAATTTCTCTTCCCCTAAACATTACAGTGCATTTTACTTTATCTCCCGATTTTAGAAATTTACTAGCTTGACCAATCCGAACATCATAATCATGCTTGTCAATTTTATACCTCATTTTTACTTCTTTAACTTCTGTTTGATGAGATTTTTTCCTTGCTTCTTTAGCTTTCTTTTCTTGTTCAAATTTATATTTACCGTAGTCCATGATTCTACAAACTGGAGGATTTGCTTTTTCGCTTACCAAAACTAAATCAAGTTCTCTTTGAGATGCTATTTCTAATGCTTTTAATCTATCTATGACGCCTAATTGTTTTCCATCTGAATCAACGACTCTCAATTGAGGGTATTTTATTCTTTCATTTATATTTGGTAGCTCTCTAACTGGAGCTCTTCTATCAAAGCGAGGGCGTGGGGGCATTCAGTTAATTAAAAAATTGATTGGATGATGAACAAAATCTATTTTTACAAAGTTAGTTTAAAAAAGACTCTATTTTAATTATTGCATCTTTTAGCAGGTTTTTGTTATTAAGCCAAATAGGATTATTTTTATTACGAAACCAAGTTTTTTGTCTTTTGGCAAATTGGATTGTTTTTGTCGCAGTCAATTCAATCGCTTCCTCAATTGTTGAACGGTTATTTAAAACATCCCTAGCTTCTCGATAACCAATGGTTTCTAATATTGGCAAATCAAATCCGTATTTAGAGATAAGGTGGTTTGTCTCCTCAATAATTCCAGATAAAAACATATTTTTTGTTCTTTGAAAAATTCTTTCTTTTAAATTATCTCTATCTAATCCAAGCTCTAGAATTTTCCAGTTAGGCGGTTTTTGAACTTTCAGAGTTGAGAAAGGTTTACCTGTTACGTAGTAGACTTCTAAAGCTCTAATCGTTCTAATATGGTCAGCAAAATTGATTTGTTTTGTTGATAATGGATCACAATTTTTTAACAGGTCCCAACATTTTTCCTGACCAAGTTCTTTTAATTGCCGTCTGAAATTATTTTGAGGAGGGACATCTGGTACAAAAAATCCTTTAGTTATTGAGTTCATATACAACCCACTTCCTCCAACAAGAAAAGGTAGATTGTCTTGTTTAATTTCTCCCTTAATGGATTTTTGAGCAATTTCTTGAAATTGTTTTACATTAATTGGATTGATTGGTTCCTCAATATCTATTAAAAAATGCTTTATTTTTTTTTGTTGGATTTTAGATGGCTTGGCTGTTCCAATATCCATGGACTTATAAATTTGTCTTGAATCGATATTGTGTATATGAGTTTTAAAATATTCTGCAATTTCAATAGCTAATTCTGTTTTTCCACTTGCTGTAGGCCCAATTAAGATTATGACATGAGGGAGATTTGAAGACATATGAATTTCTGAAGAAAAAAATATTAGCTATATAATTAAAGTGATTAAATTTTTCATTGACTTCGAGCCTTTATCTTATTGCGGTGGTAAGTTTAATGAAAGACCTTTTAAAAATAACATTTTAAAAGTCTAATATTTTTTTTACATTAAATGAGTGAGGACAAAAGATCTAATAAAATCTCAAATGATTATGGCGCGGAACAGATACAGGTTTTAGAGGGGTTAGAACCAGTTCGTAAACGCCCTGGAATGTATATAGGTTCAACAGGACCTAGGGGATTACACCATTTAGTATATGAGGTAGTTGATAACTCGGTTGATGAAGCACTTGCAGGACATTGTGATCACATAGAAATAGTTCTTCGAGCAGATGGTTCTGCTTTAATTTCTGATAATGGACGTGGTATTCCAACGGATATACATCCAAGAACAGGGAAAAGTGCCTTAGAAACTGTACTAACTGTTCTTCATGCAGGAGGTAAGTTTGGAAGTGGTGGTTATAAAGTTTCAGGGGGTTTGCATGGAGTAGGAATATCTGTAGTTAATGCTCTAAGCGAATGGGTAAATGTGACTGTTTTTAGAGATGGAAGCGAATTTAATCAAAGATTTGAAAAAGGTTTATCAAGGGGTGAATTGGAAACTAAAAAGCAGACTGGCAAGCCATCTAAGAAAGGAACAACTATTTGCTTTAAACCCGACAAAACAATTTTTTCTGGAGGAATCGAATTTGAATATGCCCTTCTTTCATCAAGATTAAGAGAGCTAGCTTATCTTAATGGAGGAGTAAAAATTGTTTTTAGAGATGAAAGAAATCAATTATCAGATGGTTCTTTTAAAGAAGAAATTTACTTGTATCAAGGAGGCATTAAAGAATATGTTGAATACATGAATGCTGAAAAAGATTCTATTCATCCTGAAATAATTTATGTTGACTCACAGAAAGAAAATGTATATGTAGAAGCAGCTTTGCAATGGTGTTCAGATGTATATTCAGATAATATCTTAGGATTTGCAAATAATATTAGAACTATTGATGGAGGAACTCATATTGAAGGTCTAAAAACAGTTCTCACAAGAACCTTCAATAATCTTGCAAAAAAGAGAGGAAAAAGAAAAGATATTGAAAAAAATTTAGCTGGCGAAAATATTAGAGAGGGCTTGACTGTTGTTCTATCAGTAAAAGTTCCAGATCCAGAATTTGAAGGGCAAACAAAAACAAAATTAGGAAATACTGAAGTACGGGGAATTGTGGATTCTCTCATTGGGGAGGCTCTCACAAAATATATGGAATTCAATCCTGGAATTTTGGACTTGATTCTTGAAAAAGCAATTCAATCATTTAATGCAGCAGAAGCTGCGAGAAGGGCTAGAGAATTAGTAAGAAGAAAAAGTGTTTTAGAAAGTTCTACATTACCGGGCAAATTAGCAGATTGTAGTTCTAGAGATCCCTCAGAATCAGAAATTTATATAGTTGAAGGAGATTCAGCTGGTGGCTCCGCAAAACAAGGACGAGATAGAAATTTTCAGGCAATTTTGCCTCTCAGGGGTAAAATTCTTAATATTGAAAAAACTGACGATACTAAAATATATAAAAACACAGAAATACAGTCATTAATAACAGCTCTAGGATTAGGAATAAAAGGAGAGGAGTTCGACGAGAGTTCTTTGAGATATCATAGAGTTGTTATTATGACGGATGCTGATGTTGATGGTGCTCATATAAGAACTTTATTGCTGACATTTTTTTACAGATATCAAAGAGAACTTGTTGAGAAAGGTTTTATATACATTGCTTGTCCCCCTCTTTATAAAGTTGAAAGAGGTAAAAATCATAATTACTGTTATAACGAGAATCAATTAAAGGATACAATTCAAGGGTTTGGAGAAAATGCAAATTATAATATCCAAAGATTTAAGGGATTAGGTGAGATGATGCCAAAACAATTATGGGATACAACTATGAATCCTCAAACCAGGATGATGAAAAGGGTTGAAATCGAAGATGCACTTGAAGCTGACAGAATATTCAATATATTAATGGGAGATAAAGTTGCACCAAGAAGAGAATTTATTGAAACTCATAGTAGCAACTTAGATATGGCAACTTTAGACATATGATTAATCATGTTCTCAAAAATTTTTGTTTAATTACTTTTGCATTAATTGCTCCAATTACATTACCTGCTGGTGGGATCCAAAAAAGTTTAAATCAAAATAAGTTTCCTGATAATACAAATGAAATTATATTGAGTTCCAATACTTCTCTTTATTCATGTCCTGAAATATATGCTAAGGAATTAGTAGTTCTTGATTTAGGTACAACTTTATCAGTATTACGTAATTGGAAAGTAAGCAAAGATGAAACTTGGGTTAGGGTTGAATTAGCTTCTAATAAATTTTTAGATGATCCTAATAAGATTTTAAAAGGCTGGATAAAAATGTAAATCTTGGATTTTAGTTCAATAAGTATAATTTTACTGGGCAGTACTTTTGGATTAATACTGAGACTATTCATACAAAATAATTTTAAAAAAAGTATTGGTTTTGATATCCAAAATACTTCTATAGTCAATTTTTTATCATCTTTTTTATTAGGAATTTTAGTAGCTTTAAATTTTATTAATAACGAAATATTAGTGTTATTTTATAGTGGTTTTTTAGGATGTTTTAGTACATTTTCCTCATTTATATATCAACTATTTGAATTATTTAAAAATAGAAAATTCCTAAGATTATTTTTCCACTATGTTGAAGTGATAATTTTTTCATTCCTGTTCTTTTATTTAGGTTATTTTATAATTCAGTTTTTTTAAAGTGAAAATACATAATTTTATTTATATTCTTTTAGCTGCTTACTTAGCTACTTTTTTAAGATTAACGATAAATAATAATTTTTTTATTTCAATAATTGGATCATTTTTAGTGGGTTTTTTTATCAGTAAAAGATTAAGTTATTCAACTGAAAAAATTTTATTGAATGGGTTTTTTTCTTGCTTTACATCCTTTAGCGGATTTATATATTTTTTGTACAAAATTTTAAATCAAGGGGATTGGATAAAATTTATAATTTTTTTTAATTTAATCATTATCTTAAATTTATTCACAATGCTTTTCGGGTTCTGGATAAGTAGAAAAATTACTTAGATTTCATATAATGGTGTTGTTACTTTGATAAGGGATTATATTTATGAATGAAAATAATCTTGAAACAGTTACATCGTTATCTTCAGATTTAAGTAAAAGAGAAAATATTACTATTCAACTTGAGGAATTGCTCGTTGCGGGAAATTATGATGAGGCAAAGCTACTTTTAGAGCCTTCCCAACCTGTTGATATTGCAGATGCTATTGGAAGCCTTCCACTAATATTGCAGGCATTAGCATTTCGATTATTAAAGAAAAATGAAGCAATTGAGGTTTATGAATATTTAGATCCGGTAGTTCAGCAAACTTTATTAGAAAGACTTCGTTCAGGAGAGGTTTTAGAAATCGTTGAAAAAATGTCTCCTGATGATAGGGTTCAACTCTTTGATGAATTACCTGCAAAAGTTGTACGAAAATTTTTGTCTGCTCTTAGTCCTGGTGAAAGGAAAGTAACAGCTGAATTACTTGGATATGAGCCTGAAACTGCCGGAAGATTAATGACAACTGAATTTATAGACCTTAAAGAAATGCAAACAGCAGCTGATGCTCTTTCTTTAGTCAGAAAAAGAGCCCCATTTACTGAAACTATTTATAGCTTATACGTTACAGATAAAGAAAGACATTTAACTGGTATTCTATCTTTAAGAGACCTTGTAACTGCTGATCCCTCTAAGCCAATTGGTGATGTTATGACAAGAGATGTAGTTAATATCTCTACTAATACTAATCAAGAAGAGGTTGCTAGAGCAATACAAAGATATGATTTTTTAGCTCTACCAGTCGTTGATAAAGAAAAAAGACTGGTGGGGATAGTAACTGTTGATGATTTAATTGATGTCATAGAACAAGAAGCAACAAGAGACATTTACGCAGCGGGGGCAGTACAACCTGGAGATGAAGATGACTATTTCCAAAGTAGTTTGTTTACGATTGCACGAAGAAGAATTTTATGGTTATTAATTTTGGTTTTGGCAAATGGTTTAACTACAAAGGTTATAGCTATGAATGATCAAATATTAAAAGAAATAGTCTTATTAGCTGCATTCATTCCACTACTTATTGGTACTGGTGGAAATGTTGGTGCTCAAAGTTCAACGGTTGTAATTAGAGGTTTAAGTACTCAAAAATTGAAGTCTCTGGGTGCTATTAAGGCAGTAGTTAAAGAGGCAATCACAGGCGCTCTTTTAGGTGTTTTAATGATGCTTGTAGTATTTCCCTTCGCTTGGTGGCAAGGAGAAGGGCCTTTAATCGCTTCAGCGGTGGGAATAAGTTTAATATCCATAACAACTTTAGCTGCTACAACTGGAGCGATCCTACCTTTGTTGTTTGACAGAATGAAATTGGATCCAGCCTTAATGTCCTCCCCTTTCATTACAACTGTCACTGATATTGCAGGTGTATTTATTTATCTAAGTACAGCAAAATGGTTATTAAACTCATCATTGGCTTAAATTCACTAGGTATTTATTCTCATTTTTGGAAAAATGTGGATTTTTTTGTTTAACTTTACATTTCTTAATGGTATTGTTTACAAAACAACATTCAACTTTCATGTCTTCTGAAACTATAATTGAAAATAAATTAACCTCAATCGCGAGTATAAAAGCTAGTAACGATGTTGACCTTGTTCGGTCATACCTAAGGGATATAGGAAGAGTTCCATTACTATCTCATGAGCAAGAAATTACTTTAGGTAGACAAGTTCAAGAGTATATGGAAGTTGAAAGAACAGAATTAGAAATTATTGAATTAACAGGAGACAAGCCTAGTATTGATGAATTATCTACAAAATTAAATTTATCTTCCTCCATAATAAAAAAAAGATTAAGAGCTGGACAAAGAGCTAAAGAAAGAATGGTCGCAGCGAATTTAAGATTGGTGGTAAGCGTTGCAAAAAAATATACAAAAAGAAATATGGAACTTTTAGATTTAATTCAAGAAGGAACTATAGGATTGGTCAGAGGAGTTGAAAAATTTGATCCAGCCAGAGGTTACAAGTTTTCAACATATGCATATTGGTGGATTAGACAAGGTATTACAAGAGCAATAGCTGAAAAAAGTCGAGCGATAAGACTACCAATTCACATAACTGAAATGTTGAATAAGTTAAAAAAAGGTCAAAGAGAGCTCAGTCAAGAAATGTCAAGAACTCCAACAGTAAGTGAACTTGCAAAATACGTAGAGCTTCCCGAAGATGATGTAAAAGATCTGATGTGCAAAGCTGGACAACCTGTTAGTCTTGAAACCAAAGTTGGTGATGGTGAAGATACTGTTTTATTAGATTTACTAGCAGGGGGCGAGGATTTGCCAGACGAACAAATAGAGATGGATTGTATGAGAGGTGATCTGCATTCTCTTTTACATCAATTGCCTGATTTGCAATGTAGAGTTTTAAGAATGAGATACGGAATGGATGGTGATGAGCCTATGTCTCTTACAGGTATAGGAAGAGTGTTAGGAATAAGTAGGGATCGAGTTAGAAATCTAGAAAGAGATGGATTAAGAGGCTTGAGAAGACTTAGTGATAGTGTAGAAGCTTATTTTGTTTCTTGAATAAATTCATTTATTAAATCATTTGTTTTTTCAGGTTCTTCATCATGAGGACAGTGACCAGCACCATTAATAATATCTAATCTTTTAATATTTTTGAATTGTTTCTTCCACTCTCTTGCTTCATTTAAAGATTCCCAAGGATCTTCCTCACCCCATATCAATTGGATAGGAGCATCAACTTTATCAAAAAGGTCAGTAGCAAGATAGTCATCAAATAAGTTAATAAAACCACGAAAAGCTTCTTTAGAATTTTTCCTTTGAGAGGGTTGATAAAGTATTTCAATCAATTCTTTATCGATATTTTTTCCTGAAGGGTAAGCTTGTTCAAGTATTTTCTTTATAACTTTTGGATTTGCGGCTCTTGTAAAAAGTGCGTTACTAATTACTCTTTGTCTCACTATCGTTTTAAGAATGGGTCTCATAAAATTCATTAAGATATCACTTTTTTTTAAACGTTTATCATCCATAGTTCTTTGTGCACAATCAATCAAAATGATACCTTTGCAATTATCTTTGAGGATTTCAGCAGCTTTCAATGCTATAACACCACCAATTGAATTTCCTACCAAGTAAACAGGAGATTTTATTACCTCTGCGCAAAATGTAGATATTTGATTACCCCATAAGTCAAATGAATATTTAATTGAGTTTTCTTTTTTAGGTTCGTAATTTAATAAAGCACTAGGCTGACTACTATTTCCAAATCCTAATAAGTCAATTGTATAGCA
>QCRH01000022.1 GCA_003211955.1 Prochlorococcus sp. AG-459-O09 | reverse complement strand
ATTGGATGTCTAGATAGACCATCTGAAGGTATTTATAAATTAAATGGTATTCCTGTTGAGAATTTATCTGATGATGAGCTTGCGGAAATACGCAACCAAAAATTAGGCTTCGTTTTTCAACAATTTCATCTTCTTTCAGACGCAACTGCGCTTGAAAACGTAATTTTGCCAATGATTTATGCTGGTATTGAGCCTGAGCAAAGATTAGTGCGAGGTAAGAATGCCCTAAAAAAAGTTGGCCTTTCAGAAAGAATGAATAATCGCCCAAACCAATTATCCGGCGGTCAACAACAACGAGTTGCTATTGCGAGAGCTATTATCAATAATCCGGCAATTTTGTTAGCAGACGAACCTACTGGCGCACTAGATTCAAAAACCACTGAAGATGTATTAGATCTTTTTGACAAACTGCACGAATCTGGAATAACTATAGTTTTAGTTACGCATGAAGATGAAGTTGCAAATCGCGCAAAAAAAATAGCCAAATTTAAGGATGGAAGAATAGTTGAATTAAAAGTTAATTAAATTCAAAACCTTCTAATCACCTTCAGTTGAGTTTCATTTTCAATTCTTAAATTCCCATTCGAATCAATATCTTTAATTTTCCATGAATCAGCACAATAACCACTAGGTAAAAAACTTTTAGTAAGAAACTTATTTGCAGATTTAATCACATATTCTTTTTTATTGTTACATTGAATTGAATCATAAAAAGCTTTAAGAACTTTGGCTGTCCAATAATGTTGATTAATATTCTTAGTTTGAAGTACTTTTGATAATGAAATACCTTCTGATGGGGTGTAATTTAAAACATTCATGCCAAGTCCTAATCTTGCATAGATAATTTTTTTGCCTCTTGTTATAACCCTTGGTAAAAATCCAATCAACTTTTTTGAACCAAAAAAAATATCATTTGGCCATTTCAAACAAACATTTATATTCTCTTGTCTAAGCATTTCACATAACTTAATACCTAAAGACAAATTAAATATTTGATATTCAAATTCTTTTGAAAATATTGGGTAAGCTGCACTTAACCAAATCCCACCTTTTGGAGAAACCCAAGTTTTTGAATTTTGGCCAACCCCTGAGAACTGTTCTCTTGCGATTATCGCTACTGGCTGGCTTTTCTTTATTTCAGAATATTCAAGCAAGTTTGTTAGCTCATTTTCGGTACTTTTACATTTTATTTTGTAATGAAGTGTCCAAGTTGGATATTGACCCTGAATTTTTTTTAAATAAAAAAATGTCTTAGCTGCAGGTCCAATAACTTTCACAAATTCTTTATTAAAACAACGAGCATCTTTTAAAAGATTAGATTAACTTTAGTCTTAATAAGTAAATTTTACAAATTGGACAAAAAGTATTTGCCAATAGTGAATAGAAGGAATCCACATCCATTAAAAAATTGTCTTGATAATTTCAAAAAATCCTGCGGAGACTTAGATAAACTCACTAAAATCAACGAAAACTGGAAGAACTTAATCGGCTTAGAACTATTTCAAGAATGTAAACCATTAAATATTGAAAAAAAAATACTTACTATTGCAGTAAATCATCCACAGTGGCGCCAAGCTTTAATCTATAACAAGCATAAATTAAAAGAGAGAATCGAGAAAATTGGAATTACTTTGAATGAAATAAAAATAATACAAAATTATGAAATTAAAAATAAAAATATCAAAGCTACTAATGCAAAGATAGTTTGGGCAAAGCATCCAAGCAGAATCAATCAAAAAAATATGTGCATTTGTACTCTTTGTAATTCTCCTACTCCTGAGGGCGAAATCAAAAGATGGGGAAAGTGTTCTTTTTGTTGGAGAAAAATAAAAAACTAAATTCTTTATTTAGTTAAAATTAGTATTCCCATTTGCCCTCCCAAAATAGTCCTATATTCAGCTTTTTTAAATCCAACTTCCTTAGCAATATTTATAAGCACATTTTTCTTTGGAAAATTACTAATACTTTTTTCAATATATGCGTACTCTGGACCTAAATTAAAAAGCCGCGAAATGGTTACTACAATTAATCTCAAATAAATTTTTTGAAAAATATTGGATAAAGAATTTCTTGTTGAGTGATTAAAATCCAAAAATCCTGCCCTTCCCTTATCCTTCAAAAGATCAAAAACTTTTTTTATTCCTCCTTCAACATTATCCAAGTTTCTAAGTCCATATGACATACAAATCCCATCAAAATTTTTTGAAAAATCATTAATTTCTAATACATCTTTAATTTCCCACTTAATAAATTTATTTTTTTTAAGCTCTGATTTTTTTTTTGCGATATTTAAGATATCCTCTGCACTGTCAATACCCGTAATTGAACCCCTTGGACTAACTCTCTCAGAAATTAAGAATGCTAAATCTCCTGTTCCACAGCATAAATCTGCCCAATCTTCACCATTTAAAGGTTCCAATAAATTAACTAATTTCCTTTTCCATAATCTGTGCAGCCCAAAACTTAATAGATTATTTAAAAAGTCATATTTATAAGAAATTTTATTAAATATATTTTTGACTTCGATAGTTTTTGTGAATTTCATTTTTAAATTTTTAACTTATTTCTTTTTGGTATTAAATTAAATTTTTTATTCATATGGTCTAATTGGAAGTTTTTTTTCGAGGAGGAAAGTCTTTATTTCTCTTAAAGAAAGTTTCTTATCATGAAGTAATGATGCTAAAAGTGCGGCAGATGCCCTGCCTTCATTGAAAACATCATAGATATCTTCTAAACAACCTGCTCCTCCGGAAGCAATCACTGGAATATTAACAATATTGGTAACAGATTCAGTCAGATGTAAATCATATCCATTCTGCGTGCCATCACCATCCATTGAAGTAAGCAAAATTTCCCCTGCGCCTAACTCCTCAACTTTCTTTGCCCAACTTAATACATCTATTCCAGTATTTTCTCTCCCTCCTTTTACATATACCTCCCATGCATCAGTCTTATTAACTTTTCTTTTAGCATCAATTGCTATCACGATACATTGATTACCAAATTCTCTAGAACTTTTAGAAATTAAATCTGGATTTCTAACAGCAGAAGAATTCAAACTCACTTTGTCCGCTCCAGCTCTTAAAAGATCATTAATTGAAGAAACAGAATCTATTCCTCCACCTACTGTAAATGGGATTTTTACTGATTTTGCGGTCCTAGAGACAAGGTCAACTAATGTATTTCTATTTTCTAGACTAGCTCTAATATCTAAGAATACTAGTTCATCTGCTCCCTCATCAGAATACCTACAAGCCAATTCAACAGGATCGCCTGAGTCTCTCAAGTTAACAAAATTTACACCTTTAACCACTCTGCCATGGGCGACATCTAAACAAGGAATTAAACGAAGAGCAACCATTTTAGTAAAAATTGTCCAAATGCTGTTAATCTTGCATAATAGCTTCCATTTTACCTCTTATGGCTGAAACAAAATTATTACCCAAAATCGGTAGTAAAATCAAAATTAACATTAACAAAGTAAAAGATAGACTACCAGCTAAATTAATCGATCAAATATCCTCGAATCCTAAAGCCGTAATAACAGGCTATAAAATGACAGACGGCAGAAGTATTGGGATCACCGCAAAATTTCAGAATGGTGAGCAAAATTGGTTTTTCCCAGAAGAAATTGAGAAAGGTTAAAGAGTAAAGTGAATGATCCAAAACAACTATTAGGAATTAAGGGTGCCTCTGAAACATCAAGTATATGGAAACTCCGCATACAGTTAATGAAACCCATAACGTGGATCCCTTTGATATGGGGAGTTATTTGTGGAGCAGCTGCAAGTGGGAATTTTGAATGGACATTTAGTAATGTTCTAGCTTCATTAGCATGTATGTTGATGAGTGGACCACTTCTGGCTGGTTATACCCAAACCATAAATGATTTTTTTGATAAAGAAATTGATGCAATTAATGAACCAAATAGACCAATTCCTTCTGGCAAAATTTCAATTAAAGATGTAAAAATACAAATCTGGGTATTACTTATAGCGGGTTTAATAGTTGCTTTTCTATTAGATTTATATGCTAAGCACAGCTTCCCCTCCGTTTTACTTTTGGCATTAGGAGGTTCCTTTGTTAGTTATATATATTCTGCTCCACCACTAAAATTAAAACAGAATGGTTGGCTTGGAAATTATGCATTAGGAGCATCTTATATAGCTTTACCTTGGTGGGCAGGACAAGCCTTGTTTGGGAAATTAACTATCGTGACGGCGATACTAACACTTGCTTATAGCCTCTCAGGACTTGGAATTGCTGTTATTAATGATTTCAAAAGTGTTGAAGGAGACTCAAAGCTAGGCTTAAATTCTCTACCAGTTGTATTTGGAATTAAAAATGCAAGTAGAATAAGTGCAGGACTGATTGACATTTTTCAATTAGCAATGGTTGTAGTATTAGTCATTATTGGTCAAAATTTAGCCTCTGTAATTTTGGTTTTATTGGTAATTCCACAAATTACATTTCAAGATATGTGGTTACTAAGAGATCCTCTAAAGTTTGATGTCAAATATCAAGCAAGTGCCCAACCGTTCCTTATAACTGGAATGTTAGTTACAGCTTTAGCGATAGGACATAGTTTTTTAGTTGCTTAAGGTGCAAAAGATTAAATTCAAATCTTTTGTTTTAATAATTCCAATATTAATTTTTTCTGGAATATCTTTTTATTTATTTAGTCTAATATTTAGTACGTTAAAATTTGACGTATCTAAAAATAAAAAGTTTAGGGAAACCAAATATTCTTATGTAATATCATCTTCTGATAATAAGATACTAAGCAAATTAAGCCGCAAATTTGAAATAGATAATAGTTATCATAGAATTCCATTTTTTCTTAAACATTCTTTTATATCTTCTGAGGATAAAAGATTTTATAAACATAATGGAATAGATTTAAAAAGTATTTCTCGTGCCCTTATTCAAAATATTAGAAGTGGTTATGTTAAAGAGGGAGGAAGTACGATTACACAACAAGTTGCTAGATTACTTTTTCTAAATAATGATTTAAGTTTTCAAAGAAAAATCAAAGAAATATTTATATCACTCATACTTGAATTTAAATATAATAAAAATCAAATTTTAAAATTATATTTAAATAATATTTATCTAGGATCAGGAGCATACGGGGTAGACGAGGCTGCCCAAGTTTATTTTGGGAAATTTACAGAAGAATTGACATTATCAGAGATCGCATTAATTGCAGGATTAGCTCCAGCTCCATCAATTTATTCACCTTATCAAAATTTAGAACTAGCTATTAAAAATAGAAATAAAATTCTTGAATCAATGTATGTTGATGGATATATTTCTCTTACAAAAAAGAATAAGGCTATTAAAGAAAAAATAAAATTAAATTATCAAACAGCTGATAATTTTTTAGATGATAAATTACTAATAAACTTTATTCTTCAGGAAACAGATAAAAAAATTGGAAGTAAAAATGATTATAAGTTTTTAAGAATTAAATCTTCTATCAACAAAGATTGGCAAGAAAAAGGTCAAAAAATATCAAGATATGCAGGGCCTAAAGAACTTGAATTTGGTCTTTTATCTATCGAATCAAACACAGGACTAATCAGGACAATGATAACCAGCAAAAATCCATCAATTAATGAATACAATAGAGTGATTTCATCTGTAAGACCTTTAGGTTCTACTTTTAAAATAATTCCTTATGCTGCTGCATTAATAGAGGGAATAAAATTAAGCGATAAATTTGAAGACTTACCAATATGCTGGGAAAGTTATTGCCCAAAAAATTTTTCAGAAGAATATAGAGGTTCGATATCTTTGATTGAATCATTTAAAAGTTCATCAAATATCGTTCCAATATTAATAACAAAAAAATTCGGCTTAAAAAATATTATTAATTTAGCGAATTCATTTGGACTAGGTTACAAGCAAGAGTTTGAGGAATTTCCATCATTAGCTATTGGCTCCTACGGAGATAATCTTTTAAACATCACAAATGCATATTCTGCAATAAACAATAATGGGAAGATTCAAAGCCCTGAAATCATAGAAAAAATAGAATCATTTAAAAAACAACCTATTTGGGAAAAAAAATCTATTTCCAAGAAAATATTAGATTTAAAAATAAACAAGAAAATAAATAAACTTCTTGAAAAATCCGTAAAAGAAGGCACTTCAAAAGCAGCCTCTATAAAAGGAAAGAAAATTTATGGGAAAACAGGAACATCTGATGGAAATAAAGATCTCTGGTTTATTGGTTCCATTGATAACCTTACAACAGGGATCTGGATAGGTTACGACGATAACAAGGAATCTGAATTATCTAGTGGGAATGCAGCTTATTTATGGAAGAAGTTTATATCTGAAATTTATAAAATTCCAATTAAAAAATAAATTATATTTTTAAGATTTATAAGAAATTATTGCTGAATAAAATCCATCACCAGGATAATCCAAGCTAGGTAAGATTTGCTTTTGGCTAACCAATTTTAAAGTTTTGTTTTTTTCAATAAATCGTTCAATTAATAGATTATTTTCATCGGGACAAATAGTACAAGTTGAATAAACTAACGTGCCCTCTTTTTTCAAAAGAGGAAAAATACTCTCCAAAAGTTTTTCCTGTAATAAAGTTAAAGATTTTATTTTTTCTTTACTTAAAGACCATCTAGAATCTGGATTTCTAGAAAGAGTTCCAATGCCTGAGCATGGAGCATCTAATAAAATCTTATCAAAATAAGATATAAACTTAGGATTTAATTGAATCAAACTCGTAGCATCAGCCATAAGGGTATTAACAGATTTCAAATTTAACCTTTCTAAATTTGATTGCAGTATTTTCAATCTTTTTGCTGATCTATCTACGGCAATTATTTCAGCACTATCATTTGTTAATTCTGCTAGGTGGGTAGACTTACTTCCTGGTGCTGCACAAGCATCTAAAATCTTTTCACCTTCTTTTGGATTTAAGAGAGGTGCTATCCACTGAGAAGATCTATCTTGAATTGTCCAAAGTCCATCACTATATCCTGGTAAATTTTTTATAGATCTTGGATTAGATTTTAAAGTAATTGCATTATGTAAATCTTTAATAATTTCAGCATCAATTTTATTTGCATGAAGTACATTCAAAAATTTATCTAAATTAGTTTTTAATTGGTTAATTCTCAAATCAATTGATGGTTTTTTATTAAATGCCTTAATGATATTTTCACCCTCGCTATTGCCGACCCATTTATAAAGATCCTTCACAAGCCATAATGGAAATGATTCAAGATATGAAATTCTTTCTTTTCTATCAGAAGATAATTCCGGAAAATTTTTTTGTTCTAGTTTTCTTGATGCATTTCGCAATATCGCATTTACAGCTCCCGCTAAACCATTTAAATCTGTTTTTTTAGCTACTTCTACAGTGGTAGAAATAGCAGCAGGAAATGGAATTTTATCCATTTTCAATAGTTGATATAAACCTATATGTAGAAGCCATCTTAACTTTGGAGGCTGCTTTTTATGAGCAATTTTTGATGTATGATCCGTCCAAAGATCAAGAAATTTTCTATACCTTATGCATCCAAAAGATAATTCAGTAATAAAAGCTATATCAAGAGGATTAAATTGATAATTTTTTAAAACCTTTTCAAGAGCATGATCAGAAAAATCACCAGAGCTAACTTTTAATAAAATTTCCCAAGCTGCCTTTCTTTGTAAATATCCTATGCTCAAAATATAATTTATTTTTAAAGATAACTTTAATATACAAAAAATTCAAAAATTTAAACTACTTTTTCAGTTGCAGTATTAAACCAAATAAAACCTAAGACAGAAATAAGTGACAAATTAAATCCTAAAAAAAGAAAGATATTTAAAGAATGGATTGTTTCACGAAAAAATATTTTTTTTTCTTCTTGATAATTCATTAATAAAATAAAAACTTAATCAGGATTTCAAACGGCAACCAATATTGACAGATCCTGCATCAAGCATTCTGCCTAATTTAATTGCTATGGATTCCTCCAACCTTGTGAAGTTAGATTGATGGGTAGTTATCCAATCTAATTCAGAAAGAGTGATAATACCTGTCAAATTACTTTGTAAAAAAAGTGTACCAATTTCCATTAGATAAATCTAATATTTCTTAAACTAACATCCGAACTTAATATTTCGTCATAACATAATATTGTTTTAATTTTTCAAAGAAAACTGTAGGTTATTACTCTATATTTATTGAATATCTCTTAAAAATTTATCGGCCGTTTTTAAGTGATTATTTAATTTTTCCTCTGACATTTTATCGAGATTTCTCGTTAACATTGCCAGACGATATTGCTTTCTAAAAAAGCTTTCATTATCTTTAATAAATTTCCAAAATAAGCCATCCCATATTTCACACCATAAGCCACTTTTAAAATTAGACATTTTTTTTACATAATTAGAGCTTGATATATAAGGTTTTGTTGAAAAGATACCTCCATCACTAAACTGACTCATTCCATAAACATTTGGGACCATAACCCAATCATAGGAATCAATAAACATTTCCATAAACCATTTATAAACTTGATTGGGGTGGATTCTACATAGAAGCATGAAGTTACCAATAATCATTAACCTCTCTATATGGTGACAATAACCATATTTAATAATATTCTTTATAACAACATCTACTGGTTCAATTCCTGTATTACCTTGATAAAAAGATTCTGGAATTGGCTTATCTTCAAAATTCCAAAAATTACTGTTTCGCATCTTTGTTCCATATTTCTTATAGACAAGGCAAATAAATTCTCTCCATCCAATAATTTGTCGAATAAAACCCTCTAAAGAATTAATAGGAATATTATTTTTTTTTGCAAAAAGTAATGCTTTATTTACAACTTGATCTGGAGTTAATAAGCCGCTATTTAAAAGAGGAGAAAGTAAACTATGCCATAAAAAAGAATTTTCTCTAGAAATAGCATCCTCATAATCTCCAAATAAGATAAATCTATGTTTAAAAAAATCATTTAACCATTCATCTGCCTCAACAAAATTAGTTGGATATAAAAAATTATTACTTTCTCCAATAAATTCAATATCAAAATTGGCAAATGACTTTTCGGCATTAAATACAAATTTATTTTTTGGTAATTTAGGGATATCAGGTATATTTATTTTTTTTGGTAATTTTTTTCTGTTCATTTCATCAAAACTCCACTTACCTCCTTCAGGTGTGTCATCCTGATTAACTAATATCTTTTGGCTCTTTCTTTGATTTTCATAAAATCTTCCCATAAGAGGTTTTTTTGCATTTGATGCAAATAACTCTTTTAAATCTTCGCTGCTCATAAACATAGGAGAGGGCAAAACATTTAAAGATAAATTATTACTTTCAACAAAATTATTAATCCTCTTCATTATTAAAAAATCATGAGGGTCAATGAGATTTATTTTCTGATATTTATTTTTAATAAATTCCGATAAGTAATCTACTGTAGAAACATTATTCTTGTTTTCGATATATAAAACTTTAAAGCCAGATATTTCTAAATAATTTTTATAAGCGAGCATAGATGCTCTATGAAAAACTAACTTGTTTTTATGGATAATTAATTTATGAAATTTATCATTTCCAAAAAATAATGAGTCTTCCAAAATTAAAACTTCACAATTTATTTTTAAGATTGGGCTTTCTCTAAAAAGTTGATTCGGGAAAATAATTGATACTTGTTTCATCTTTGCGACTTCCTGTTACTGCATCTTTTTGAACAGTAGATAACGTCATCCCAACAGTTTTTCCATTTTTTACGCCACTCGAACGGCCTATTGCAAACAGGACAAGTTTTAGTAGAAAGATTTTTCAAAATTTATAATTTTCTTTTATGAGTAGATTTAAATCTAGTTGAATCTTTAAGCGCCATATGTTTTGTATTTCTTCCCGAAACCCTCTTTCTCCAGACTTTGAAGGATTTGGGTTTAAGATTTTGACGCATAATTTTTATCGCATCTTCCTCTTTTAAACCAAATTGATACTCGATAGCTTCAAAGGGTGTTCTATCTTCCCAACACATTTCTATTATTCTATCTATGTCGATACTTTCCATATTTATTGTTCACATTGTGAGGTACAAAGTTTTTCAATATCAGATCTACCTGTAATTTGAAGTCTATATTTTGCCCAATATCTGTAAACCAGTCTCAATAATGGAGATAAGAGCTTAATTTTCAAGGGATAATAAACCCAACCTAAACCAACTAATTCATAAGAATATGCAAGTACATCTAGTCCCCTAATAATTTCACCATTTTCCATAATCCCATGCAGGTTTGACATAGCTTCTGAATATGAGATTTCATTAAAAAGACTTTGATCGTAATCCTTACTATTAATATCTATAAATGCAATTTGATTTAAAATATCTCTTTTTTTTAGAAAATTTGTTTCTTTCAAACAAAGTGGACAACCGCCATCGAATAAAAAAGTTAATTTATTTTTCATATTTTTATTCAAATATAGAAATTAAATAACTTTTTTGTGGAATAAAAAATATTTTTTAGAGTACAAGCTTTATAAAGCCTTAATAATTGACAGTTCTAATTTAGTGAAATTACATTATCTTATAGATTAATAAACCATTGATTAAGGGATACATCAATGGTTTAAAACTATTGATGATCAGTCATCTAAAAGATGAACACCCTCTCCTACGTCAGGAGTAAATTTACAATATTTTTCAAAAATAAGTCCAACACCTCTCATTTTTTCTCCTAATTCATCGTTAAATTTATTCCATTCTTCCGATTCACGATCAGGTAAATCCCACCCTTGTTTTTCTACCATACTTGTTATTACTGTATAGTCCCATTCTATGTATGCCATTGAGTTAATTCAAACTACCAAAATATTATAAACCAAGAGATTTAACAGGTAATCAATATTTTTTGAATATAATCAAAAAGTATGAAAAAATTATAAATGTCAATTTTGCCAAGAAGATTTGAACGAATCAAAAGTGTTTTAGATTGCAGAATGAAAAACTTGACTGTTTTAGTTGAGGATGTCAATAAACCACATAATTTATCTGCGATATTAAGGTCATGTGATGCAGCAGGAGTTTTCGAAGCAAATTTTATTAGCAAAACGAATGCCGTTAAGACCTTTAATAGTACTGCTCAAGGAAGTCAAAAATGGGTAAAACTGAATAATCATGAAAACACTATCACGGCAATATCTGATTTAAAGAATAAGGGTTTTAAATTATATGGAACGACCCTTAATAAGGAATCAGTAGATTATAGAAATTTTGATTATTCTCAAAATACATGTTTTGTTTTAGGAGCAGAAAAATGGGGACTAAGTAATGAACTTATATCAATGGTTGATCAATCAATTTTTATTCCTATGAGAGGTATGGTTCAATCTCTGAATGTTTCAGTTGCTGCTTCCATATTATTATTTGAAGCTATTCGCCAAAGAAAAAATAAAGGTATACTGCCTGATAATGGAGAAGGGTTAAATATAGATGAATATCAAAAAACACTTTTTGAATGGTGTTACCCAGAATTAGCTGCGGTGTATAAAAAATCAGCTAAAGAATATCCAAAGTTGAATGATCAAGGAGAACTTGATCCTATTACAGTTAACTAAATTTATTCAGAATTTTGTCTATCAAAAATTTCTTCAAGATCCTCTCCTATAAAAGAAAGACCTAAAACTAAAAAAAACATTGCCAAACCTGGGAACAAAGCCGTCCACCATATACCTGTAGGTAAAGCGGCAAGAGCAAGATTTAAATCACTTCCCCACTCTGGGACATCTGCAGGAACACCGAGACCTAAAAATCCTAAACTTCCTAGTACCAAGACAGCATCCGCAGCATTTAGAGTAAGCAAAATAGGCAAGGGTGTTATTACATTTGGGAGAATATATTTAAAAATAATTGTTTTAACATTAGCTCCTGAAACTTGAGCTGCCTCCACATAAGTTTCGGATTTAACTAATATTGTCTGATTTCTGATTAATCTAAAATATTGAGGAGAGTAAACAATACACAATGCTAAAGCTGCATTAAGGATACCCTTACCCAATACAAAAGCCACAACAACTGAAAGCAAAATTACAGGTATTGAAAAAATAGTATCCATTATTAGTGATAAACATTTATCAAAAAAACCACCAAAATAACCACTTAATAATCCTAATGGCAAACCCAAACTTAATGAAAAAAGAATAGCTAAGAAAACAACTTCTATCGCTAAAGATGATCCTTGCAAAGTTCTTAAGCAAACATCTCTTCCTAATCTGTCTGTGCCACAGAAATGATTAAGCGAAGGAGGTGCAAAGATATCATTGCTTAAGATTGAAAATGAATAACCAAAAAAATTATTGACCTCTAAAAATTTCATTATTAAAACAACAAGAAGATAAAAAAGTACAATTAAAAATCCAGCTTTTCTGATATTTGCGCCGACACGATTGATTGAGTTAATATCCAAAATCTTTTTTAGAGATATGACTGAAATATACCCAATTCTTAAAAAAAATAATAGTTATTAAATTTAAATTTTAAGAAATTACTGATTTAATTTTAGGACTGCCATAAAAGCTTCTTGAGGGACTTCAACTTTACCCATTGCCTTCATCCTTTTTTTACCTTTGGCTTGTTTCTTTAAAAGTTTCTTTTTCCTAGAAATATCCCCGCCATAACATTTAGATAAAACATCTTTTCGTAAAGCACTTATACTTTCACTTGCAATAATTCTGCTACCGATTGAAGCTTGAATAGGTATTTTAAATTGTTGTTTTGGAATAAGTTCTTTTAATTTCTCAACTAAACTTCTGCCAATTCCATAAGCCTTATCTTTATGAACAATCGAAGTTAATGGATCTGCTCTTTCTGAATTTATTAAAACATCTAATCTAACAAGGTCATTCTCTCTATAGCCAATCAAGTGATATTCCATTGATGCATAACCTTGGGTCCTACTTTTCATTTGATCAAAGAAATCTGTAACTACTTCTGCCAATGGAATTTCATAAATCAAAGTAACTCTATCAATTGTTATATATTTCATATCTATGAATACTCCCCTTCTTTCCTGACATAAACCCATCAATGTTCCATTAAATTCATTGGGTGCATAAATTTCCATTTTCACATAAGGCTCTTCTATTGATTCTCTAAGTTGTGGATCTGGAATTGTAGAAGGATTATCAATAAAGATATGTTCCTGTTGATTTAAATTAACCTTATAAATAACTGATGGTGCCGTTACGATTAGATCCAAGTCATATTCTCTTTCTAATCTTTCTTGAACAATCTCCATATGAAGAAGTCCCAGGAATCCACACCTAAATCCGAAGCCCATTGCACTACTGGTTTCGGGCTCATATTTTAAAGCTGCATCAGATAATTGTAATTTTTCTAGTGATACTCTTAAATCTGGGAATTGATCAGCATCAGTCGGAAATAAGCCACAAAAAACCATAGGATTTGCTGTCTTATAACCAGGCAAAGGATCATTGGCAGGTGAATTTAAAAGAGTAATCGTATCTCCCACTCTCGCATCAGCAACTGATTTTATAGAAGCAGCTAAATAACCAACTTCTCCTGCATGTAATTCATCAACTTGCTGCTGATCAGGCGCCATTATTCCTATCTCATCTAGTTCATAATTTTTTTTGCTTGCCATTAATAATATTTTTTCTCTCTTATTAAGAGAACCAGATATCACCCTGAAATAAACAATAACTCCTCTGTACGGATCATAATAAGAATCAAAAATTAGTGCCTTCGTAGGTAGTTTAATTTCATCTTGAGGAGGAGGTATTCTTCTTACAATTGCTTCCAAAATATCTTTAATACCAACTCCAGTTTTTGCTGAACAATTTATTGCATTAGTTGTATCGAGTCCAATAATTTCCTCTATTTCTTGTTTTATTTTTTCAGCATCAGCACCTGGCAAATCAACTTTATTTAAAACAGGAATTATTTCAAGATTATTTTCTAAGGCAAGATAAACATTAGCTAAGGTTTGAGCTTCTACTCCTTGACTTGCATCGACAACGAGTAAAGCGCCTTCACAAGCTTGAAGAGATCTACTAACCTCATAAGAGAAATCAACATGCCCTGGAGTATCTATTAAGTTCAAAACATATTCTTGGGAATCGTCAGCTTTATATTTCATCCTAGCGGCCTGTAACTTGATAGTAATTCCTCTCTCTCTTTCAAGATCCATACTGTCCAAAAATTGTTCTTGCATATCCCTTTGCTGCACAGTACCAGTATCTTGGAGTAACCTATCAGCAAGGGTAGATTTACCATGGTCAATATGAGCGATTATGCAGAAATTTCTAATTTTTGAAACCGATATATCAGTCATATAGAAAGAAAAATTCTCCTCTTATTACATCTTGGTTAATACTAGCTAATTAGAATTATGGATGGAAACCAAAAATGGAATTATTTCTTTTTTTGATGTCTTTTATGAAGGTGCTGTAATTTTCAGAGGCTGATAGTTCTGGATAAATTAAGTCATTTATTTTTTTCTGAAGATTTTGCTTATCGCTTAAAAATAAAACAGATTTTTCTAGTACCTCAACCATAATTGAAACCGCAGTACTTGCTCCAGGAGAAGCTCCTAGCAAAGCAGATAATGATCCATCAGATGAATTTACAATCTCCGTTCCAAATTTCAAAGAACCACCACCTTCAGTTTTTTTAATTATTTGGACTCTTTGACCAGCATTCTTTAAATACCAATCAGAAGAATTGGCTGATGGCATCATATTCTTCAAATTCTCAACTCTTGAGTTATGGTTTTTTAATGATTGTGATATTAGATAATTAATTAAATCGTTGTTCTTGAAACCAACGTCTAACATAGAAAAGATATTATTTTTTTTAATTGAACTAAATAAGTCAAAGTATGAACTTTGCTTTAGAAATTTTGTTGTAAATCCAGCAAAAGGTCCATATAAAAGAAGTTTTTTATTATCAATCCATCTGGTATCTAAATGAGGCACAGACATTGGTGGGGATCCAATATCAGCCTTACCATAAACTTTTGAGTTATGTTTTTCTGTTAGATCTTTTTTCTCGCAAATAAGCCATTTCCCACTTACAGGAAATCCACCATAACTCTTTGCTTCTGGAATTTTCGATTTTTGCAAATAATTAATTGTTTTTCCACCAGCACCAAGAAAAACATAGCCAGTTCTTATAGAAGTTTTTCTACCTTCTGAACTAATTTCTAGTTCCCATTTTTTTTTATCAATTTTCTTTAAATCTACTAATTCTGTTTTGTATTTAATTTCAACATTTTTGTTTAAAGAAACACATGACAAATATTCTATAGTCAAAGCCTCAAAATTAATATCTGTTCCTCTACCTATTCTGGTAGCGGCAATTTTAGTTAATGGATTCCTATCTTTAGTAATTAAAGGAGCCCATGATGTGATTTCATCAAAAGATGTAGAAAATTCCATATCAATAAATTCAGGATTTTCGGTCATTTTCTGAAATCTTTTTTTTAAAAAAGAAATATTTTCCTGACCAGAGACAAAGCTAATATGAGGAATAAATTTTAAAAACTTTTTAATATCAATTTTCCCTGCTTCATACAATGAGGCCCATAAAGACATGGATCTTTCAAATGAACGATTTATTGAAAGCGCTTTATCTATTTTTATATTTCCTTTTTCATCTAAAGGAGTATAGTTTAATTCGCAATTAGCAGCATGACCTGTACCTGCATTATTAAAAGCGCCAGTACTTTCACTTCCTGGAGCATTTAATTTTTCTATAATAAGAACTCTTAAATTGGGTAAAACTTCTGAAATAAGAAGTGCTAAAGTACTGCTCATTATCCCTGCTCCTACTAAGACTGCATCAAAGTAGCTATTGTTATTAGTGGGATTTTTAGATGAAGTCACAACAGAAAATTATCTTTTTTGCAATTAAGCAGAATTCTTTCTAGGCTTATTATAAAGTTAATCCAAAATTATGAGTACAGAAACACTCTCGCTGACGAACGAAAATGTAGAAAAAGTCCTTGACGAGCTAAGACCTTTTTTAATTTCTGATGGAGGTAATGTAGAGATTGCAGAAATAGATGGTCCAATTGTCAAAGTCAGACTTCAAGGGGCAT
>QCRH01000021.1 GCA_003211955.1 Prochlorococcus sp. AG-459-O09 | reverse complement strand
ACTTTAAAATAAGGGGCAATTAGCTACAGATTCCAATTCTACTTAACGGTGATTTTCTTGCTTTTTTCTTATTTTTTCGTAAGTATGCTTATATAGGCTCCAATTTGTTCTAAATAACTCTATTACTGACTTATTTAGGCTTATTTTCCTCTAAAAAACTGTCACATGGGGGTTGACGATTATGCAAATTCCAGACGAAATGTTGAAAGAAATTAGAGAAAGTGGATACGATCAGGAGCTTGTATTTACACAAATAAGAAAGCTATTAGACAGCGATAAACCAATTAAAGAAAACGAGTACAATCTAGAGCTTATAGACAATTACTTATTAGAAAAAGATCCACAAGAACTATCTAAAAATTTTGCTGAGATAGTTATGGCAGCAGAGCTTATAGACAATTACTTATTAGATAAAAGATTTATGAGAGAGCTTGAAGATAGGGATGAATATGATGCTGCTTAAAAATAACTATTAAATACGATTGACAGTCGATCTACAATAAGGGGCAAAATCTCCTTTTTTAATGTCAAGTACTCAAGCCATAGAAAATTTAATTACTGGTTATGCAACCAGTGAAGACTCTTCTTTTCTAATACCGAATGCAACTGAAGATTTTTTGGCTGTAAGGCCAAGTGGAAATCCAATCTCTGCGCAGGGATTAGTTGGAATGTTTGATAGTAAAGACTTAGTTGCAGAATCCTCAGAACTAATCAAAACCCACAAAATTGAAATTTACGGTGAAATAGCATATGCGGTTTTCACTTTGAAAGAAATCTTCAGTTATAAAGGAAATCAAAATAAAGATCTTTCAACTTACACTTGCATTTTTAAAAATGAAAACGGTACATGGAAATATGCTTGGATGCAAAGATCACAAGGAACTACTGATATGAAAACTTGGGAATAAATGAAACGCTTACTACTTGCACCGCACATAAATTAAGGCTTGGTTATCCTGAAACAATAACTCCTGGAGAAATATAATTTTAATAAATGTTGCGACTTCTTCCGTTACCGATTTTTATTTGCATTTATCTATTCTCTTGGTGGAGATGTAAAAAAAATATTATCGCTAGTGATAAGCAACTAAAACCTTGCATTGATTGGGCATATATAAAAAATTTACCTCTCCCACCAAAACCTTCATTTGTCGAGTTTTATATTGTTTATATCTCTTCTTTTTTTAAATTTCCCTTTGGGATAATTATTCAACAATTACCTTTTGCAAAGAAAGTAAGATATTACGAAAGAGAAATGAAATTAATATTTGATAAATGGAATCTAGAAAAAATTAAAAAAATAATTAACTAATTTATTGATATGTCTGGAGTAAAGATATATAAATTCCTAATAATACAAATATTGCTACACCTATTCCTATAACTGTAGTGGGTTGATTATTCCAAAAATTAGTTAGAAATTCCATTGATTGGGAAGTTTAAATTTTTTTAGCTCTATTAGCTCTATTCATTACTTTTCTCAAAATATTATTTTTAATTGATAAATCAGAAATACAATAAAGAGTTAAAAACAAAACTACTTTTGCAAAAAATGAGATTTGCATAATAAAAATAACTTTACACTCATAAAAGCAAATTTCATTAAAACTGCCAATTTTTTTAGAATACCTTATAGTAAGTATTTTTAATAGTTGAATACGAAATACTGAAGAAAAAACAAATGCAACAAGATCAAGATTCTTTGTGTTCGTAATAGATCCTGTTGGATATAAGATAGAGTTAATAGAAAGAAACTTATGAAGGAATTAGAAGAAAATACTATAGAACAAATAAGAACTCTTCTTAATTATTTAGAGCAAACAGATCTATTAAAAAACAAAGATATTCTTAGGTGTTTAGATGTAATAGCAAGAGAGTATGGCGGAGAAGTGGTTGACAAAAATTAAATGGCAAATCCAGATCAAAAAACAATATTGCTAGAACAAGCTTATGACGAACTTAGGGCGATTTGCACCAAGTTCCAAGACGAATCAGGAGCCACAGATATGGAAGTAAAAACTATACTTAGAGAACTTGCTAGGGTTTATGAAAATGATATTGATGACGATTATGAAATGGATTGAGAAGTTTAAAAAAGTTTAATTTGATATTCTTTTGCTATAAATTAAATGAGGCCAAACCTCGTAAGCACACTCTGCGTTTGCTGCAAGACATAAATTGATTCTATATAGTTGCGAGTCGATTTAATAACCCTTTCAGTAGTTGGAATTTCTGGAAGGGTTTCTTGTTACTGATATTTATTTAGTAATCGGTTATAAATTACCAACAATTCTATTACCCCAAATATTCCATAAATCGCATGGTAGGGGTCGTGGTGATTCTGCCAAAGCTCCTATAAAAATTACTTCAATACTTAAAAGCCATTGCCCAATGAGAATAACACCAATAAGATTTTTCTCTAATTAATTTGCATAATTTCTTACAACTGTTAATTTTAGTGGGCTTCAACAAATTCAAATGCAAGATCAAAAAATTGAAAAGATAGCAGCTGTTGCAGTAAACATAATTAAGTTGCTGGTAATAATTTATCTAGGCTTCGTAGAAGTATTTAAAATTGGCAAATTACTTAGAGAGAAGTTAGATGCTGAATTTGATATTTCTCGAAAATGGGCTTCACAAAATTATTCAATTCTAAAAAAACGACTAGCGGAAAGAAAAGTAGCGGGTGTTATAGAAAATTAGTAAGCGTTTAATTTACGCAACAAGTTTGATCGAATATACGGCATCCTTACAATTATTTTTTTTATCCCATTCCTTAGCGAAAGGAGATTCCATCTCTGCACCTAATTTTCCTAAGTCGTTACAGTTCATTAATAAATGAGATTTGTGTTCATTCACTTTTACAAACTCATAATCAGTTACAAACTCCTTGCACTTTTCTTCAAGAAATAATGTCGTTACGTCATTTTTAAATTCTTCAAATGTACAGCTAAAAGTTGAGATGATGAGAGTGTTCATTAAAAAGGGAGCTAATTGCCCCTTATTTTAGTTCGGCTGTCAATCTCTCTCTATGAGTAGACTTTGGCAACTATTGGACCAGCTTCTTCATCAGTAAAAACAGGTGTGGTTTCCCAATTAAGAAATTCACCCCATTCAGCGGCATGTTGATATATTGCTTTTGGATCATCAGTCTTTAAAACTATCCAACCCTCTAGAGAACCGGGTGCGTGATATCTTCCAATCATCTCAACTCCAGGATAATCTCCCCCTCCACCAAGAAATTTTTCTGCACCTTTTTGATGATATCCGGCCTTAAATGACCAATGCTGAACATAAAGCATATTAATTTTTAATTTTTATTGGCTTTCTATTACTAGCAAAAAAAATAATTACTGAAAATAAATAGTTATAATTGCGCATTATTGTAGATCGACTTTCTAAAAAAAACTATCAAATGTCCGACCTAGTTAACAGAGATTACTATGACTTAGAGGGGGGAAGCTAGAAGGGTAGCTAAAGTTAGGAATTAACCATATAAAAAAAAGTACTTACTTTGTGCAATATACAGTTTCAAACTCGTTTCACTAACATCAATGAACTCTTTTTATAGCAAAAGATTATTGGCTAATCTCAAATTAACAAAGGAGTACTTTGGGAGCGCTAGGCCGCAGGTTCGAATCCTGTCGCCCCGACTCTACCAATCCAAGTCATAGAACGGTTTCCCAGCCTGTCTTTTTTTATTTCTCAGTAGTCTCAATAATTCAAAAAGCGATTAAATAGCGATTATTTGTATAGCATTGTATGGTTTTGTCCAGATTAATCGCTAAATATAATTTTCATTAAATTTATTAGTTATGTTTTGAACTGAATATAGATCTAAAGTTTAAAATTCAAATTATTACTATTATGTGAAAAAACAAATTCTTAATGAAGAATAAATATTTAATCATAAACTTATTTTTTGCTTTAATTTCTCCATCAATAGCTAATGCAGAGATAAATCAAGAACTAAATTATAAAACCAGAGGTGATGAATCAAGTTCTTTTATTTCCAAACAAATAATTGATATTAAAAAGCCAGAAATCATTATTGATAGAGGAAAATGTAATGTTTTTGAAAACGATAGATCCTCTGCTTGTGTCCGTCCAGAAAAGGCTTATCAACCTAAAGACAAATTAGATGAATACATAATTAAAGGAGCAACTTACTCCACTAAATTTGTTCCATTGATGAATCAAGGTGCAGAAGGAAGTGAATATACTGATTTAATGTTTAGTGATGGTAAAAGAATATTAGCTGATGCCGGATATGACTTTGTAAATTCAACAGCTAATAGTTCGATTCAAAGTATTCCATTTTTTGCTCAGACTTCCGTAAACATTTCAGGTGGGACAGAATCTGATACAAGTTTCTCTTTAAATAGTCTGATGAAGTTAGGAGAGTTAGCTAAAGATGATGAGGGTGATATTAAAACTCTTGCTTTTTCTCAAGCAAGATTAGCAACTGCAACTAATGCAGAGGGTTCCACTACTAACTTAGGTTTAGGAATTAGACATCGTCCCAATGATGTATCAATGTTAGGAGCGAATGCCTTCTGGGATTACAGAATGACAGATTATAGTGACGCTCATAGCAGACTTGGTCTTGGAGGAGAATATCTCTGGAAAGATTTTGAGCTTAGAAATAACTGGTATATGTCAATTACTGATCCAAAAAATATAGTCATTAATAACGTTAAATATACAGAAAAAGTAGTAGATGGATGGGACGTTGAGGTTGGATATAGATTGCCAAATTATCCAGAATTAGCTTTTATTGTAAGAGGATTTAACTGGGACTATCATTACAGAAACGACAATTCAGGAATAGAAGGTGCAGTAAATTGGCAGGCTACTCCTCATGTTGGGTTAGAAGCTTTTGTTTCTAATGAGATTTCTGCTGCATCAACAACATCTAATAATAATCTACCAGGAACGGATGAGACATTCTTTGGTTTAAGAATGAATATTACCGGCAACCCAGTGACATTTGGCAAAAAGGATTATAAGAAAAATATGATCACACAAATGACTCAACCAGTAAAACGTAAATATGATGTTCTCCTTGAAAGAGGAACTGGCTGGAGCTTAAATCTAAGCGGAAATTAATCTAATTCCTCATTCCTTCAAAATAATCAAATGAAACTACTTCACAAACAATTCTTTAACTTAGAAACTTCAAAAACAAGTAAATTTCTCTTTTTTCTCATAACATTTTTTTCTTCAATTTTTATTACGACTGAGCCCACTCACTCTTCTGCACTAAGAGATAAATGTAAGGACCTATCACTACCAACGATTATTTCAGATGGGACAAGAATAAATGGAGGAAATGGTTGTACTATATCTCCTTCTGTTTTTAAAGTTACCGCAGTTGAATTAGGGATTTGTACTGAAGGTAATAACCCATTTAGTACATCTGGGTTAGATACTTCAGGATGTTTTGTTCTTTGGAGTGACGATAACGGCTACGAAGCAAATTTAGTTTCGGCTGACGGAAGTCCTACAATTATTGGCTTAGACTCATCTAACGTAAACGAGCCGCCCCTAGGAACTTATGAGTATGCTTACATAATTATTGACGATACTATTAAATTAAAGGCTACTTTGGAATTAACCGGTGAAACTTGGAAAACATCTAACGATTCTAATCATATTGAATATAGAGTAACATCCACAGATGAAGGACCTTATGCTTCTATCGGCAAAGTATCTAACTCAGAAGCTGATGAAGTGTCAACTAGATTAGGAATATTTGATGCTGGATGTACAATCGAAAATTTAAAGGTCGCGGATACAACAATAAGTGGAATATTTTTAAAATCTGATAAATCAACAGTGGCAACTATTGACGTTTCAAGTAATAATTTTGGAGGTGATCCAAATTATTTTTGCTCCGGCGCTAAATATATGGCAGGTGTACAAACTCTAGTAAACCCTATCGTAATTACAGAAAATACAACCTCAGGGACTTTATCTTTTGATACTACTAATACTGGTGTTTGGGTAGAAAGTTATACTTATGGATCAGTAACAACTGATAGAGGTCCTGGAGATGGTAGTGAATCAAGTGGAAGGCCATATTTCGATATGGGGCCTTTTATTGTTAGGTTTACTGTTAATTAATCCATTTTTTAAAAGGTATTTCAAAAAAATTTTAATAATCAATTAAAAAACCAAAAATAATTATTAAGAAACAGCAAGAAAACTAGGTTATAAAAGCACCAAAACAATCTATCGACTTCTTAATAGAGATGTATTAGAAGACTATGTTTATTTAGAAAGCTCAGGAAGAGTTTATCTAATACTGGAACCACCAAATATTCCAACTTTAGCTAAAAAAATTAGAGGGAATATTCAATTTAGGAGTAAGAATATTATTAAAAAGGGGCTAAAAATAGTCGCAACCGATCAACTATTAATCCTTAAATGACTACATTATTTCGCATTGAACTAATTTAGCTTGTAACTAGTAGTTATTGTTTTAACAATCGATTTTTTAGGATCTTTATTTGGATAACAATTAACAATTCTATATTTGCCCCCTTTTCTATCAGTTTCAACAACAATAAATTGAACAAATTTTTCTTTTTCAACATTTGAAAAATCCTTTACTTCTATTTTGATGATTTCTTCATTTTCACTTTCAATTATTCTGGATTTACCTCCACAAAGACGAACAGCAGTTTCTTTAGTTACATGAAATAATTTTTTTTCATCATTAATGGATGATTTACCTTTCGTAATAGAAATTTCATCTTTTGTAATGGATAATTCATCTTGGGTAATGGATAATTCATCTTTTGTACTGCAAGAAGTAAGAATAAGAATAAATACAACCAGTAGCTTTTTCATATTTTTTTTAAATGATAAATTCACTTATAATTTCTTTTATATTCAATATCATTTACAAAATGAGCTATATATTTTTCTAAAAAATTTATATTGATTTTTTGTTTCATTAATATCCTTTATTTATTAATAGCTATTAATTCTCTTTTTAACTTTTATTGAATAATTGTTCCCTTAAAATTAAGAAAATCTAAAAAAGTCTAATAAGTACAGCTTATAGAGGGTATGAGAGTAAGTAATTATACTCACATTTATATTTTTCTATTTTTAGATTTGTTTCAAGATTGCATTAGGAAGCGTCTTAGCTAAACAACCAACCAAACAAATGAACGAAACAAAAACAGTTGAGGTGGAAAAAATTGTAGCTGAGAAGCTCAATGGTAGATTCGCGATGATTGGCTTTATTGCTCTTATTGGCGCATATCTTACAACTGGACAAATTATTCCAGGATTTGTATAAATGGATTTTATATCTAAAAAGCAAGGATATGTACCCTTCAAGGTGGTTCCTTACATATTCTTTGTTGCAGTTGTTTTAAGCATCACAACATCAAATACATTCGTATAGTTTTTTAAAACTTACATCATCATGAAAGTCAGCTAGTAGGGATACAGGCTGACTTTTTTAATGGTTGTTGAGCAATTGACTTGGGAGAATCAAATTAAAACCAATAATTAAAAAATAGAGAATATTAAATTAAACCTTTACTTTTTGAACCGCTATCAACTTATTCCAAATTAGTATCAAATTCAGGTCTAAATTTAGTAAGTTTAGAAATTTCTAATTCAAGTTCCTCTTCGGAATTAAAACCTAGTTCTTCGAAGGATTCTAGACCTAGTGAAGTTTCACTTTTTAAAATTATTTTCATATCCGATAAGTTACTGAATAAATAATAGTTTTTAATAATTTAATTAAGTTACTAAGTTGTTGATTCAAGACCGTTTGACCAATTTATTAATTGACAATCTATTTACAATGTATAAATGAACCCCTTCTTTTATTTATGGAAGAAAAAGGATTTAACTTAACTCAAGGAATTGCATTGCTACTTTTGAAACCATTAAACTTTCCTGCTAACTACATTCTAAATTTAATAATTTACATAACTAACACTAGAAATAATATTGGTTATTAATTATGTCTCTCGAAGTAAAAAAATTTAAATGAAAGTTCTCGAAAATATTGCATCCGATTTAAAACAAAGAATTACTGATGCTTCCATAGGTAATTCTTCTAGGCCAACTATCTTATTCTGTGGCTGCGATCCTCGACTTAAAAAGGATTTGCATAAACGTGCAAAGCGCATTGGCTTTACTCCATCGTACTCAATAAAACATCCATCTATTAAAGTTGAATTGCAGAATTTTGGGAATAGAAAAATAGAAACAGATAGGTTTAAGACAATAACTGTGGACTACGAAAACTTTGAATTTATTTGCAGGTATTTAGAGAGTTAAGCATCTTTCAAATAGCTATTTTTGTTCTTATGTTATTGTTAATTAATCCCAGGTAGAGATAAGACTAAGCGATATTGACCAGCTAAAGAATTTTTGAAAAAGAATCCCACCTGCAAGAGTCAAATACTTTCTGATAAAGAAGTTGTGTTGATCTATTCAATAGAGATAATGCAAAAAATGACAATCACTTATTAAGCCTGTGTCTTTGACACTAAACAACCAAATGAAAAAACTAAACAAAAAATATGCTGACTTAATGCGCCAGGCGCAACAAGCGACAGGAAGAAAAGAAGCAGTTGGATTAATCCATAAAGCAGCAAAGTTAAAAAATAAATTTGATCAACACGAAATGATGTAGTCTATTTGAAATACAAAGATAAAGAAATGAATAAAAGAGGAGCTAAAGGTTATTGGATATAGACTGCAAAAATAATTAATCAAGATTTATTTGATAAATATGTAAATAAAGTTGGACCATGGCTGAAAGAGGTTGGAGGCCAAGTCTTTGCAAAAGATACAGAGCCTCAAGGAAAAGAGAGGACAGAATATGCTGATTTAGCCGTTATTTGTGAATTCCCTTCCATTAAAGATGCGGTCGAAGCTTATGAATCTGAAGAATATAATGAACTTTCAAAGCTAAGAAAAGAAGCTACTGAAAATTCTACATTTACAATTATGGAAGGTTTAGATGAGGCTGCAAAGCTGAGAAGAGCAATGGGTATGTAAGATATCTAATTTTTCCTACTCGTTATGTACCTAATAAAGAGTTAGAGTAAGAACAATGGAAGCATTTGATTGGAGATAACTTCACTAGTCCAAAGCAACTATTTATACCTTCAAAAAAAAATTAAAGAAATGACTATTTTTATTGGAAATTTATCTTGGGAAACTGAGGTCGAAGATCTTGAACAACTTTTTAGTAATTATGGAGTAGTTAAAAAATGTTATTTACCTCTTGATAGAGAAACAGGAAGAAAGAGAGGTTTCGCTTTCGTGGATTTAAATGATCATAATTCCGAAAAAAAAGCTATTGATGATCTTCAAGATGTTGAATGGATGGGAAGAGAGATAAGGGTCAACGAAGCAGAGAAAAGAGACAGACCCAACAATAAAAAATACAATAAATTTAATAGAAATAATTAGTTATTATTGCTTCGCGATTCTGAAGATTATTACTATAAATCAAAAGAAAATTAGAGATTTCTTATTCGTAACTTATAACCAAAATTCATCAATTGATTATAAGTTGATTTTATTTGTAAAGAGTTAAGAGAAAGACGTTTCTCCTTATTCTTTTGTAAATAAAAAAAACCTTTGTTATCTATATTTTTCTCAATAGACACAAATTCTTTACCTTTCTCTAGAATCCAAGGTTCTAATTGGAAATTATCATCTCCTATTTGATAATCCCATGGATAAATATCATTAGTTTGATTCTTTAGAGACATATTGAATACCTTACCTTTAGTAAAAGCATCCTAATACTTTGTGATGGATTTTTTGTGTATTTAGAGAGACTGTTATATGTATATGTCGCTTTTTGAATCGTTTTTACAGGCAAAAAAAAAGACCCTTGCGAGCCTGGATGATGGGGATTTCTATCATGACAAATTAAAAAGGAACAAACAACCCCATCGATAGGTAATTTTTAATACTTACAAACACCATATATAGTGCTAGGATTTTTTAAAGAGCTGGGTGATGGGGATTATCAAGCTTTTTTATTTAGGGCGAATCTGTCGCCCTTTTTTTGTTTATGAAATTTACTTCTAAAACCTTAAGTTTGATACTTAATTTGGCTTTTTGTATTTTGGTATTCGTTATTTAGTTACTGCTTTTGTTGGTGCTCTCGACGTTTCATGATTTTGTATTCTTCATGCAGAGTACCTAAGTGCCAAGCCTCTCTGAATCCTTTTGCACCTTGCATTAGAAGTCTTACATCTGAGGTTGAATGTGACTTCATCTCCAAGAACTCTTTCTGCCAAGAAGTTTCATCCAATTTAGTAATCAAATTTTCTCCCATTCTTTTTTTCTATCATCCCAGAGCTCACCTCGTTTGTCCACATAAGAGAAAGTTAAATCTTTTATTATCTTTCCAATTTCTTCGTAATACTTTTCTATTTCTTCCATAATTATTTTCTTTAGTATTCTTAACTAGAGAGTGAATTTTTTTATGGGATATTTTCAGGAGCTTTGGAATAATCAACCTAATGAAGCTATCGGTGTAGGCATGTCAATATTCATATTGTTGGAAATTTACATAGCATTACTGAATACATATAAATAGTAATGGAAAATTTACTCTTATTAAATAAGGACAGATCAAGAATAAAAGTATTTAAACCATTTGAAGATGTATCGAACCTAGTCCTAGTATTGATGCAATGATGATTAGTTATGGATGTGTATATAAAAGGAGTATTAAACCAGTTATGAAGGTAAGCTGAGTTGAAATTATCGAAGCAGCTCGAAAGGGATACAAACAACTACTCGATGAGGGGTGGAAGAAAACAAGTATCTTCAGGAGCTATTTCTAGGCACTAAATAGATCAAAGTACATCCTATTAGCTCCCCCTACAGCTCCCCTTTCTCAATTTGAGACAGTAAGCAATAAAAAAGCGAGTTGGGAGACTCGCTAGTATAACTTGTTTTTTAAGAGTCGGGGCGACAGGATTCGAACCTGCGACCTAGTGCTCCCAAAGCACCCGCCCTCCAATTTGAGACAGTGGGTTAAATAAACAAGTCAGGCTATAGCTTGTTAGTTGCTATATCTACAAAATTACGAGTCTTAAAAATAGGCCAAAGTTATACAAAATTATCCTTAGATATACAATTAATCGCTAAATAATCGCTAACCAAAGACCTAGTGCTTTAGGGGCTGTAAAATATCATTGATTGACAGTCGATCCAGCATAGAGGGATAAACCCCTCTTTTTTATGCAAGTAATAAGCGTTTAAAAAGAGCGAATAGGTCGTATATATCAATAATTATTGATTATATCAAAATATTTTGATGTATTTCTTAATCTTTGTATTTCGCTTTTTGTTTGATGCTATAAATAAATTGTCTTCAATCTAAGTGGCTGATGAGTATTTTCAAAAAAACTCTCATTTTATCTTCTGCAATTTCATTGATACTTTCTCCATCTGCGATGGCATCAAAGAGATTGAGTGGAGCTGGTGCATCATTTCCTTCGAAGATTTATACTAGGTGGTTTTTTGACTTAGCTAAATCTGGAGGCCCTAGAGTTAATTACCAAGCAGTAGGTTCTGGATCTGGAAGAAAAGCTTTCATAGATGAAACTGTTAATTTTGGAGCCTCTGACGATCCAATGAAAGAAGCTGATATAAAAAAAGTTACTAGAGGACTTGTTCAAATACCGATGGTAGGTGGAACAATTGCGTTTGGATATAACTATGATTGCGACCTGAAACTAACACAAGAACAAGCTGTTCAAGTAGCAATGGGAATGATAAAAAACTGGAAGGAATTAGGATGTAAGTCAGGTAAATTAACTTGGGCCCATCGTTCCGACGGTTCAGGCACGACTAAAGCTTTTACAAATTCTATGGAGGCTTTCTCTAAAACCTGGAATCTAGGTACTGGTAAATCTGTTAAATGGCCTTCGGGAGTTGGAGCAAAAGGCAATTCTGGTGTTGCAGGTGTTATTCAAAACACTCCTGGCGCAATTGGTTATGTAAACCAGTCATACATTAAAGGTAATGTTAAGGCTGCTGCACTTCAAAACCTATCTGGTGAATTCGTTACCCCTAATACTGAATCAGGCGCGATAGCTTTAAATGGAATAACTCTTGATAAGAACTTGGCTGGTAAAAATCCAAACCCTACTGCTAAAGGAGCTTATCCAATAGCAACCTTAACTTGGATACTTGCTTATGAAACAGGTAATGGAAGGAATACTAAGGCAATTCAAGATACATTCTATAAATTGCTCAGCGATGAATACCAAGATAAAGCTCCTACCTTGGGTTTCGTTCCATTGAAAGGTGAAATTTTAAAAAAATCAATTGAAGCTGTTGGAAGAATAGGAAGGTAATTTAGAACTAGTAAGCCAAGCAATAAAAATCAAAATAGATGAAGTATATAAACAATACTGCATACCAATAGTGTCATTTTTACCGAGCATAAATAATAAGCCCGATAGCAGGGTTCCAAATAATCTTCCCGCTGCATTAGCCATATAGTAATAACCAACATTTAAACTTACTTTCTCATTATCTGAATAAGCCAAAATCAAGTAGGAATGAGTAGATGAATTCATTGCAAAAACAAAGCCGAATATTATTAATCCAATAACAATTACAGGACCTAATGATTTGTCACCGTTTAATGCTCCTGCAATAAATAAAGGAATAACCGTCAAGATAAGTCCCCAAAATTGAACGGTAGTTTTTGTTGGGCTATTATTTTTCCCCCATACTTTTCTAAGTAATGGAGCTAATACTTGAAAGAAACCATAGATTATTATCCATCCACCCAAGAACAGCCCTATTTTTAAATAATCCCATCCAAAAGAAATGTCTAAAAATACTGGAAGAGCTACTACAAACCAGACATCTCTTGCTCCAAATAAGAAAAACCTTGCACTTGAAAGAATATTAATACCTTTAGACTTTGAATAAAGGTCTTTAAAAATTGGCTTTCTTTTCATTTTCCCTGAATCTTTAGGAAGACATAAAGTTAAAAAGAATGCGAAGCATAGACCTAAACCCATTATTCCAACTGCATTATTAAAGCCCAATAGCTTGTATAAGAGACCCCCTAGGAAGAAACCAACACCCTTAAGTGCATTTTTAGATCCTGTTAAAATTGAAACCCACTTAAATAATTGTTTTTGAATATTTTGATTATTCTCTTCTGAATCTGGCACTATTGATTTAACTGCACTTTTTGCACTCATTTTATTTAAATCTTTTGCTACCCCACTAAGTGCTTGGGCTAACATAACGTATGAGACGCTAAAGATTATTGACCAATTCTCTTTGACTGGAATCAGCATGAAGAGAGCAAGAATTTGCAGAATCGTTCCTATCCATAAAGTAAGTCTCAACCCATATCTTGCTCCTATCCATCCTCCAAAAAGATTTGTAATTATTCCAAAAAATTCATAGAAAAGAAAAAGTAAAGCAATTTGCAGAGTTGAATAACCAAGTTCATGAAAATGACCAACAACTAGTATTCTCAATGCACCGTCAGTAAGAGTAAATGCCCAATAGTTTGCGGTAACGACACTATATTGTTGAAGGCTAGATAACTTCATAAAAACTAAAATTTATTTTCTTTCTCAATTACATAAGAAGTAAGATCTGCAAGCCTGCAACTATAACCCCACTCATTGTCATACCAGGCATAAATCTTTAATAAATTAGAATTTACAACCATCGTTGAAAGTCCATCAATTATTGAACTTCTACAGTCATTTAAGTAATCAGCGGATACTAAGGGTCTCTCCTCGTATCCAAGAATACCTTTTAAGTATGTTTCAGATGCTTTTTTAAATTCATTATTTACTTGCTCTTCAGTTACTTCCTTATTTAATTCAAAAACTATGTCGGTTAATGAGGCGTTTAGAAGTGGAACCCTTACTGCATGACCATTTAGTTTTCCTTCTAATTCAGGGAAAATTTCAGCAATCGCATTAGCTGATCCAGTGGTAGTAGGTATTAAGCTTTGCATGCATCCTCTTGCTCTTCTTAAGTCACTTTTGTAAAAATCTACTGGAGATTGTGTATTTGTAACGTCATGAATAGTTGTTATAACCCCATGTTTAATTGAGAAATTTTCATTAACAACTTTTACGATGGGAGCCAAGCAATTTGTAGTACAGGATGCTGCTGTAATTAATTTATGTTTTTCAGGTTTATAAAGGGCTTGATTAATTCCATAAACAATATTAAGTGCTTGTTCCCCTCCCACAATTCCTTTCACAGGACAAGCAACTATTACTTTTTTTATTCCAAGAGAATCAAAGTATGGATTTAATTCTTTAGGAGCTTTGTTTTTACCTGTACATTCCAAAACAAGATCAACCGAAGATTTATTCCATGGAACATCAAGATAGTTCTTTATTGATGTAAAGGAAATTTTTTTATCTTCAATTAATATTTCGTTGTCATTCGAAGCTATTTTTTTATTCCATTTACCATGAACAGAATCAAACTCTAGTAAATGAGATGCAGTTAAAGAATCCCCATTAATTTCATTTATATGAGTTATTTCAATATCTTTTCTTTCCCATAAAATTCTTAAAACTAACCTACCAATTCTTCCAAATCCGTTAATTCCAATTTTCATAGAAATATCAAAACCTAATATAATATATATCAAAAATAATTGATATATCAATAATTCTTGATATGTGTAATTAAATTTTTTAGGTTAGTATTTAAAAAGTTAATGATCTTTTGATTTTGTTAGAACAACTTAAAAAGATTGATAGAGATCAATTTATTGGGATAATGGAGTCCCTCTCAGATCCGATTAGAATAAATATTCTTGAATTAATGATGGGTGGAGAGATATGTGTTTGCGACATAGTTAAAGTGACTGGATTATCTCAATCTAAAATTTCCTATCATATAAAAATCCTTAAGGATTCAGGTCTTATCTCTGATAGACAAGAAGGTAGATGGGTTTACTACAAATTAGATTTGGAAGTATTATCAGATATTAAAAATTGGATGGGTAATTTAATTCAGTCATCATCAAGTAAAAGGTCGTGTGAATAAATGGTTTTTAACCTATTTAGGTTTTTTACTCATTACATATAAATAATTTTTAAATTGAAAATTAATTCTCAGGGTTGGAGTTTAATTTTCAGTATTGGTACTGTATTGATTATTTTATTTATTTAGAGGTTTAATGAACCTAGTGATGGTTAGCGATTAACTGGACAAAGTTATACAAGGCTATACAAATAATCGCTATTTAATCGCTATTAAGTTTTTAAGACAAATGAGAAATAAAAAAGCGAGTTGGGAGACTCGCTAGTATGACTTGGTTTTTAAATGGTCGGGGCGACAGGATTCGAACCTGCGACCTAGTGCTCCCAAAGCACCTGTACAAACAAGGCTATAATTGAGACTTATAGCTATATACGGACATTTGGGCGAATATGTATGGACTAATTCGGACTAGTATTAAGGATTATGGGCACATTTTGGGCATTAATTTTATATTTTTTAGAATTTGACAGTCGATATAAAATGAACAATAATTAGGCTTTTTTTTTTGAAGAAAATTTTATTCTTTTTATTAGCTTTACTCGCTTTACCTACTGGAGTTTACGCAGCTAAAATTAATTGTGATTCTCCTGTTTGGAAAAATAAACCCCAGTGCAAAGATGAATCTGGAAGAAAAAAAGAAAAAACAATATTAGATACAGAAACTGGCTTAATGGTTATCGAATTGGAAAGTGACATCCCTTGGTCTTCTACAGCAAAACCTAAAATTCCTTATAACAATATAGTTAAACTTACCTCCAGCTTTGATGGAAGTTCTGAATATGTGGTCTTTGATAGAGACTACAAACTAAAGGGAGTAACTCAATTTACTGTTTTAACTAAATGGAGTTCAGACTATTTGAATGCAGTATTTTTTCTAGAGACTGGCTGTGATTTTATGTTCGGATGTATTGGAGGCATTGTTGATTCTGGTGAATTAGGTTCTCCAATTGAATTAAAATTCAATAATCAAAATTACACTTTATATGGAGATGACGGTCAATTCCCATTACCAAATGATTTTGTTGAACAAGTAAAAAATTCAAAGTCATATGTTGGGCTTTCAATAAGAGTTAAAAATAGAGTTATACCAATTGGAGAGGGAACTGTTGAAAAATTATCGAGTTTGTATAGTAAGTCTATAAAAAAATGGGTCATACCAGAAATTAACTTTAAAGCTAAAAATGTAAAAGTAAATCCATCAATTAAAGAAATAGCAGGAAATACTCTTCCAAAAGTTGTCACTGTAAAATCAAGTAGAGGTCAAGGCACAGGATTTTTCATAAATGATAGAGGTTTACTAATTACAAATAGACATGTAATTGGTTCTGGAACAAAAATTGATATCCAAATAGAAACTGTTACTGGTGCAATATTAACTGCAAAAGTTATTTATGTGAGTAGAAAAGATGACTTTGCAATACTTAAAGTAGTAGGTGAAAATTATCCAAAAGCTCTTCCTATTTGTTACGCCACATACCCTGTACCAGGTGAAGAAGTAATCGCAATTGGTTCGCCCAGAGGTTTGACAAATACTATTACAAGAGGAATTGTAAGTGCCTTTAGGAGATCAGGAAATTATTCAGAGGGTTTTGCTACTACTGGAGCTTCATTAATACAAACTGATGCTGCAATAAATCCAGGGAATAGTGGTGGTCCTTTATTAAATGAAAATGGAGAAGTAATTGGTATAAATACTTTTGGAAAAACTTCATCTGGTGGATCTCAAGGTTTGAATTTTGCTGTTTCAATGATTGATGTTCTTCAGCAATTAAATGTTGGGAAGCCTGATCTGAAAAATATAAATGAATCATCAATAAATGAATGCGGAAATATTAAAATGTGATTCTTCTTTCTGGAAAATTAATCCTAGGAAAAAAAATAGTAAGATTACTTTTTCGAAGATAAATTTTTTTGAATTTATTCAGTTTTGGGCACTTTTTGGGCACTCTACTTTTTAGGTTAAATATATTATTAGCTGAGACTCACTGCTATAACTGATCGGGGCGACAGGATTCGAACCTGAGACCTAGTGCTCCCAAAGAACAAGATCGAACATTTTTAATACATATTGATTGACAGTCGATTTACAAT
>QCRH01000020.1 GCA_003211955.1 Prochlorococcus sp. AG-459-O09 | reverse complement strand
TAACCACCATTTCTTTCTCCATATCTTTCCTTTGCTTTTTCAAATAATGAATGAACTAATTTTTTATCATAAATATATCCAATAGCCCTTCTCCTAGAAGCCAAACTTCCTTCTTTGGCGAGTGAAATCATTCTTTCAGCTTCATTTCTTAAAGCTTTTGCACGAGCTTTTGTTGTCGTTACTCTACCTTCCCTAATTAATTGTGTAGTTAAACCTCTTAGAAGTGCTTTCCTTTGGTCAGCAGGTTTACTTAATAATGGAATTCTAAGTTGGTGTCTCATAATCTTAAAAATGATTAAACTGATGTTCTGCTTTGTGGAATAGAAATGCCGATGCGCTCAAGAGCCTCAATAACCTCATCTGCAGATTTAGAGCCAAAGTTCTTAATTTCAAGAAGATCTTCATAGCTGAAGCCCATTAAATCTGAAACTGAGTTAACTTGAGCCCTTTTTAAACAATTATATGCTCTAACGGACAAGTTTAGTTCCTCCAGAGGAATTTGAGCTTCTGGAGATGGTTCAGGTTCTTCAGGAATTTCCTCAACCATTGTGACAGTAGCAAGGGGTTGAAAAAGTTCTATTAACTGATTTGCAGCTTCAGCGATAGCATCGTCAGGACTTGTTGAACCATCTGTTACGACTTCCATTTTTAATCTTTCTCTTCCCGTTCCGCCTTCTGCCACAGCAGTTTCATCAATCGTAAAATTTACTCTCTTAACTGGCATAAATACAGCATCTATTTGAAGTAAATCAATAGCAGTTGTCTCTTCACTCTTACGATCTACGGGTCTATATCCAACACCTCTTTCAACATGGATTTCCAACTCTAAGTTATGACCATCCTGAATAGTCGCGATCGGTTTTTCGCCATCAACAATTTCAACTTGAGAGGAGAATTGGATGTCATTCGCCTTCACCTCCATTGGACCACTTGCTACTAACCTGCCGATTTCGAGCTCTGGATTAGAACTATTTATTGATAGTTGCTTGCAATTAAGAAGAATATCTAAAACGTCTTCTCTAACTCCAGGAATAGTGGCATATTCATGATTAATGCCTGCTATTCTTACTGCAGTAACTGCACTCCCTTCAAGTCCTCCCATAAGGACTCTTCTGAGGGAATTACCCAAAGTTGTAGCTTGTCCCCTTTCTAAAGGGCCAATTAAAAAAGTTCCTGTTTGGGAGCGATCATCTGCTATTTGATGGTCGATTCTGTCAATCTGGTATTGCAACACGGAAAATAATGAGGTTAAGAGTTTTTTTTTGGGGGGTTGAGAATGGTTAAGACCTAAACGCGTCTCCGTTTAGGTCTTCTACATCCATTGTGAGGTAATGGAGTTACATCTCTTATTAGAGTTATTTCTAATCCGGCCACTTGTAAAGCTCTTATGGCCGTTTCCCTACCTGCGCCAGGCCCTCTAACTAGTACTTCTATTTGTCTCATACCTTGATCAAGTGCTCTTCTAGCTGCAGCTTCAGCAGCTGTTTGAGCAGCGAATGGCGTACCTTTCCTGGCTCCTTTAAATCCACTTGCGCCTGCAGAAGACCAAGAAATTACATGGCCAGAGGTGTCAGTAATTGAGACGATAGTATTATTAAATGTGCTTTGGATATGTACCACACCATTGGGTACATTACGTTTAGATTTCTTTGAACCCGTTTTTTTTACTGTAGCTGCCATGATGTTTAAATTTAATACTTCAATTTGTAAATAGATTTAGTAATTTATTTTTTTCTTCCAGCAACTGTTTTCCTAGATCCCCGTCTTGTTCTTGCATTGGTTCTAGTTCTTTGTCCTCTTACTGGAAGACTCATTCTATGTCTTCTTCCTCTTACACACCCTATATCTTGTAGACGTTTTAAAGCCATTCCCTCTTTTCTTCTCAAATCCCCTTCTAAAGTGAAATCTTCTGTAGCACCTCTGAGCTTTTGAACATCAGAATCTGAAAGGTCTTTGACACGAGTATCAGGGTTTACACCCGTATTAGCGAGAATTAGCTTTGATCTCGTTAAACCAATTCCATAGACGTATGTAAGTGCAATTTCAACTCGCTTTTCGCGAGGTATGTCAATTCCTGCAATCCTAGCCACGTGTTTTGAATAAGTAAAAGTTTGAATTTAAGGGTTGAAATTTAACCCTGACGCTGTTTATTGCGAGGTCTTTTCTTGTTAATAACATAGATTTTACCTCTTCTCCTCACGATCTGATCGTCAGGACTAATTTTTTTGACTGAAGATCTGACCTTCATAGGTGTTTAACAAATTAAACGTTAATATTATATTCTACATCATCATCAAGCCATTTTTTGTTTGATATCAGAGGAAATGGTTTTCAGATCTCTATCAGCATCAATATATTCTAACAATGAGAGATCCTTAAAATATTGAATTAATGGTTCTGTAGTTTTTTTATAAATGTCCACTCTTGTTCTAATTGTCTCTTCCGTATCATCTTTTCTCCCTCTTAAAAGCAAACGCTCAATTAGTACTTCTTCTGGAATATCTAAGTAAAAAACTAATTCCAAAGGTTGATTTATTTCATTCAAGACTTCATTCAATGAATTTGCTTGAGATAAATTTCTTGGGTAACCATCTAGAATCCAACCTTTGTTATCCTTGACTAAATTTTGTCTTACTATCTTTAATACTAATTCATCACTAACAAGTTCCCCACGATTCATAATATCCTTTACTTGAATACCAAGGGTAGTATTCATTTCTATTTCTTTTCTTAATAATTCACCAGTTGAAAGGTGTAAGTAAGAATTAGTTTGACTTAGCAATTCCGCTTGAGTCCCTTTCCCTGCTCCAGGAGCTCCTAAAAATAGTAAATGTTTCTTCATTAATTATTAATTAGTCCCTCATACCTTTGTGAAATAACATAAGTTTGAATTTGCTTAGCAGTATCTATAGCAACACCCACAAGAATAAGTAATGAAGTTGCTCCTAAACCTTGAAAGGTCTGAACATTTGTAGCTCTTTCTACTGCAGCTGGGATTATAGCTACTGAACCCAGAAACAATCCTCCCAATAAAGTCAACCTATTTTGTATACCTGATAGGTAGTTTGCTGTATTAGTTCCTGGTCTAACGCCTGGTATCGCTACTCCTCCTTTCTTTAAATTTGAAGCTACATCAACTGGATTGATAGTAAGAGATGCATAAAAATAGGAGAACCCCAAAATCAAGGAGAAGAATGTAAGAGCATATGGCCATGGATTAGAAGATCCGGGATTTAAACTACTGGCTAACTTGATTAAGACTGGGTTGCCCGTAACATTTGCAATAGTTATAGGTAAAAAGATCAAAGCAGATGCAAATATGATAGGCATGACTCCTCCTGCATTTAATTTCAAAGGTAAATAACTTTGCCTTGTAGGAAGTAGTGTTGAATTTCCTATCTGCCTTTTTGCACTAACAATAGGAATGCGTCTTGCTCCCTCTTGGACAAAAATGATCCCAACAATTGTCAGTAAAAATACTCCAAGTAAAACTGCTATACCTAAAACATCTCCTCTATCGCCAGTTTGAGCTTTTTCAATGGTTGAACTTAGAGCCTTCGGTAAAGTCGAAACAATATTCAAAAAAATTACTAGTGAAGCTCCTTGACCTATCCCTTTCTCCGTAATAATTTCACTAAACCACATTACTAACATTGAGCCAGTAACCAAGGCAATGGAGGTTTGTAAGACAAATGTAGTTTCACTTATCCCCTGAATAGCATATTGTCTGAGAATTAATGAAAAAATTATACTTTGCAAAAAACCCCATCCTAATGAAACATATCTAGTTATTTGAGCAATTTTTCTTCTTCCCGCTTCTCCTTCATTTTTTTGTAAATCTTCAAGCACAGGCAATGAAGCTGTGAGAAGCTGAATAATAATTGATGCGTTGATAAAAGGAAGTATGCCTAATGCGAATATTCCTAAGGTTGAAATTCCTCCTCCAGTAAAAATATCTAAAAAACCTATTAATTGGCCACCTTGATCTATGAAACTTTTAAAAGCAACCCTATCAATACCAGGCATAGGGATATATATACCAAGTCTTACTAAAAGGAGAAGACCTAAAGTAGTTAAAACTCTACTCCTTAGCTCTTTATTTAAAAATAATTGGGAAAGTATTTCAGAAGCGCTAGGATTTCTACTTTTGTTGACAAACATTTTGAAGCTTACCTAAATTTTTAGTAAATTTATTTATTATTTATAAGCTCACAGGATCCACCTGCGTTCTCAATTTTTTGTTTTGCAACTTTTGTAAATGCATGAGCTTGGACTATTAGCTTTACATTAAGTTTTCCGTTACCAAGGATTTTTAAAGGAAATTTGGGCTTGAAGATTAATCCTTTCTTAACTAATGAGTCTAGGTTAACAGTATCATTATCTTTGAAATCATTTAATTTTTCTAAATTAATTATGGCGAATTTCTTTTGATTAATTATTTCAAAGTGCTTTAATTTTGGAACTCTTCTATATAAAGGCATTTGGCCACCTTCAAAACCTGGACGTGTGGGTCTTCCAGAACGTGACTTTTGTCCTCTCATTCCAAAACCACATGATGCACCCTGACCAGCTGCAATACCTCTACCCTTTCTTAATTTTTTCTTTCTCGAGCCAGAGTTTGATTTAAGTGTATTTAATGTTGAAGTCATAATTTTCAAGAATAGAGCTGTTCAAGTGAGATGCCTCTCTCCCTTGAGGCAGATTTGTGAGTTCTTAATTGAGAAAGAGCAACCATAGCAGCTCTTGCATTATTCAAAGGTGTTTTACTACCCAATCTTTTTGCTAAGACATTTTTTATACCGGCTAATTCTAAAACTGTTCTTATTGAACCACCAGCAATTACACCTGTACCTGGGGCTGCTGGTCTAATTAGTACATTAGCAGCACCATCTCGACCTTTAGATAAAGTCGGTATTGAATTATTTGGGGTTAAGGGAACCCTAACAAGATTCTTTTTACCATCTGAAACTCCCTTTCTAACCGCCCCAATAACATCCCCTGCTTTACCAACTCCAACTCCAACTTGACCTTTCTCATTACCTACAACAACAATTGCTCTAAAACTCATTTTTTTTCCCCCCTTAACAGTCTTAGAAACTCGTCGAATTTGAACAACTCTTTCTTGCCAATCAGAATCTCTCTCAAGATTTTTTGAATCACCTCTTCTATTTCTTTTTCGATCATTACGATTATTCTTTTTTTGTTCTACGGGCATAGCTCCAGGAACGTTATCGTTCTTGGATTGAATTTCTTGTTTTGTTGGAGTGTCAGTCATAGTAATAAATTAAGAGTTAGAATTCAAGGCCAGCTTCACGAGCAGCGTCTGCAAGTGCCTTGACTCTGCCGTGATATAAATTACCTCCACGGTCAAAAATTACTTGCTTTATCCCTTTTTTTATCGCTCTCTTTGCTAATAATTTTCCAACAATCGAAGAAGAATTACAATCAGAAGATAATTTATCAGATTTTTCTCTTAGTTCCTTATCAACAGTTGAAGCTGAGCAAATAGTTGTTTGAGCGTCATCATCTATAACCTGGGCATAAATATGGTTATTAGAGCGAAAAACAGACAATCTTGGACGGGTTGCATCTCCAATTAAGAATCTCCTTAATCTTCTATGTCTTTTTTGGGTTTGTAATTTCCTGGAAAGTTTGGTCATTTTTTTAATTGGAATTATTTTTTGCCAGATTTACCAGCTTTTCTGAGAATTCTCTCATCATGATATTTAATTCCTTTGCCTTTATATGGCTCTGGAGGTCTAATTGATCTGATTTTTGCTGCTTCATTGCCAACAATTTCCTTATCAATTCCAGATACAGTAACATTTGTATTACTTTCAACCTTGTATGTTATACCATCAGGGGGGATCATTTCTACAGGATGGCTATATCCTGCACTTACAACTAGATTTTTACCTTTTACTTGTGCTCTTGATCCAACGCCTACAATTTCTAGTTTCTTTGAAAAACCTTGAGTAACGCCTTCAACCATGTTAGCAATTAAGGCTCTACATAAACCATGTCTCTGCCTTGAATATATTTTGGTTGTCGTAGGACTTACAAGAACAGTATTATCTTTCTTATCAAAACTAACTCCCTCAGGCATGAGACGTTTTAACTCGCCCTTTGGGCCTTTCACTATAACGGTTAATCCATCAAAATCAACTGTAACTTTTTCTGGAATAAGTACTGGTGTTTTTCCGATTCTTGACATGATTAATTCTCCTTAATAAACATAGCAGAGGACTTCGCCTCCAATGCCTTGCTTCCTAGCATCGCGATCACTCATAACACCTTTAGAAGTTGATATTATGGCAACTCCTAGACCTCCAAGAACTTTTGGTAAACCTCTAGTATTTTTATAAATTCTCAAACCAGGTTTACTAACTCTCTGCATAGATCGAATAGTAGGGAATTTATATTTACCACTATATTTAAGGCCGAGTATTATTTGTGATTTATAACCTTCACCTTCCTCATTAATGTCAGAAATGAAACCCTCCTTTTGAAGTACTTTAGCGATACTTAAGGACATTTTTGAACCTGGGATTGTTGTGGTTGTATGCTTTTTTTGACTCGCATTTCTAATTCGAGTAAGCATATCTGAAATAGGATCGTGATTTGACATAGTTTTAATTTAATTCTTACTAAAAGGCATTCCTAACTCCTGCAAAAGAGCTTTACCTTCTTGATCTGATTTTGCACTAGTGACAATAGTTATATCCATACCTCTTATTGAATCTATTTTATCAAAAGAGATTTCTGGAAAAATCAATTGCTCTTTCACCCCAACGGTGTAATTTCCTCTTCCATCAAAACTTTTTGGATTAACTCCTCTAAAGTCTCTTATTCTTGGTAAAGCTAGATTTATAAATCTCTCCAAAAAGGAATACATCCTGTCTCCTCTCAAAGTTACAGTACAACCAATCGGCATACCCTCACGAATTTTAAAACCCGCGATAGCTTTTTTAGCCCTAGTTACTAAGGCCTTTTGTCCTGTAATTGTTGCCATTTCGTTTAAAGAGGCTTCTAAAGCTTTAGAATTTGATGCTGCCTCACCAAGACCTCTGTTAACGTTGACTTTGACAACTTTTGGTACTTGATGAATATTTTTAAGACCAAGGTCTTTTAAAAGTTTTGGTCTAATTGATTCTTTGTAGCGATTTTTTAGAGTCATAATTTTTTGTTAATTCTGGTCTTTGTCAGAATTGATAAATTAGAAAAAGTTGAAATCCGGTTTCTGATGAAAAATTAATCAATTACTTCACCAGTTTTCTTCAATCTTCTTTTCTTAACCCCCTCTTTATCAATAAAGTATTCAATCTTACTTGTAAGATTTTTATCCTTTGAAAAGAACATTACATTTGAAGCATGAAAAGATGCTTCTTCTGTAAGTATTCTTCCAGTTTCTCCTTCCTGAGTTGGTTTAACATGTTTAGTCCTAAGGTTAATTCCCTTAACTATTACTCTATTTTCAAGAGGTATGGTTTTTAAAACCTCACCAGTTTTACCTTTGTCCTTGCCATTAATTACTTTTACTAAATCACCAGTTTTGATTCTCATTTTTATTCTTTGGAAATTTTTCTTTTGTTTTAATGAATCCAACATTTAAATCACCTCCGGAGCAAGAGAAACAATTTTAGTATAATTTTTATCCCGCAGTTCTCTGGCTACAGGACCAAAAACTCTCGTACCTTTTGGATTCTTATCCTCATTAATCAAAACGGCAGCATTATCATCAAATCTGATTGAATTACCTGTATTTCTTCTTAATGTTGCTTTTGTTCTGACGATGACGGCTTTCACAACTTCAGATTTCTTAACTCCCATATTCGGAAGAGCATCTTTAACAGTCGCTACAATTACATCTCCAACATGAGCGTATCTTCTATTAGAACCTAGGACCCTAATACATTGGAGTCTTTTCGCTCCGCTATTATCAGCAACTGTTAAATAGGTTTCTTGTTGAATCATTTTTTAATCTCCTTAGCCTGGCTTGTTTTATTGAGAATCTCTTCTATTGCCCATCTTTTATGAGCGCTAAGCGGTCTAGTTTCTCTAATTTTAACTCGATCACCTAAAACACATGTATTTTCAGGATCATGCGCCTTATATCTCGTAGTTCTACTTACAATTTTTTTATAAGTGGGATGTGGATATCTATTGATAACAGCAACAACAACTGTTTTATCCATTTTGTCGCTGACAACAGTACCAATTCTTTCTTTAAGTGCCATAACTAATAATTAATCAGAAGTAGTTTTAGAAGCAGATTGACTCTTACTGAGAGTTAGTAATTGCGCAACTTGTTTCTTGATGATTTTAAATTTATGAGTTTCATTAAGCTGTCTCGTGGCTTGCTTGAATCTCAAGTCAAAAAGATCTTTTCTTAATTGGTCAATCTTTTCAGTAATTTGATCAGAATTTAATTTTTTAAATTCTTTAAGAGACTCTGAGTTTTTCATTGTTTAACCTCCTCTTGAGAATTTTTACTAGTATTTTTCTTTTCTTGGGAGGCATCTTCTAGATTTTTATCAATAGAAATAAATTTTGTTTTTACAGGAAGTTTGTATTGAGCCAGACGCATAGCTTCCTTTGCAATTTCCTCAGTGATATCATCACCACCCATTTCAAAAAGTATTCTTCCAGGTTTTACAACTGCGACCCAAAACTCTGGATTACCTTTACCAGAACCCATTCTAGTTTCGGCAGGTCTCATGGTTACAGGTTTATCAGGAAATATTCTTATCCATATTTGACCACCACGTTTGATATATCGTGTCATAGCTCGTCTACTTGCCTCGATCTGTCGTGCAGTCACCCAACCACAGTCTTGAGCTTGGAGAGCAAATTGACCGAATGCAATAGTATTACCTTTTGAGGCTACTCCCCTCATTCTGCCTCTATGCTGTTTACGGAATTTAGTACGTTTTGGACTAAGCATTTTTTTACCTCCTATGAATTCTCTTTTGAGCGATCCTCAAATTCCTGAGGTCTTCTGCTAGCTTTCCTCTTAGAGCTTGCACCCACAGGGATAGTTTGTTCTTCTTTGGGGAGAACTTCACCTTTGAAAACCCAAACTTTAATGCCTAGAACACCGTAAGTTGTATTAGCTTCACGTGTTGCATAATCAATTTCAGCTCTCAAAGTATGTAATGGTACTCTACCTTCTCTAGTCCATTCAGTTCTAGCTATTTCAGCACCATTTAACCTTCCCCCTACTTGTATTTTAAGACCTAAGACTCCAGCCCTTTGAGCACGTTGTAAAGCCATTCTAATGGTTCTTCTAAAGGCGACTCTTTTTTCTAGTTGTTGTGCAATATATTCAGCCAGTAAGAAAGCATCGGCATCTACGCGTTCAACTTCAACAACATTAATTCTGACTTGCCTAGTCCTATCTCCTATAGTTTTTTGAATCCCAGATCTTAATTCTTCAATACCACTTCCTTGTCTTCCAACTATAACTCCTGGTCTTGCTGTTTTTAATTCAAGTTCCAGTTGGTCAGCTTTTCTAGCTATTAAAACATCGCTGATTCCCGCTGCACCGTATTTTTTTTGTATGAATGTACGAATTTTAAAATCTTCTTGGAGAAGAATTGGATATGTTTTAGAAGTAGCAAACCACTTAGAACGATGCTCTTGTGTAATTCCTAATCTTAATCCAGAAGGATGTATTTTATGTCCCATTAGTTTTGTACCTCCGAATTAGTTTGAGTAGGAGCAGATTCAACAGAAATACTGATATGGCAAGTCTGTTTTTTAATAGAAAAAGCACGACCTTGAGCTCTAGGCCTATACCTTTTCATTACAGGACCACTATTAGCCCATGCAGAGGAGATCACTAAGGTAGATGGATCCATACCAAGATTATGTTCTGCATTGGCAACAGCAGATCTTAGAACTTTAGTAATGGGATCTGTAGATCTGTAAGGCATAAATTCCAACATAATCAATGCATCTCTATAAGACCTACCCCTTATCTGATCCAAAACTCTTCTGACTTTAGAGGCAGATCCGCGAACATAATTCCCATGAGCAATTGCTGTTTTTAGTGTTTCAGGTGTTTTTGTCATGATTTTGCTCCTTTCTTATCTCTTATATGGCCTCGGTAAGTGCGTGTCGGAGCAAATTCACCAAGTTTATGACCAATCATTTGTTCAGTAATAAAAACTGGAATATGAGTTTTGCCATTATGTACGGCGATTGTATGGCCAATCATTACAGGCAAAATCGTAGAGGATCTCGACCAAGTTTTGATAACAGACTTGTCATTATCAGTATTTTGTTTTTCTACCTTCTTGAGCAGGCTATCTGCAATAAAAGGTCCTTTTTTTAGTGAACGTCCCATGATTATGTAAAAGAAATTGAAATAATAGATGAAGTAATCAAGAGTCTCTTCCTCCTCTACTCCTCTTAGAAACTCGACGACGTCTTCGAACTACTAATTTATTACTTGGTTTGTTCTTTTTACGTGTCTTTAATCCAAGAGCTGGTTTACCCCATGGAGTAACTGGGCCTGCTCTACCAATTGGTGCTTTTCCCTCTCCTCCTCCATGTGGATGATCACATGGGTTCATTACACTACCTCTTACTTGTGGCCTTCTGCCAAGCCATCTTCTTCTACCTGCTTTACCTAAGCTAGTATTTCTTATTTCAGAATTACCTACTTCTCCAAGAGTCGCATAGCATTCTTTTCTTACAAGTCTTACCTCAGTAGATGGGAGTTTTAAAGCAACATAATCTCCCTCTTTTGCCATAACTTGAGCACTAGCTCCTGCGGATCTAACCATCTGAGCACCTCTACCTGCATATAACTCAACACAATGAACACTAGATCCTAATGGCATGACAGAAAGAGGCATTGCATTTCCATCTTCAATTGGAACACTTTCTCCAGATATAACATTTTGTCCGACTTTTACTCCAGCTGGGGCAATAATATATCTTTTCTCGCCATCTTCGTAGAATAAAAGTGCTAGCCTTGCATTTCTATGTGGATCGTAATGGATAGCTGCAACTTTAGCGTTAATGTTTCTTTTATCTCTTCTAAAGTCGACTAATCTATATTGCCTTTTGTGACCACCTCCACGATGACGACAAGTAATAACTCCACGATTATTCCTGCCTTTAACTCTATGTTTTGAAACTATTAGTGATCTTTCAGGTTTTGTACTTGTTATTTCACAAAAGTCAGTAACTACTCTCTGCCTAGTGCCAGGTGTATAAGGTTTAAATTTACGGATTGCCATGATTAAAACTCCTTAAGATTCTGGAAATAGTTGGATTGTGTCTCCTTCAGCAAGACGTACAATTGCCTTCTTGACCTGAGAACGTTTACCGGAAAATTTCCCGACTCTTCTTGTTCTCCTAGGAGGATTCATAGTGTTAACTCCTATGACTTTAACACTAAACAAGGCTTCTATAGCTGCCTTAATTTGAGGCTTTGCCGCTCTATGATCTACTTCAAAAGTATATTGGTTAAGATCTAGTGCGTTTGTAGCTTTCTCAGTAATAACTGGCTTTCTTATTACATCGGCTAAGCGAGAATCGAATAATTTACTCATGATGCATATACCTCCTGAATTTTATCTATCGCTGATTGACCTATTACCAATTTATTTGCATTGAGAATATCAAATACATTTAATTGATCGGCTGCGATTAATTTTACTTTTTCAATATTTTTGATGGATTTTTTTATAACATCGGACGGACTATCAAGAATAACCAAAACTTTTTCAGTTTTTTGTATACCTAATCGAGCAAGGCCATTAATGATGTCCCTTGTTTTAGGCTGCTTTAGAGTAGATCCAAAATCTTCAACAGCTTTCATATCAGATACTCTGGACATAAGTGCTGTTCTAAGAGCTAATCTACGTTCCTTACGATTCATATCAAGATTGTAAGAACGTGGCTTCGGTCCAAAAATAATTCCGCCACCAGGTCTTAAGGGTGTCCTTATTGATCCTTGACGGGCTCTTCCTGTACCTTTCTGTTTGTATGGCTTTCTACCGCCCCCACGCACTTCAGATCTTGTCAAAGTTGATGCTGTCCCTTGTCTTTTATTTGCTAGCTGCCTAAGGACTGCTCTATGTATTAAATCTGCCGAAGAAGTTTCTTTAGCCACTGCTAAATCGAGAGAAACTTTGCCGGATTTTTTACCATCCCACTTTATAGTTTCAAGTGTTGTCATGATTTTTCACCTCCTTTGTTGCCTACAACATTGTTTGGCTTAATGTTTACAATTGAGCCTGGCTTACCTGGGACAGAACCCTTTACAACAAGCAAATTTTTCTGATCATCAATTTTTAGAACTAACAAACCTTTAGTAGTTATCTGTTTTCCTCCATATCTTCCAGCCATTCTTTTTCCTGGGTAAATTCTACCTGGAGTTGTTCCTGCTCCTGTTGATCCAGGTGCTCTATGATTTTTTGAACCATGACTCATAGGACCTCTGCTAAAACCATGTCTTTTCTGATAACCAGCAAAACCTCTACCCATAGATTTGCCAGTAATATCAACTTTTTGACCAACCTCAAAGTTTTTTACTGTTATTTGATTTCCTATTTCATAAGGTGAAGTTTCTTCAACCCTATATTCTTTCAAATGCTTTAAAAGTTCTTCTCCTGATTTCAACAAATGTCCCTTTTCAGGTTTACTTATATGCTTCTCTTTAGACAAGCCATAACCTATCTGGACTGCAGTATAACCATCCAAAGCAGTTGTTTTTAATTGAGTGACACGGCAAGGACCAGCCTCAATTAGAGTAACTGGTACCGAATTACCTTTGTCGTCGAAAAGTTGGGACATCCCCAATTTCTTTCCTAAAATACCTATATACATAAGACTAAATTAGGCTAGCTCGTAATAATTTTTTAATTATCTAAACCTTTCAGTTATTAAGGTGAAGTTAATAAAAAAACAATTAGTTAAGGTTGAGACTTATCTAAAAATATAGATAGTTTCTCCTGGGATAAACCCACCTGAAATTTTTAACGAAACGCTAAAAGATGTGAAATTTTGCAGAGGCTCGGCTAGCTTACGAGCTTAAAAATTCACTGAGTTACAATTGTACATCATCAAGTACCATAAAATAAAATAAAATATAAATAAAGGAAATTTTTATGCCATTACTTCTCTCAGGGAAAAAGTTTCATAACGATTTAAAAGCTAACAAATGTCTTGCAATCTTTGCTCCTCTTGAAGGTGGTTATGAAACTCGTCTTTTGAGGAGAATGAGGGCAAAGGGCTTTAAAACTTATATAACCTCAGCAAGAGGGCTTGGAGATCCTGAAGTCTTCTTGCTCAAATTGCATGGCGTTAGACCACCTCATCTTGGTCATCAAAGCGTAGGAAGAAATGGAGCGCTTGGGGAAGTTCAACAAATAATTCCACAAGCTTCTGAGTTATTTAATGAAAATGATAAAAATAAATTACTTTGGTTGTTAGAAGGTCAAGTCTTGTCTCAATCTGAATTAGAGAGTTTAATAGAGATTTGTACTAATGATAATAAACTAACAATAGTTGTTGAAATGGGGGGTTCAAGAAAACTTGAATGGAAGCCATTAAGTAATTATATTTTGGATGAATTTGAAAGTTAAATTGTTTGATTAAAACCAATAATAAAAAAGATAAATGGATTAAGTTGATTTGTGGTGCCAGTAATGAAGATATTGTTGCCATAGAAGATTTATGTGCAATTTATGCTGCTGCTGGTGTCGACTACATAGATGTTGCCGCAGAAGAATCTATAGTCCGTGCAGCAAAAAAAGGAATTGAGTGGGCAAAAAAAGTCTTTAAAAACTCCCCTGGATTAATGATAAGCATTAGTGATGGTAATGATATACACTTTCGTAAAGCAAAATTTGATCCATTAAAATGTCCACCTAATTGTCCAAGACCGTGCGAAAAAGTATGCCCAACCTTTGCAATTGATAATTCTGGGATCAAAAAGAGTAAATGTTATGGATGTGGAAGATGTTTAAATAGCTGTCCCCTAAATCTGATTAGTGAATATGAATATAATTTGTCAAAAGATGATTTAGCATCAACACTTCAAAAAATAAGGCCTAATGCAGTAGAAATTCATACAGAAATCAATCGCTTAGATTCTTTTACAAAAGTTGTCAATATCATTAAAAGTTCTGGAATAAAATTAGACAAGATATCTATAAGTTGTGGATTAAATCAATCTTTCAAAAAATCACAAGAGCCCGAAGATCTTTTGAAAGCTCTTTGGGAAAGATATAAAATTCTAGAAAAACTTGATATTCCCCTTATTTGGCAACTAGATGGAAGGCCAATGTCTGGTGATCTTGCTCCTACAACAAGTAGAGATGCTGTTAAGTTGTTTGAAAAAATCGGTTCAGATCTTCCACCAGGATTAATTCAATTAGCAGGAGGAACAAATGAAAAAACTCATGAATTGTTGAATGCAAAAAATCTTCCAGACGGAATAGCATTTGGAAGTGCTGCAAGAAAAATTATGCAGCCCCTAATTGAATTTGCTCACAAAAATAATAAAAAGCTCTATGAATATCCTGAAAGAATGGCATTAGCGATCAAAGAAGCTCAGAAATTTCTAGAGCCATGGAAATCGAGCTCTTTCAAATAAAATTTTTATTTTTCAAATCCTGCGCAGTGTTTATAAAAACTTTGTATGTTTTTGATAGAAAAAAATCTTTTCATGTATTAAAATAGTATTTCAATGGGCCGTCGCCAAGTGGTAAGGCATCGGGTTTTGGTCTCGACATTCCTAGGTTCGAATCCTAGCGGCCCAGTCCTAATATTCAATTGGTGTCTTCTCATAAAATATTTCTATTTGATTTCGATGGAGTAATAGTAGATGGAATGCAAGAATATTGGCATAGTTCCTTGCTGGCCTGTGAAAGATATTTAAATTCACCCTACATCTCTATAGATCAAAAACTATATAAAAGTGTACCAAATTCTTTCAAAGAAATTAGGCCTTGGGTTAAATATGGTTGGGAAATGATTCTAATTGTTCACGAAATTATCAAAACAGAAAATCCTTTAAAAAATCATAATAAAGATGATTTTATTAATAATTATCACCAAAATTGCCAGCGGATATTAAATGAAAATTCTTGGCTTGCCGAAGATTTACAAAAAATATTAGATAAGTCTCGCAAGTACCAAATTGATAAAGATTTTAAATCGTGGGTAAATTTACATAATCCATTTTTTGAAATTATAAATTTCATGAAAGAATTAAGGAAAAGAGAAATAAAAACTGGAGTCATAACAACAAAAGGTAAAATATTTACAGAAAAAATTCTTCAACAATTAAATATTTTTCCAGAATTTATTTTTGGTTATGAATCCGGAACAAAAATCAAAATAACTGAAAAGCTTACACAAAATTATGAAATTTTAGGATTCATAGAAGATAGAAAAAAAACTCTAATCGATATTAAACAAAATTCAGAAACTTCTCACATTCCATGCTTCCTAGCTGATTGGGGATATTTGAAAGGATCAGACAGATATAATTTAAGTAATGAAATCAAATTATTAAAATTAGGCAACCTTGGGGAATTAGTTGCAATTTAAAGATAATCAGCTAGAGTACAGATGTACTATAGTTTGTATTTATGAAGTTTGGTTTAAATAAAAATTTCCAAAATTAGAATAATTACAAAAACTTTAACCGATAAATAAAACAATGAGCCTTGAAGAAAAGAAAAAAACTGATTCAAAAGAAAAGGACAAGGCATTAAGTCTTGTCTTAGGTCAAATAGAAAGAAATTTTGGACGAGGATCAATAATGAGACTTGGTGACGCCTCAAGAATGAAAGTAGAAACAATATCTACTGGAGCGCTCACCTTAGATTTAGCATTAGGAGGAGGCTATCCCAAAGGAAGAGTAGTAGAAGTTTACGGACCAGAAAGTTCAGGGAAAACTACATTAACGCTTCACGCGATTGCGGAAGTCCAAAAGAATGGAGGAGTAGCTGCATTTGTAGATGCTGAGCATGCACTCGATCCAGTTTATGCTGCCTCACTAGGAGTTGATGTTGAAAATTTGTTAGTTTCACAACCAGATACTGGTGAAATGGCTCTAGAAATAGTTGACCAACTTATAAGATCGAGTGCAGTAGATCTTGTAGTTGTTGACTCGGTCGCAGCACTAACCCCAAGAGCCGAGATAGAAGGAGAGATGGGAGATCACGTAATTGGAAGCCAAGCAAGGTTAATGAGCCAAGCAATGAGGAAAATAACAGGAAATATTGGAAAATCTGGATGTACTGTAATATTCCTGAATCAATTACGCCTAAAAATTGGCGTTACATATGGCAATCCAGAAACAACCACAGGAGGTAATGCATTAAAGTTTTATGCCTCAGTGAGACTTGATATCAGAAGAATTCAAACTCTTAAAAGAGGTACTGAAGAATATGGCATAAGAGCAAAAGTGAAAGTAGCAAAAAACAAAGTTGCACCCCCATTTAGAATTGCAGAGTTTGATATTCTCTTCGGAAAAGGTATTAGTACAACAGGATGTTTATTAGATTTAGCAGAAGAGACTAATATTATAATAAGGAGAGGTGCTTGGTATAGTTATGAAGGAGAAAATATTGGACAAGGAAGAGATAATACAATTATTTGGCTTGATCAAAACTTAGAAATCAGGAATAAAGTAGAGTCCATAGTTAAAGAGAAATTGACAGGAGGAACTGAGGTCAGTTCTAATTCAATGAAAGCATTAAATAGCAATCCTGCTAATACAATCGCTGTGAATGATATAAAAACAGTAGCTTAGATTTATAAAGAATCAGCTAAAGTCCACCAACCAGCAGCAGGGCCTATAAATCTCACTACTATCCATAAGATTATTAACCCTCCGATTCCAAACCAACTGGTCTTAATACTTAATTTAATTAGGTTATCTCTTTGATCGATTGTAAAAGGTAGCCATTCAAATAATCTTGGAGACTCATCAAATTTAGTTTTAGTATTCTTTTTTTTTGGAGGTAACCCAAGTGTTTTACGTCTTTTTGCTTCACCCATATTTCTTTAGTTATTTACAAAATCATAACCTAATCAAAAGGAAGCATGTAGTTAATTTTTTTTGAAGGTTGAATGTTTTGCAAAAGTAATCTTGCCCAGTTTCTTTTATTTGCTCTTCCATCTAAAATTATTAACTTACCTGAATTTCTTCTTAAAGGAGAAATAGATCTTTCAAGTTTTATTCTAGCTTGAGGCAGAAAGAAGTCTCTAAACCAATCTTGAGAAAGCTTATTTTTATGAGAGACTGTAATTGAATTAATAGGTTCTGACATATTCGGAATCGGTAGTAAAGGAATGATAATTTGTTCTGGAATTTGAATTAAATAAGAATTCATAATCCACCAGTCAAAACTAGAGCAAAGAATTTCATTCTTACCCGAGGGTATTTTCTCTAGCAATACCCTCTTCCCATACTTAGAAGCTAATTCTGTAGCAAGGTTAGTTTTTAAATCAATATCATCAGACAAAACTAAAGTTAGACCCTTTCTAAAAAGTATTAACTTTTTGCATTTATCCAAGATTGAATTGGCAAAAAGAGGATTATTAGGAAGGAACTG
>QCRH01000019.1 GCA_003211955.1 Prochlorococcus sp. AG-459-O09 | reverse complement strand
ATCTTCTAATTTTACATATTTACCAGACATTCCTGTAAATATTTCTGCTACGAAGAAAGGTTGTGAGAGAAATTTTTCAATTTTTCTAGCCCTGTCGACTGTTAATCTATCTTCTTCAGAAAGCTCATCTAAACCAAGTATTGCGATAATATCTTGAAGTTCTTTATATCTCTGTAAAGTTGATTGGACAGCTCTGGCTGTTTTGTAATGCTCATCGCCAACAACTGATGGTTGTAGCATAGTGCTCGTTGAGTCTAATGGATCAACCGCTGGATAAATGCCCTTAGCTGCAAGAGCTCTAGCAAGCACGGTAGTAGCATCTAAATGGGCAAAGGTTGTTGCTGGAGCAGGGTCTGTTAGGTCATCAGCAGGTACGTAAACAGCCTGGATAGATGTTATTGATCCCTCTAATGTAGATGTAATTCTTTCTTGCAATTCGCCAACATCAGTTCCCAGAGTAGGTTGGTATCCAACAGCTGAAGGCATTCTTCCAAGTAATGCAGATACTTCTGACCCAGCTTGAACGAATCTAAAAATATTATCAACAAAAAGTAGGACGTCTTGTTTATTAACATCTCTAAAATGTTCGGCCATTGTAAGTGCTGATAAGCCTACTCTCATTCTTGCACCAGGTGGCTCATTCATCTGTCCAAAACATAAGGCAACTTTTGATTGAGTTAAATCATCTGCATTGATAACTCCCGATTCTTTAAATTCTTCATATAAATCGTTCCCTTCTCTAGTTCTTTCTCCAACACCCCCAAAAACAGAAACTCCACCGTGCTCCTTTGCGATGTTATTAATTAATTCTTGAATAAGAACTGTCTTACCAACACCAGCACCGCCGAATAATCCAACTTTTCCTCCTTGTCTGTAAGGAGCCAAAAGGTCGATAACTTTAATACCAGTTTCAAAAACTTTTGGCTTAGTTTCTAGGTCAGTTAACTTTGGCGCAGCTCTATGAATAGGAGCAGTATCTTTTGTATTTACTGGACCTTGTTCATCTACTGGTTCTCCTAAAACATTAAATATTCTTCCTAAAGTTGCTTCACCTACTGGTACAGATATTGGTGCTCCTGTGTCGATGGCCTCCATGCCTCTTACAAGGCCGTCTGTGCCACTCATTGCCACTGCTCTTACTCTATGGTCACCTAGGAGCTGTTGGACTTCTGCAGTGAGCGCTATGTCTTGTCCAGCTGGATTTTTAGCTTCAATTCTTAAAGCATTTAATATTTTGGGCAATTTCCCAGCTGGAAATTCTACATCCAGAACTGGACCAATTACCTGACGAACTACGCCTTTTGTTTGTGAAGAAGTTGATGGAGTTGCTACCATTTTTTATTGATTGGTGATGAATAGCTGATTTTTTAGCTAATAATCCGAAAATACTACCATCTCATGGGTAGATTCGTTAAATGGGTTCGGCCACCCGCACAGTTTAAGTATGGTTTAATTGCCGCTTTGCAGATTATGTTGTTGATGATACGGATCGAGAACTTCTCTTTCCATTTTTACGACGCAAAGCGTCTCAATCATGATCCTCCATTAATCTATGGCAGCTGTTTCACTTACAGTCTCTACAGTAAAACCACTGGGAGATAGAATATTTATTAAAGTTTCCGAATCTGAGGAAAAAACTGCTGGGGGCATCCTTTTGCCTGATTCAGCTAAAGAAAAACCACAGGTTGGAGAAGTTGCTCAGGTGGGCCCTGGCAAACTTAATGACGATGGTTCTCGACAAACTCCAGAAGTGAGTATTGGCGATAAAGTTTTGTACAGCAAATATGCTGGTACAGACATTAAATTGGGAGGAGATGAATATGTCTTGCTCTCAGAAAAAGATATTTTAGCTGTAGTAAGCTAGAGTATTTGTTTCAAAAATTATTAAAACTTATTACTAAATCACTGCCTAATCATGGCTAAAAGAATTATTTACAATGAGCAAGCTCGTAGAGCGCTCGAGAGAGGAATTGATATCCTTGCTGAGTCTGTGGCTGTAACGCTTGGACCAAAAGGAAGAAATGTTGTACTAGAGAAAAAATTTGGTGCTCCGCAAATTATCAATGATGGTGTCACAATCGCTAAAGAAATCGAATTAGAGGACCACATTGAAAACACAGGGGTTGCTTTAATAAGACAAGCTGCTTCAAAAACTAATGATGCAGCTGGGGACGGTACCACAACAGCTACTGTTTTAGCTCATGCAATGGTTAAAGCAGGGTTGAGAAACGTTGCTGCAGGTGCTAATGCAATTACCTTAAAAAAAGGAATTGATAAAGCGACTGAATTTCTAGTAGGTAAAATTCAAGAGAATTCTAAACCTATTAGCGATAGCAATGCTATAGCTCAATGTGGAACTATTGCTGCTGGAAACGATGAAGAAGTTGGTCAAATGATTGCCAATGCTATGGATAAAGTTGGTAAAGAAGGTGTTATCTCTTTAGAAGAAGGAAAATCAATGACTACTGAATTAGAAGTTACTGAGGGGATGCGCTTTGATAAAGGCTATATCTCACCTTACTTCGCAACAGACACAGAGAGAATGGAGGCTGTGTTAGATGAACCATATATCCTTCTGACTGATAAAAAAATTGCCTTAGTGCAAGATTTAGTTCCCGTTTTGGAACAAATAGCTAAAACTGGTAAACCACTAGTCATTATTGCAGAGGATATTGAAAAAGAGGCATTAGCAACTCTTGTTGTCAATAGATTACGAGGCGTATTAAATGTTGCTGCAGTAAAAGCTCCTGGATTTGGCGATAGAAGAAAAGCCATGCTTGAAGATATGGCCGTTTTAACTAATGGACAACTTATCACTGAAGATGCAGGCTTGAAATTAGAGAATGCTACCTTAGATATGCTCGGTACTGGTAGAAGGATAACTATCAATAAAGAAACTACAACTATTGTAGCTGAAGGTAATGAGCAAGCAGTCAAAGCTAGATGTGATCAAATTAAGAAGCAGATGGATGAAACAGATTCCTCATATGATAAAGAAAAGCTTCAAGAACGTCTTGCGAAATTAGCTGGAGGTGTAGCAGTGATTAAGGTTGGGGCTGCTACTGAAACTGAGATGAAGGATAAAAAGCTTCGTCTTGAGGATGCTATTAATGCAACAAAAGCAGCTGTTGAAGAAGGAATTGTACCTGGAGGAGGAACAACTCTAGCTCATTTATCTCCTATTCTAAAAGAATGGGCTGATAAAAATTTAGAAGGAGAAGAATTAATTGGAGCTAACATCGTTGAAGCTTCACTTTCTGCTCCTTTAATGAGAATTGCTGAGAATGCAGGCTCTAATGGAGCTGTGATTGCTGAAAATGTCAAAACTAAACCATTTAATGATGGATTCAATGCTGCTACTGGAGAATATGTAGATATGTCCTCTGCTGGTATAGTTGATCCCGCAAAAGTTACACGTTCAGGATTACAAAATGCAGCTTCAATAGCAGGAATGGTTTTAACCACCGAATGCATAGTTGCAGATTTACCTGAGAAAAAAGATTCAGCTGCTCCAGCAGGCGCTCCGGGTATGGGAGGAGACTTTGACTACTAACTAAACAATAGTTTTTAATAAAATTTTAAAAGGGATCATTCAAAATGGTCCCTTTTTTCATTCAACTTTTATGAAATCCAACCAGCGCTAAGAATAATTGCGAGAGACAAAAATATCACTAAAAAAGTCCAAGTTATTTTGTTTAGAGAAGCTTCTGCACTACTTGCGCTGTTGAACATAGAGCTTCCGCTGGCGGCTATTCCTCCCATTCCATCACCTTTGGGACTATGAAGTAAAACTAAAAGAATGAGAAGAACTCCAGAAAAAACCCAAATCCAACTAATAATTTGAATCATTGTTTAAAAACTTTTATATACTTTAAACATGTTGAACTACTTTATTATAACCCTTTAATTCAATTTCTTGAATAAGTGATTTGCCTGTCATTTCTCTTGGTACTGGAAGATTTAATAATTGCAATAAAGTGGGAGCAATATCTGCTAAGCCCGCGTTTTCTCTTAAATTAATTTCATTTCCCATATTTGGTATTTTTCTTTTTTCACCTTCAATCAAAATTAATGGAACTTTATTTATTGTGTGAGCTGTCCATGGTTCTCCTTCAGATCCTTTCATTACCTCTGCGTTACCATGATCGGCAGTAATAACTATGCTTCCGCCCATTTCTCCAGTAGCATTAACTATTTGACCTACACATTTATCTACTTTTTCTATGGCTTTAATTGTTGCATCCATGTTGCCTGTATGACCAACCATATCAGGATTGGCAAAATTGATTACAACAAAAGCATAATTACCACTTTTAATAGCTTTAGAGCAACTAATAGTTAATTCTTCCGCAGACATTTCAGGTTCCATATCATAAGTTGCGACTCTTGGAGATGGAATCAAATGCCTCTCTTCTCCAGGTAAAGGTATTTCAACTCCTCCATTGAAAAAGTATGTTACGTGAGGATATTTTTCAGTTTCTGCTGTTCTGTATTGTTTAAGTCCGTTTTCTGACACTATTTGGCCTATAAAATTATTGAGTGATTCAGGAGGAAATGCGACTTTAACCGGAAAGTTTGGATCATATTGAGTAAAAGTAACAAAATCTAGATTTGGATAGTTTTTTCTTTTGAAGTCTGAGAATTGACTGAGCGAAAGGGATTTGACTATTTGTCTTGCTCTGTCTGGACGAAAGTTAAAGCAAATCAAACTATCCCCATCTTTAAGATAGTTTTCAGACATTCGTATGGGCTCTATAAATTCATCGGTTATGTTTTTGGCATAACTTTTTTTTATATAATCCTTGGGAGAAATATTTGTTATTTGAATATCTGGATCAGTCAAATTAGAATATGCTTTTTCTGTTCTATCCCATAAAAGATTTCTATCCATTATCCAGTATCTTCCGCATATGGAAGCTATTTCGCCTACGTTAAATTTTTTTATACATGATTCTATTTGATTTAGATATTTCGACGCACTTTTTGCAGGAGTGTCTCTTCCATCAGTAATAATATGGATTGCAACTTTTTTAAGTTTATTATCAGATGCCCATTTTATTAAACCCAATAAATGATCGATATGACTATGAACTCCTCCATCGGAACATAATCCCGTGATATGCAAAGTAGAGTTATTTTTTTTTAATGAAGCAGCCATCTCTCTTAACTCATTTACCAAGCCTAATTGATTATTTTTTACGATATTTGAAATCCTTACAAGTTCTTGTTGTATTATTCTTCCCGAACCAATGGTAAGGTGCCCTACCTCTGAATTGCCCATTTGACCATCTGGGAGGCCTACATCAGATCCACTAGCACTTATAAGGGTATGGGGGTAAGCATGCCACAATGAATCCATGATTGGTGTACTGGCACTTTTTATAGCATTATCTGATTTTTCTTTTCGATACCCCCATCCATCTAGTATTGCAAGAACTACAGGGCTCTGAGGAACACTTAAACTTTTTATATTTTTGCTGCTAATATTTGCCATATTTAGATCAAATTCATTGTTAACTGATCCAACCTTAAATTTAGCTTCAAACGTTACTCTTTAACAATTTATATTTAACATAGTTAGCTTTTGCTAATTTATGAACATATCAGATTAATTTTATTTCTTGATAAATCATGTCCAAGAAGACAAAAAAGATCGTAATACTTACTGAAGTTGAACTTAGAAAAACTATTTCGCGTTTAACTTGCGAAATTATCGAAAAAGTAAAAAAATTGGATAATCTTCTATTGGTTGGCATCCCGACTAGAGGAATTGAGCTGTCCGAAGTGCTAGAAAAGGAATTATTCACTAGAACAGGTTTAAGAGTTAGAAAAGGAACAATTGATCCTACTTTTTATAGAGATGACCAAAATAGAGTTGGAACTCGCATAATACAAGCTGCAGATATTCCAACTCCTATTGAGAAAAAAGAAATTCTTTTAATAGATGATGTAATTTACACAGGTAGAACAATTAGAGCTGCAATGGATGCTCTATATTCATGGGGCAGACCTCAAAGAGTGATGTTATTAGTAATGGTAGATAGAGGTCATAGAGAATTACCTATTCAGCCAGATTTTTGTGGTAAAAAAGTTCCAACTAGTAAATTTGAAAGTATTAGTTTACGTTTAAATAATGTTGACAATGAAGAAGGAGTTTTTCTTGAATAGCTATCTTTCAGAAGATATTTCCAAAATTATATTCTCCAATAAATTCATCTTTAACATCAAAACACTTAACCAATAAATCGGCATTTTTCGTAATTTTAAAAAAAAGTTTTAGAGTATCTTCTCCAATATTAGATTTATTTTTTAATACTATTTTGAGTGGTTTGTTGTCCCATTTTATAATTTCTTCTTCATTTTGAATCTCTGATAACTTTGGTAATCCATTTTCAAAAATAACATCATATGCTCTTTCTTTTTGTGTCTCTCCAATTATTATTTCAAATATTTTCTGATTGTTTTTACTGGCTTGAAGGATCAGTTTAAAGGGTGTTTCTGTTGGCCATGTTTGACCTTTGCAAAAAATAGGATGCCAAAAGTGTTTTTGCTCTCTTTTATTAAATAATCTTATAGATAACCCTTTGTTTAATATATCTTTAATTTTAACCCCCGGGGTCATTGCTAAAGCTCCCAAAGCTATTGATTCAATAGGGGGTGGCGACTTTATCTGAATTTTTGGAATTTTTTTTGTTATCCATTCTTTAATCAATGGTATTTGAGTTCCTCCACCAACCAAAACTATTGCATTTAAGTCTTCAACTGTGCAAAATTTACCTCTTGCTTGATTTAATAAATCTTTTAGTAAAGAGTTAAGGTGATTAAGAAAATTATTTTCAATGAGTATTTTCTCAAATATTTCTTTACTAAGATAGAATTCACTTTCGTTATTTTTTTCAGTAAATAATTTTATTGGATATTTATTTTCATATTTGATTACAGATGAGCTGAGTTTACATTTTATTTTTTCTGCTTTAGAAAGATTATTAATATAATTATTAACTGGAATAAAATAATCAACTATCCATTGATCAATATCTTTCCCACCAATTTTTGAACCTGTTTTTCCAATTATTTCAGCACACCTTATTTTTTGTTTTGAAATTGAGCTTACATCATTGCCTTTAAATTTTAATAGTTCAGCTATTGGACCAGATTTTCCTTCTCCTCCTTCTATTTTGACTATATTCATATCGACTGTACTTCCTCCAATATCTATTGTCATAATTTTTGAACCAAATGGTACATTTATTCCTAAACTCGCCGCAGTAGGCTCATCAACAAGGGCTATTTCATCTACAGATATTTCCTCGCAAAGGTTAACTAACCATTCTCTGTATCCTTTATATGTATCTATAGGAGCAGTTAAAACAAGTCTTTTAATCTTATACTTGTGCGGAATGTTTGCCCACAAAATTTGAAAAAATTTTTCGCCACATTCATTAGGGTTTAAAATATTTTTTTGGTTAATTTTTTCAATAGAATTTCCAATTAATCTTTTAAAGTTCGAATGAAAAAATAAATCAGAATTTGAGTTATCCCTCATCTTTAGAGCACTAATACCAATTTTTGTAATCTTTGAAGGTTCCTCAAACCAAACTGCTGAAGGAATAACTCCTGGAGATGATGTAATATTCGGTATTTCAACTAAAACAGATTTGATATCTTTTTGATCTTGAAAAGCAACAACAGTATTAGTGTTCCCTAAATCGATAGCAAGTGTTCCTGATAAACTTTCTTCCATATGAAATTATTTAAATCAATTAAGTTCTTTTTGTAATTTATGTTTTGAAACGGTCGAATAAATTGTAAAATACATTTTATAGTAAAAAATTTTTTTTAATGAACATATCTAACAATGCAGGAGTTGATTCTAATGATCTTGCAAAGAGAGGTGAGAGCTTGATAAGAAAATCAACTAATAGATATTTAACTACAGTGAAAATTGCTTTCAGAGCTAAACAAAGACGTTTTGATGATTTTGATGGCTTATTAGAAGAATCAACTATTAAACCAGTTCAAAGGTCAATTATTGAACTAAGTGATGAGCAAGATCAACCAGATTTACTTCCAGGCTAATTTTGGTAAAAGACCAAAAAAGATGGAGATTACTTAAAGATTTAAAAAAAGGCAAATTTTGCTTTTTGATTGGTGTAGATAATTGGTCAATCGAGTTACAAAAAAGTGAATTCAATTCACTGCACCTTCTACTCTTAAGAATTAATGAACAACTATTAGTTATCAAAGATGAACTAATGGATGAAGAATCTATTACTTTAGAATTAGAACAATTACCTTGGTATATTCAGTTAGAGGGAAAAAAAAATGAATGGAGTTTAAGGCTTGTTTTTGAAAGTCAAGACCAAACTAGATCCTTCGAAATGTATTGGCCGATACCAATAGCACAAAATTTATTTTATGAAATAAAAAACATGTGGGAATCAATGGATTAAAAGATAAATAAAATTGGAAATTTTAGAAAAAATTTCCCCTTCCCAAAAAAAATTTTTCACAACTTTTCCACAGTATTTTTTTAAAAAATATCTGATGATCTAAAGCATGTGGAAAAGTTCTGATTTTATATAAATCTTTATATTTAAGTAAGATTTAAATTTACAAAATTGATTTCCATGACTCCTCTATTTATGACTGAATTCTCATTATTCTATAAGCTGAGACTGTCTCCTAATAATGCTTGTTGACGATTCAGTAATTTTGGAGAAAACTACTTCTTGTAGATTTAAATTCCAATCAAAGTTTTTTCAATATGCAAGAGTTAAATTACAACGAAAATTCAAAAGTATTAAATCATAAAGATGAAGTAATAAGTTTCAAATGTGAACTTCAAGAAAATCTTCAAAAGGCTATGAAGGAATTCGTTGAGGATCATCCTAACTGGGATCAATACAGAATACTACAAGCTGCTATTGCAGGATTTTTGATGCAAAAAGGATTTCAAAATAGGGATTTAACAAGACTTTATATTGGCAATATGTTTTCAATGAATTTTAAGGATTAAAAAATTTTTATATTTTTTCTAGTAGTATTTTTGCAATATCATTTCTGACAGGTAATATAGATAACCTATTTCCTTTTTTTACAACTAATAACTCATCCTCATTAAATAAAATCTTTAATTCAGGTAAACTTAAAATCTTACTTGATTTAGAAATGAATTTTACTTTTACACAATTCCACCTCGGATTATCAGGTTTCGATTTTGGATCAAAATATTTTGAATCTTGATCAAATTGAGTAGGATCAACAATATTTAGATCTATTACCTCCATAAGTCCTACGATACCTGGGGGTTTACAGTTCGAATGATAGAAAAAAACCTTATCTCCTTTATTCATTTTTCTCATGAAATTTCGAGCTTGATAATTTCTTATTCCGTCCCATAAAGTTACACCGTCATTTTTTAAAGTATCTATGCTGTAAGCATCAGGCTCACTTTTCATTAGCCAGTAATTAACGTCAGTCATATCAATAGGTCTTGGGAAATAGTGCTTGCTAGTCATTTGCTAGTCACTATGACACTTCGTTAGTTGTCCTATGACTAGCTGGCTAGTTATCTTTTATAAGAATATCGCATGATTTCAATAAGAAACAGATCGCTAGACACTTAAAAATAAAATATTAAACAGACTCGTTGAACCCTATTAGATGTATTAAATAATCAATATTAAAAAGGGTTCATAGTGATACATTTCAGGTCAAAATGACTAGCAAAATTGTAAAAAGTGACTAGCAAGAAATACTGAAGCTAGTCATAGCAATAGTTAGAGCTTCTAGTGCATACTTCTATACAGAGTATTCCGCTATTTTAAGCCGCTTCTGGAGCGAATATTCTGCTGTTCTCCTTTATTTATTTGATGCTAAATCAAGAATCTAGAGAAATCTTGTAAAACTGCTTGACCTAAACCTTTAAAAATATTTTTGCGCAGATAAAAATACATTTATGTAGCATTAACGTATAGATTTAATGAATAATTAAGCGTATATGACCAATTTCTTTACATTAATTAATATTAATGTTATATTTGTTTACACAATCATTTTTTAATTATGACACCTGAAGCAGAAAGATTTAACGGTTGGGCGGCAATGCTCGGTTTCGTAGCAGCTGTTGGCGCATACGTAACAACTGGTCAAATTATTCCTGGTTGGTTCTAATGTCAAATTCAAAAACAAAAACAATCGAAAAGGAAAAAGTTGTTGCAGAGACTCTTAATGGGAGATTTGCAATGCTTGGGTTAGTAGCTGCTATTGGCGCATATCTAACTACTGGACAAATTATTCCTGGTTTCGTTTAAAAACCCAATTCAAATATTACTTAATTAAATAATGGAAAACACAAATTCAAATTATTGGCAAAATGCCGAGAGAACCAATGGAAGGATGGCAATGATGGGTTTATTCGCATTGGTAGTAAACTACGGTCTTTTTGGCTGGATCATCCCAGGTATTTTTTAAAATGAATGTAGACATTTTCTTAATCTCCTTCTTTACATATCTATTAGTACCAGTGGTAATGATAGCTAAAGGAAAAAAAGCAACTAATTAAAAAAATGAATTTAGGTATTCTTTTTCTCCTAGTTAATGCAACTGGATCAATAACTTTATCCGAATTGGATTGGATTGCAGATCATCAATCAGAATTTTCAAGGTTAGATATGGCACTAGTTTTAAAAATTGGTCGCCTTATGGATAAAGGAATAATAGAACTTGATTGTAGATTGTCAGCATAAATATTTAAAAATTAAATTGTCACGAGAGCTTGCTTTTAGGGATATAAGTAAGCTTTTTTTTGTTTTCTATCTGCGATGAGTGTGTTCATAAAAAAAAGGAGCTATTGCCCCTTATTTTAGATCGACTGTCAATAAATAAAATGCTACATCATTTCGCAGCTATCGAATTTATTTTTTAACTTTGCTGCCTTATGTAATAGTCTAACAGCTTCTTTTCTTCCAGCAGCTTGATGAGCCTGATGCATTAATTCAGCATATTTTTTTACGATTTTCTTTTCCATGGTTTAAATTAAATGAAGACCGTTTTTGAATCTCACAACTAGTGAATCACAACTAGAAGTAGATAAGGAATCAACGGTAAAACCTCAGAGTCAACAAATTGGAACGGGTTAACTCGTGTGTTAGATTTATAATCAATTAGCTAAATACCTTTTGGTATCTAAGGTTACATTGTTTTCAAACCCTGATAACTTATTTACTCAAGATAAAGCTTAAATTTAAGAATTTATAATAAGTAGACTAACTTGATTAAGCATATTTAGAAAATTGAGTTCCTTAATTATCACAAAGGCTGCTTCAAATGAATTGTTAAGGCAATCGATATATCGTGGTACACCTGGAAAAATATTTTTATATTTGCAACACGATAATCTTGATGTTGGATGGATGTTTTTAAGAGTAAATGTTTGGAAAGAATCAGGAATTCCTGTTGCTAGAACTGATGGCTTAACTATTTACGCCCCAGATTCTCAAAAAAGTTTATTAGATGAACTTACTCTTGATCATTATCAAGATTTAACTGGAGGAGGATTTTTAATAAGTACTCCAAAAGGTGCTACAAAAAGTTCATGTGGCTCAGGTTTTAAATTTATAAAATAGCAGTTGCAATTTTAATAGGACGCAAGTGTTAAGTTTTTAATTTATTCCCAAGTTTTCATATCAGAGAAGTCGCTCGCTATTGCATGTAGCATCCCTCCTACAAATGATCTAGGACAACCAAGTTTGTTAACTAAAACTTCTGATTGTTTTTTGATATCTTCCCATGTAGGTTTGATATCCTCATTTATTTGTTTAATGCTAGGTTTAAATTCTTCTGAATCATTCATATTAAAAAATATTAACTTATTAAAATTCAAATGATAGTAAAGAAAATCTCATTTATTTAAATAAATATTCAATAAAAATTACAAAATAAATTCTTTAGAAATTATTCTAAGCTGATTTAAATTCAGATTATTTAAATAATTATTTGCCATCAATTTTTCCTCATTAATTTCGAGATCTTTAATCTCAGAAATAATGCTATTAGATATTAAATCAATTAAATGTTCTTTATCCATGACTTATATATAAACCCAAAACAAACATTAATTATTAAAAGTCTTCAACTCAACATATAAGTAAAAATACTCAATTAAATAGAAAAATTCATAGGTTTGCTAAATCACTTTAATAGTTTGAAATTTAAAGGTAGTTTTAATAACATCAAAATCATGCATTTTGTTAGAAATATAGCCCTCTGAATTTTAATTCCAAAAACCTATTTGTTTTTGGCAATCAATATCTAAAAATAAAAACAAAAATGATTTTCATTTTCATTATGGTGTAAATTTTATACATAAGTTAGTATTTTTCATGAATCAAGTTTGGTTAATATCAGGGTCGCCGGGATGCGGTAAAACAAATTGGATACTAAATACTTTTAGGAATCATTCTGGAAATTGTGGTTATATACGTCTTGGAGGCTATTCAGAAATTAATTTAAAGCAAGCTATAAATTCAAAAATTGATTTTGCTTTTTTGAAAGATCAAATTCCTAACTTATTAGACTTATCTATTTCAAACTCAATATCAGAGAAAGATAAAGAAAACATTTTAATTATTATTGAATTTCCACAATTTTTTATACCTAAATCTCAAGGTATTAATGGAGTTGATTTGAGAATTATTAATGAACTTGAAAAATATAATCTCCAGCCAAATAGATATCTTCATTTTGGTAGAGATCCAGAATTATCAATTAAAGATACTTTAGATTTTAGAGCAATTGAATCAATAAGCCTTGATCTTAAAAAGCATATTTGGGATCCTGCAAGCTTGAATACTTTTTGGTTTGAATTAGTTAATGGTGCTTATGGGGATGTATATAGAGCAAAAGCATTAATGAACTTGCCGGATGGGCGTTACATCTTGTTTAACTGGATAGTTAGTCAGCAAGGATCTCAATATCAAACATTAAACCAAGTTGCCCCTCTTAATGGAAGACCAGAAAGATGTTCTGAAATTGTTATACAAGGGAAAAATTTAAACTTCGAGTCAATAAAATCAACGATTCATAATTGTCTTCTTAATGATGCTGTACTAGATCATCATCAAACTTCACTTAGAAATTCACAACTACAAACTGCTCGCCGTTAACTTAAAAATGAATCAAGCTGTCATCTCATGTTTACATGCAAATTTACCTGCATTAGAGGCTGTCTTAAAAGATATTGAATTCCAAGGAATTACAAATATTACCTGTCTTGGAGATCTAGTGGGTTATGGTCCTCAACCTAATGAGGTTATTCAGTTAATAAGAGATAAAAAAATTCCTACTTGTCAGGGATGTTGGGACGAAGACGTTGTTGATGGATTAGATGCTTGCGATTGTAGTTATCCTTCTCAGCTTGCTGAAAAGAGAGGTCATTTTGCTCATCAATGGACTACGGATAAATTAACTAAAGAAAATAAGGATTATCTAGCTAATCTACCCTACTCAATACGTAAAGATAAATGTCTTTTTGTTCATGGTAGTCCTAATAGTCAACATGAATATCTTCTACCCGATATGGATGCATTTGCAGCTCTTGAGAGAGTTGAAAATGCCAGAGCAGAGATTCTATTTTGTGGTCATACTCATCAACCTTATATTCGCGAATTAGCAGATGGTTCAATTGCTGTAAAAATCAAAAACGCTGCCCCCAAAGATATTCAAGAAAAAGAAATTCAATTGCCGATGCGAAGAATAGTAAATGCAGGTTCAGTAGGAGAGCCAAGGCATGGAGGAACTAAAGCTACTTATGTTGTTCATAACGAAGTCACAAATGAAGTAAAAATTAGAGAAGTGGAATATGATCTTGAACTTACGTGCAAAGCAATAATAGATGCCGGTCTTCCTCCGATTTTTGCATGGCGTTTAAAAAATGGATTCGAATTTGCAGAACAAGCTGAAGATGCATCTCATGTTTGTGAAAGATGATCGAACGCTGGGCACTCGTAAGTGGTCTTAAAGGGGATCTAGATACTTATGAACTTATTCAAAAAGACTTAAAAAAAACTCAAGGTAATATAACTCTTTTTGTTTTGGGGGATATCATAGGTCCTGAAAAAAACTGTAATAGGCTTCTCCATAGGTTAATTAATCCAAAAAGTAATGATTTACAACCATGGTGTATATATGGTTGGTGGGAAGAACAAATCCTCTTGGAAAGTGGTTACCGTGGGGATCAAAGAGCTGAAGCTTTGAGAATAAATAAGGGTGAAGAAGTAGTTAAGTCTCTTACTAATGCTGTAGACAAATCATTTCTTGATTGGATAGCAGCACTTCAATTTGGATTTGTTGAACTTGATTGTGGTTTAATTCACGGAAGCTCAAAAGATATTGGCGAAAATTTAACACTAGATACGCCGCCACTGACACTCCTTGATAGACTTACACGTCTTCAGGTAAACAGATTATTTACTGCAAGAAGCAAAAAACAGTTTCATTTGGAATTGACACAGGGAACTGTTAATTCTGAAGTAGAAGATTTAAATGGAAATCGTAAGAAAGAGCAGAAAGTTCCGCAAAAAGCTGTTATTGGTATTGGAGCAGGAAAAAATTATACTCTTTATGATGTAGGGACTGATAATACTCAATTCGTACAAGCAGGATATAAATCAGAAAAAAGAATTAAGGGATTTGGAATGCTTTAGTTTTTAGCTAGAGAATCAAGTTCCCTAAACTTGTTATGAATATATTTTATCGGTATAAGTGGTCTAAGGACTTGTCCTTTTTGTAAGGACTTGAGCCTAGCGGTTTCAAGGTTAACCCCGCACTCCTGCACACGAGTACAAAAACCTTTTTTATTAATGAAGATTACTTCCAAGACACTTAGCTTGCTACTTAATGTAGTTTTTGTGCTTTGTGTCTTTGTTATTTAAAGGCTATTCATCAAAAGAGATAAATAGTTTCCGGGTTTTATTACTTCGAACCGAACGCAATATCGGTTTGTTTTCTAGTCTGTAAAAGTGTGAATAAAGTGTGAATAGAAAATTTAGAATTCTTGAAATTCTAGTAATAGCTAGACTGGATCACTTTTTATTAGCCAGTAGCTAGGTTCCTTTTGTGGCATTGGATCTCGGCGAATACATAGGGTTTGAGTAAAGTTTGGGTAACTTCTTCAGATATGAATTTATTATCCATCAAAGTTCCTATTTAGGAAAGTGAGGGTAGGTATGGGGTGCACGAGATCTTAGTACATCATAAAGATGACTTTAAAAATTGCTGTCAAATTATCAGCTACTCACAGTTGAGCTTTTTATGTAACATAATAAATTTACATAAAGTAACAATTAAATGAAAAGACTTTTTCCTTATATCGCATTTGCATGTTTAACTAGTTTTACGGCTACAACCGGTTTACCAGTTATGGCAGGCGGTTGTAGCAGCCACATGAACAAAAAAGCTGAAATCAAATGCGCTGAAGATGATACCGAATGTCAAACTGAAAAAGCTGAAAAGTTTGATTTAGAAGATTCTTTCAAGTCATAAAATTATGACTCAAATCGGTTTATTTATGAACTCTGCCCCAAGAGATTTGATTGAGTTCATATTCTTTATGGCTGCTGGTTTTACTGCAGGATTATTGGGATTAATTTAGTTATAGAAAATTGTCCCATTCTTTTTTCTCCTATCCTTTTCAAATCTTTCTTTCTTTTATGTGATGGCTTGCTTATGGAGAGATTTAATTAATCAAAAGTAAAAATTTTTTTTAAATTACCTTTTATAGATAAATTTTTGTATGTCTTCGAATAGATTAGATTTTGATTTAAAAAATCCATTACTTTTTAAATAAGATTTTCCTTTCTCTATATTTTCAATTCTTTTTTCATAAGAATTTTCATTTAAATCTTTTTGCATAAAAAAATAGTCGGACTCTTATTCTGAATTATGCTCATAAAAAAGCGGTTACCTTAAATACAAAATTCAGATCTTTTTTGAATTGTTTCTCAATTAAGCTAAAGAACTAATAAAAAAATTTCTTTCTTAAATTTCTAAGAATCTTTTGATATCTTGTTCTTCATTTCCTCAATATTATTAATTAATTTGTCTAACCATTCTGTATTGTCATCTGGTTTTAGATATTTAATTTTTGGTTGATTAATTTCAAGAGTCTCGAAATCTCCACTCATAAATTCTCCTTCGTAAATTATTCTAAACTTTATATATGTTCTAATTGATTTGAACAAAACACTGCGTATCTAATGTATGCGGTTTGATGAACATATATGTACGGGAATAGGTATCTTTTTTTTAGTTATTTAGATCTATGGCTGACCTAGATTAAAAACATGGTTGTCATGAAATGGTTGTATTGCTACAACTGAAATCAACCATAAACTTTAAATTACATTTAATAAAATGACTTACTACAGTTGCTTTGATCAAAAAGGAAACATAATTGCTCGCTGTCAGACTAAAGAAGATATAAATGTTCTTAAGAAAATGGGCAGACCAATAATGGAAATAAAAGAAATGAAAAAAGAGGAATCAGTTGTTTGTTCTTTAACTGGTAGTCCATCCGACTATAACGAAGATTATTAAGAGTATGAATCAAAGAACACTTCAATTAAATCAACATGGAAGATCAGTAGTTCTTTTGTTTGTTACATTGACTAGCATTTGTACTTTCTTTTCTACTTTTGAAAAAGCATTAACTGATCGCGAAAGAGCAAGATAAAAATATTTAGTTATTTGTGGATTAACATTCAATCAATAAAATTTAAGACATAAAAAAAGACCCTGTTACAGGTCTTTTTTTAATGGTGACGACAGAGAGGAGATCTAATTAATAATCAGATTAAGAATTTTCTTAGAAATTAGTTTTGGAAGTAAAAGTGAATGATCACTTCTTCATGCTTTACAAACGACTTTATTTTAAAGATAGTTCAGAATTAATCCATAAGGATTAATTTCTGATCACTTAACTTTCTTCCCGTAATGGTTAGATAAGTTAATTTACCTTGGTGTTGCAGACCATGGATTAGTGAAGATCTATTTGGTCAACCTTGGTTGAGTTGATCACCAGAACTGTCGTATAAATAAATTAATCGGTCTCAAAAATTTTGCATGAATCCTTAAGATTGATTTAATCATGATTAATTAAATCTTTAATCCTCGGACCACATTATCTCTTAGTAAGCATTTTATTTATTTTGTTTTACAAAGAATATAAAGCCAACCAAAGAAAGTAGCAAAAGCAATTATTAAAGCAATATTGTTATTTAATGGACTTAAATATCTTTCTATTGAAAGTGGTACAAGGAGAATAACAAAATACCAATATAGAGCAGATAGTAATCCAAACAATAAAGCCAGAAGAATATAAAAAGGCAATATATATAAACTTCTTTTTTTTATTCTTTCCTCTGTAATTTTTTCGGTTAAACCAATTCTTGACCAATAACCACCATTTAATTGAAGAAAAAACTTTAAAAATATTCCGTAAATATTTATAAAAAACCTAGATAAAGCAAATAACGGTGAAATTATAAATCGTTGCATTAATGCTTTAAAAATTTGATTTGTTCAGTTATGGAAATCTGACTTATATTATTAACTTTTTTTTCTCTATATTTCGTTAGGAAAAATACCATTGAGCTAAAAACAACTAAAAATGCTATTAATGATATTCGATAGAAAAGGTCATCAGACATATCAAAAAAAGCTGATCTTTTTAATTTGGTTCTCATCAAAAAAAAGAGGATTGTTTACTCTCTAATGTAGATCCACAATAAATTACCAGCTTTTAGCTATGCAAGTAGTAAGCGTTTCATAAAAAAACAGCTAATGAAAATAGATTTTATTTAGGATATAAAATAATTTAGGGAGGATTAAATGTCTATCATTACCGACAATACAGTATTAGTACATATTTACAGCGGTTTAGAATCCAAAAATAAAATAACTTTAGGTTTATTGGTTGCCCTTACTGCAGAAAAAAACGATCATAAAGTAACACTTTTTCTAGCAGGAGACGGAGTACAAATATTAAATTGCAAAAAAGCTGGTGAAATAGTTGGTCAAGGTACTGGAGATTTATACGAACATCTTCAAAATTTAAAGAATTCAAAAATTACCATATATGTCTCAGGAATGTCTGCTAAATCTAGGGGTTACGATGAGAAGCTTCTAGATGGATATACTGCAGAGTTTGTTATGCCAGATGTTCTAGTTGAAGAATCAATTAAAGCGGATAGCGTACTTTGTTATTAAAAAAAGAACTAATTACCCCTTAGTTAAGATCTACTGTCAATCAAAAATAATTGATTCAAGGTTTAAATTTATGCCTCAGCGGGAATTAAAATTGGAACATCTTTTGCTCCTATTGCTGCAAACCAAACTATTGCATTATCAGTTTTTGCATTACCCATTGTATGTTTTGGTGTCTTTGGACCAACTATAAAAGTATCTCCTGCTGTATAGATAAGATCTTCCATCCCTTGTCTTTTGACAACTATCGTACCTTGCTCAACATTGCCTAATAATGGAATTGGATGAGAGTGGAGCGGAACTATCCCTCCTTCAGCCAACTCGACTCTTTGTAATCTTATTTCTGCTTTTCCTTTCGGGTATTTAAGATCATCTCCATCCATAGTCTCAGAACCTACAAAAACTTCTTGTACATCAACGGGAGATTCTGCAGCTATAGAAATACTAGGGTTGATAAGCATTAATGCAATAATAAATGCTATTAATAAATTTTTCATCATGAATTTGAATTTCTAGAAAATTATTTAGACTTATAGTATTTATTTTTTTCATTTTTGGCAGTACTTGATTTGACTTTTCAAGTTATTTAATCTAAGACCATTTTTTAAAAGTTTTTATAAAGGTATTGAATTTTTATAAATTATTAGTGCAGACACTGATCAAAATCATTATCGTGAATTTTATTAATTTAATTCTTTCATCAATAAATTCCAACCAATTGATGATGCATCCTCATGGAAGGATTCTCTTTCCTCGCACATAAAACCATGATCAGCTCCTTTAACTTCGACATAAATAAATCTTTCTTCTAAAGGATCTAGTTTTTTAAATGTTTTTTTAATTTCTAATCTATCTTGTAAGGGAATTAAATGATCTGAAGAACCGCATATGAAGTTTAATTTTCCGGAAACTTTTTCCAGTAAATCTATAGGTGCAAAATTAGTATCCTTTCTTGGCGCAGTTACCCCTGCCCCATAAAAACAAAATGTACTATCTATTCCTTTTAACGAAGAAGCTATAACTGCTGCATGACCCCCAAAACAAAATCCAACAATTGAGATTTTCTTTTTTGGATATTTTTCTTTAAGCCAATTTAGTGCTGCAGAAATATCTTTAATAATACTTTTTGAAGTGGTTAAATTTTTATGATGCCTCCCTAATTTCAAGTCTTCTTCGCTGTATGCTAAATCTAATTTTGGAGCTGTTCTACCGTAAAGAGGTAAGGCTAATACAGCTACATTTTGTTTGGCTAATTTTTCAGAAAAACTCCTTATCCAGTGATTTATCCCAAACACCTCTGGTAAAACTATAGATATATATCCACACTCACTACCTGA
>QCRH01000018.1 GCA_003211955.1 Prochlorococcus sp. AG-459-O09 | reverse complement strand
CATCAAGATTATTACTAAAAATTGAACAAAATTTTACTTTATCTAGGATTTTGTACTCCTTTTCCATACCAGTAAGGAGTACTCTTTTATTGAATTCAATCCAACTTAATTCTCTATTAATAAAAACATCAGCCTGGCTTTCCATTAAAATACTTTTGATTTTTGATTTTTAAAGTAGTTATTACTTTTACCCTCTGCAATAAGGTATATCATGAAAAGTAAGATAACGGAACCAGCTATAAAAGGTGATTTAGGACCAAAACTATCATAAACTCTTCCTGCCATTGCAATTCCTAAAACTCCTCCAAGACTTTGTAGACCTTGAAGATTACTTAAAATTGATCCTTGTTTATCAACCTCTAATTTCTTTGATATTAGTGCTCTTAAGGTGGGCGTAATTAACCCTGCTCCAACGGCTAAAAATGATACAGCTGAATAAATATTAATTGCCGCATTTTCTTTTGGAGCAGTTATTAAAAGAGCACATGCCACAAGAATGAAGCCTGATCCGATAAGTGTTAATCGCATTTCGCCAAATTGCTTTACGAGAGGCCCAATTAGTCCTCCCTGAACGATAATTGCAATAATTCCTACTACAACAAGAGTTCCACTTGATGCTTTGGTCGTCCAGTTTAAAGATTCTTGAAGGAAAAATATAAGGATATTGGTCAATCCAGTAAAAGCAATAAAGTAAATAAAAAAAGCTAATGATAATTTTTTAATCTTTTCTTCTTTGAAAACTGTAAAAAGGTTTTTTAAAGGATTTTTTAGGTTAGTTTTTGATTTATTTAAGTCACTATTAGGCTTGGTTTCTGGTAAGTAAAAAAATACAAGTAGGAAATTTATTATTGGAATGATAGAGGCTATCAAGACTGGAATAATAAAATTATTATTTGTATTTTTTGCAAAAATAACAACAAAAATATTACCTAAGAAAAAACTTAAACCAAAAGCTACACCAATAAGACCAAATGTTTTTGCTCTTTTTTCAGGGCTTGAAATATCTGCAAGAATTGTTGTTGCAGTAGCTGCAGTTCCCCCACTTAAACCGTCAATTAGTCTTGCTAAAAATAATAAAAATAAAGGGATAGAGGCTATTGAATTTGACCAATTAAAAAGAACCGTAAAAGATAATATTGATATTCCTATTACTGAACCAGTAATACAAAAAAGAGTGACAGGTCTTCTTCCATATCTATCACTCATAAGTCCAATAAAAGGAGAAGCTGTAAATTGAGCTAATTGGTAAGTGCATGATAATAAACCATATGTACTCGCTTTAGAGTCAAAAAGTAAAACAAAGGAGGGTAATATAGGTAACAGTATACTTTCACTTAAACGATCATTTAGAAGAGTGATAAACGCACTCAGGAGAGTAAATTTTTTATTTGGTTTTAATAAACTTTCTTTCACAATATTTACCTTCATTGCGATTAACTTCTACTACCATACTTGTTAATGGATATTATTGTGCCCGGCATTGTTTATTTAGTTGGAGCAGGTCCTGGTGACCCTGAGCTTTTAACTCTTAAAGCTTTACGACTAATAAAAAATTGCGATGCATTAGTTCATGATGCTTTAATCCCAGATGAAATAATAAAAGAGGCAGCAAAAAATACAGAAATTTTCCATGTAGGCAAAAGAGCTGGGAAGTGTTCTGTACCTCAAGTTGAAACCAATGCTCTTATTTTAAAATTAGCAAAAGAAGGCAAAAATGTTGTAAGGCTTAAAGGGGGAGATCCTTTTGTCTTTTCTAGGGGTGGAGAAGAAGTTTCTTTTTTAGAGGAAAATGGAGTTTCAGTTGAAATAGTGCCTGGGATTACTTCTGGAATAGCTGCTCCTACATATTTTGGTATTCCACTTACTCATAGAGATGCTGCGAGTTCTGTAACTTTCGTAACTGGGCATGAGCATGTTGATAAGGATAAAAAGAGCGTCAATTGGAGAGATCTAGCTAAATCTTCTGATAGCTTAGTTATTTTTATGGGTATTAAAAATATTGAATTTATCATAGAGGAATTAATTTTAGGCGGCTTATGTAAGGATACAAAATGCGCTGTAATCCAGGAAGCTACTTTGAAAAATCAAAAATGTTTTATAGAGAAATTAGATAATCTAACAGACAAAATAAAAGATAAAGAATTTTTAGCTCCATCAATTATCATTATTGGAAAAATTGTTGAATTTAAGGTTAATAATAATATAACTAAAGTATCTGAAGTCTATTTACCAGATATTAATAAAGTTCAACTATATAATAAATCCCAAAAGTAAATTGGATCGAATTTAGGTTGAAGCTTTAAATCATTAACTTGATTAATTTGTTTGCAAGATAAGCTATTAATTGCAACTATTATGTCATCATTTTGAAATTTTGGAGAAATTAATTCTTCTTTTACAATTTTCAATTTTAAAGCTTTAGAAACCATAATCCCCTCCAAACAGCCGCTCTCTTTTCTAGGAGTTATCCATTGATTATTTCTTTTAATTAGTAGATTAAATGTACTTCCACAACAAAGTTCACCTGACGTATTCAATAGGATAGAATCATCAAACGATTTTTCATTAGCTTCTTTCAAGACTTGTATTGCCTGATTATATGAAAATGTTTTGCATTTACCTATAAGACTGAATTCATTTATTTTTTCCGTTTGACTGATAAAAACGCTTATCGGATTAAAATTTGGTTTGATTCTATAGAACTCAAGCCATAAATTATCTAATTCTTTTCTCTCTGAAGTGCTATCAATTGTTAGTGTTCGACCTTCATTAGTTCCTCGACTGTAGTTTATTCTTACTGAAGCAAATTGATCATTCTTAAGCGATAATTTTCTAATTCCATCATGAATCAGTTGTCTCAAAGTTAATTTATTTATTTTGAGATTAATATTTAAAATTTTGCTACTTTTTTCTAACCTTTTCAGATGTTCATCAAAAAGAATAGGCTTGTTTTCCTTTATTAAAATGGTTTCAAATATACCATCAGCAAATTTTAATCCTCTATTATTAGCAGCAATAAATATTCTATTAATATCTAACCATCGATTCTTGTGCCAGCCTAATGTTTCAATCATTTTAGTGAATCAATTAACGGTAAAAGTTTCCACTTTAGTTCATTAGTTTCCTCTTCAGGGTTTGAGTCAATAACTATTCCGCAACCAGCATATATATTGATTTTTTTGTCTTTAATTAAAAATGATCTTATTAGTATATTGCTGTCAAACTCTCCATTCCAGTCAAGCTTCAAAAATGAGCCACAGTATGGTCCGCGTTCACATTCTTCTAATTCAAAAAGTCTCTGGCATGATCTTAATTTAGGTGCTCCAGTTATAGAGCCCCCAGGCCAACAAGCTTTAAGTAAATCAACCCAGTTCTTGTTTTTTTTTAATTTGCCTCTGATTACTGATGTTAGATGATGAACTTTTAAGAAACTTTCAAGTTTTAATATTTCTGGCACCATAATACTTCCTGTTTCGCAAACTTTACTTAAATCATTTCTTATTAGGTCAACAATCATAATATTTTCGGCTCTATCTTTTTCGTTCGTTATTAAATCGATAGCATTAAGTGCGTCTTGATTTAAATCCTTATCTCTTGATCTAGTTCCTTTGATTGGTCTTGATTCTACAAAATTTTTATTATCTATTTTTATAAATCTTTCTGGCGAGGTAGATAATACCGCCTCTTTATAATTATCATTATTAATTATTATTCCTCCAAAGGGAGCTCTTAATTTTTTTCTTATTTTTAAATAAATATCTAGAGGATTATAGTTTTTGGAAGATTCAATTTCGCATTTAGTTGTTAGGTTTGCTTGAAATAAATCTCCTAGAGAAATTAATTCTTTCAATTTTAAAATATTTTTCTGAAATTTTTCGGCCATTTTCTCCAAATTAATTTTTGAAAAATCAAAATTCAAATTTGTTTTAATAATATTTTCTTCTTCAATAGTTTTTATATTGTTGATTATATTTTTATAATTCATCAGTTCATATGAGTTTGTGCCTTCGATAATTATTTCTTTTTTTATTAGATTACATTTAATGATTGGATCATATGACGCAATCCATAAAGTTGCCATTTCAGATGGTCGCCATTGGTTTTTTGGTTCTATGTATACTCCAGCTTCGTAACTTAACCATCCGATCCAAAATCCTTTTTCGATATTTTTTAAATTGTTAAAGGGATTATTAGTTTTGTCTAAGTTATTGATATTTCTTGATTGGACTGTTTTTTTAGGTTTAATTCCTATTATTGACCATTCCCCATTTTCTTTACCATCACTGTCTAGCCAAGCTAATCCTTTGTCTCCGAATTTTTTTGTTAGATGATACGTAATCAGTGCTGGATCTATCCATTTTTCTAGAATTATTTTTTTTATTTTCATTTTTTATTATTTTTATTGAGCCATTTTTCATAAGCGGCATTTCTAATTCTGCAGCTATCACACTTACCGCATGGTTTTGAATTACCTGAATAACAACTCCATGTTTTATCAAAAGGGACATGATTATCAAAAGCTAATCTAATAATTTCCTCTTTATTTAATTCTAATAGTGGCGTCCAAAGTTTTATTGGGTTATTTTCTCTTCCTCTTTTATTGGCTAAATCTGCTAATTCTTGAAATTTTTTAATGTAGTCAGGTCTGCAATCTGGATAACCAGAATAATCTAGTGCATTAACTCCTAATCCTATAAAATCAGCATCTATTGCTTCGGCGTAACTTAGTGCAACGGAAATAAATATAGTATTTCTCCCAGGCACATAAGTATTCGGAATTTTATTAGTTTGTACTCCTTCTATCGGAATATTTTTTTGAGTATCAGTTAATGAAGAGCCTCCCCATAAAGATAAGTCAAGCTTAATGATTTTAAATTCTTCGATATCAAAGTGTTTTGCAATTATTGATGCAGAATATAATTCTTTTTTATGACGTTGACCGTAGTCAAATGAAAGGCCAAAAATTTTAGCTTCGGATTTTTTTGCGATGCCAGTAACTGTAGAAGAATCTAAACCTCCTGATAATAAAACTACTATCGATTTATTTTTAAGAGTCATATGATTTCATTTAATTTTTAAGTATTTGTGAGTTTGAAGGCTCAATTTCCAATCGGGGTTATTTTTTACAAAATCAATAGCTAGAGAAAACCCATTCGCGTTGTTCCATGCTGGCTGTAAATAAAAAATTTTATCTTCTTTTTTAAAGCCATCTTGGCTTTTTGAGAGTTGATATTGTTTTAAAGTTTCTTTTCTTATTTGAATAGCAAATTCAATATCTTCTATTTCATTTATGATTATTTTGATTTCATTACAGTTTTTTAAAAAATAATTTTGTGGAGGTGAGTGTCTTTTAGGAGATAAAGTAATCCAGTCATAACATCCTGATATCGAATTAACTCCACTTGTCTCAATATGAATTTTCATAGAGTTTTGTTCTTCCCCCATTGTCATTTTTTTTATGGCTTTGCAAAAATTATCCAAGTTATGTTGTAATGGTTCTCCACCTGTAATAACGCAAAAAGATGCTCCTTTCCCTCTAGCAATTTTTATGCGATCTATTATTTTTTCAATTGATATGGAGGGATATTTTTTTTCATCCCATGAATTCTTGGTATCACACCAAGAACATCCAACTTTACAACCAGCTAATCTCACAAAATAAGCACTTTTTCCAGCGTGATAGCCTTCACCTTGTAATGAATGAAATTGTTCGACTAAGGGTAAAAAATTTGTCATTTTTTCATTCAAAAAAATAAAGAATATTAATTTGATTGAGTTAATTTTTCTTGAGAGGCTTTTATTAAACCTTTAAATAAAGGATGAGGTTTGCCAGGTCTTGATAAAAACTCAGGATGATATTGACATGCCAAGAAGTAAGGATGATTTTCTAACTCAATTAACTCAACTAATCTGCCATCTGGTGATGTACCACTAATTTTGTATCCGGAATTTAAAAAACTTTGTTTGTAGTAATTATTGAATTCGTATCTATGTCGATGCCTCTCATAAATAACATCTTCATCATACAAGTTTTTCCCAGTTGTATTATTTGTCAATCTACATGGATAAACTCCAAGTCTCATTGTCCCACCTAAATCAACGACATCTTCCTGTTCTGGTAATAAATGTATCACTGGATTCGGAGTATTTGGATCTAGTTCTGAACTTGATGCATCTGGAAGATTAGCCACATTCCTAGCCCATTCTATAACGGCACATTGCATACCAAGGCACAGCCCTAAAAAGGGAATTTTATTTTCTCTTGCAAATTTTATAGCCGAAATTTTTCCATTGACTCCTCTATTGCCAAATCCTCCAGGCACCACAATTGCATCAACTTCATTTAAGTAAGTTTCTGCTGAATTTTTTTCTATCATTTCAGCGCTTACCCAATGTAAATCTAATAAAGCCTTATGCTCAATGCATGCATGTCTTAAAGCTTCAACAACGGATAAATATGCATCTCCAAGTTCAATGTATTTACCTACGAGAGCAACTTTTATTGGAGCTCCAGGATTTCTTAAATTGTGAATTAGTTCTTCCCAATTTTTTAAATCACATTTTTTATCTTCAAGTTCTAGATACTTCAGGGTTTCTTTGCATAAACCTTCTTTTTTTAAAGAAAGAGGTACAGAATAAATACTATCTGCGTCTAATGCTTCAATTACAGAGTTAATATTGACACCGCAAAATCCACTAAGCTTTTTTTTAAGACCTTCATTTATCGATTTATCACTTCGGCAAACAAGTAAATCTGGCTGAATTCCAATTGATCTTAATTCTTTTACTGAATGCTGCGTTGGCTTAGTTTTGATTTCGCCAGAGGTTTTGATGAAAGGAAGTAATGTTACGTGTATGTATGCAACATCATTTCTATTGACATCATTTTTGAATTCTCTTATTGCCTCTAAAAAAGGTAGAGATTCAATATCACCAACTGTTCCACCAATTTCAGTAATAATAATATCTGCATTGCTGTTGGCCGCTACTCGATGGATTCTTTCTCTTATTTCTCCAGTTATGTGAGGTATTACTTGAACAGTTCCGCCGTTATAATTACCTCTTCTTTCTTTGTTAATAACTGCTTGATAAATAGATCCTGTAGTTACACTATTTAATCTAGTCATTGCAGTATCAGTGAATCTTTCATAGTGACCTAAATCTAAATCTGTTTCAGCCCCATCTTCGGTTACAAATACTTCTCCATGTTGGAAGGGGCTCATTGTGCCTGGATCAACATTTAGATATGGATCTAGTTTTAATATTGATACGGTATATCCTCTAGATTTTAGTAATCTTCCTAAGCTTGCAGCTACAATTCCTTTACCAATGCTAGAAACAACTCCTCCAGTGACAAAAACAAATTTTGACATTAAATATTTTTAATTAAGCACAGCCTCCTTATATTTTATTTAAACAAAAAACTTTTAGAACATCCATATATATTCTTATTCATCAATTGTTATTTCAATATCCAATTCTTTTAATTGTGATTCAGAGACATTTGAAGGTGCATTTGTGAGAAGACATTTTGCTTGTTGATTTTTTGGGAAAGCAATGGTTTCTCTGATTGAATCTGCACCAATGATCAGCATGGTAATACGATCTAATCCAAACGCTATTCCACCATGAGGTGGAGCACCCATTTCTAAGGCCTCAATTAAGAATCCAAATTTTTCATCAATCTCTTCATCAGTAAGTCCTACCGTTTTCAAAACCTCTCTTTGCAAGTTCGCTGCATGAATACGTAAAGAGCCACCTCCTAATTCCAAGCCATTAAGAACTAAGTCATAAGCATTGGCTATAGAGTTCTCTATTTCTTTTTGTAAGTTTACAGAATCTTTTGATTTTATATTTTTTGGAGAACAAAAAGGATGATGTAAAGCTTCATATCTATTTTCCTCTTCATTTCTCTCAAACATCGGGAAATCAGTTACCCATAAGAAATTCCATTTATTTTTATCTATGAGATTTAAGTCTTTTGCAATGTATTGTCTTACTCTATCTAATGACTGGTTGACAATTTGTTTATCTCCAGCACCCAAGAGGATTAAGTCTCCATCTTGCGCTTCGGTGATTCTTAAAATATCAGCTATATGCTCTTCATTTAGATTATTTTTAATTGCCCCAATAGTCTCAAGCTCATCTCCTTTGACCCTAATAAAGGCCAAACCACCAGCTCCTGCATCTTGAGCTACTTGGAAGATATCACCTCCCGGTTTAATTCTTACGTTGCTAATACTTAAGTTACCTCCTTTGACTGTTATAGATTTTATAGAACCTCCAGACTTAATTGCCTTGGTGAAGATATTAAAGCCAATATCACCTAATACTTCTCCTAAATCTTTTAATAACATTTGATATCTAGTATCTGGTCTATCAGTGCCGTAATTATCCATTGCTGCTTGCCATGACATCCTTGGAAAAGCATTATCAAAATCAATATTTAACACTTCTTTCCATATTTTTTTTATAAGACTTTCATTAAAAGATATTATTTCTTCTTCACTAATAAAGCTCATCTCAATATCTAATTGCGTAAACTCTGGCTGTCTATCTGCCCTTAAGTCTTCATCACGGAAACATTTTGCGATTTGATAATACTTATCTAAGCCCCCAACCATTAAAAGTTGTTTAAATAGTTGTGGGGATTGAGGTAGAGCAAAAAATTCTCCATTCGAAAGACGTGCAGGAACAAGAAAATCGCGAGCGCCTTCTGGAGTTGATTTTGTAAGTAATGGAGTCTCTACTTCAGTAAATCCAAAATTATCAAGAAATTCTCTAGCAACTTTAATAATCTTATGTCTTATTTTTAAATTTTCTAGTAATTTGCCCCTTCTTAAATCAAGGTATCTATATTTTAATCTGAGCTCCTCTTTTGTATTTTCATAATCATGTATAGATATTGGAAATGGTAGGTTTTTTTTAATTTGGTTGAGAATTTGCAAATCTTCAACCTTAAGCTCTAACTCTCCAGTACTTAAATTTTTATTTATTGAATCTTTGGGCCTTTCATTAATAATTCCGCTAACCATTATTACCGTCTCATTTTTTAGAGTTTCTGCCTGTTTAAATAGATTTGCTCCATCATCAGGGTTAATTGTTATTTGTAAGAATCCACTATGGTCTCTTAAATCAATAAAAATTACACCACCATGATCTCTTCTTCTATCAACCCATCCGCATAGATTAACTAATTTACCGATATCCGTATTATTGAGTTCTTCACAAATTTTGTTTCTCATCTAAGTATGATTTATTTATCAATAACTTATAATAATTCTTTGAGGGCAAATTTAGTTAATAATTCTTTTTATAAAACGCTCTTTTTGTTATAACCCCTTTGTATTTTTTGCCTCTTATAAATATTTGAACTTCATTATTTATTAAGGCATGCGAGGTATTAATGTATGCAAAAGCTATAGCTTGTTGTTTAGTTGGAGACCAACTGCCGCTAGTGATAGTTCCAATATTCTCTTCACCTTTTAGTACTGCGCAACCTTTTCTTCCTATTGCTTTACCTTCTATAGAGAGACCAACTAACTTTTTTTGAATACCTAATCTTGACTGCTCTTCAAGAAATTTTCTTCCAAAGAATTCGTGATTATTTTCTAGATGTACTAGCCATCCTAACCCTGCTTCATATGGAGAAGTTTCTTCATTTATGTCTTGGCCATAAAGATGCATGCCTGCCTCAAGTCTAAGAGTATCTCTAGCTCCTAAACCACAAGGTGCAACATTTTTGAAAATTGAGAAATCCCATAAATTAATTGCTGCTTTTTTAGATAAAAGTATTTCTAGACCATTTTCCCCCGTATATCCTGTCTTTGCAAAGAAGATTTTTTCATTAGGCGAAATATGTTCAAAAATTTTATATTCGCATCCAAAGTTAGGGATATACGATATCGATGATTTAATCCATTCTTCAAATAAATTGAACGAGTTTTTGCCTTGCAGTGCTAAAAGTACTTTGTCTTTTTTAAAGTTTGTTAACGAAATTTCATAATTGTCTAAATTATTTTTTATCCACTGAAAATCTACGTCGTATCTACTTGCATTAACTATTAACAATACTTCTGATATATCATTTTCTTGTATACCAAGGTCATAAATTATTAAGTCATCTATTATTCCTCCTTTTTCATTGAGCATTACTGTATAAAGTCCCTGACCTGCAGAAAAGGAGTATAAATTTGTGGGAAAAAATTTTTGAATATAATCCTTTGGATTGATTCCCTTAATAGAAATTACACCCATGTGAGAAATATCAAACAATCCTGCTGAAGATCTAACTGATTCATGTTCTTTAATTAATCCTGAAAATGATATTGGCATTTCCCAGCCTGCAAAATTCACTAATTTTGCATTGGATTGGATATATTTTGAATACAGAGGACTTTTAAGCAAATCCATGTAATATTAAATTTTAATTTAGTATTTTTATACTTTAGTTTAGAAATTTTTTATTGCATAATTTCTAATGACAAAATTAAGCTTCTAAGTACTTTGGCTGCAACTATGCTGCTAACTCCGCTTTTATCAATTTCTGGAGATAATTCCACAATGTCTGAAGCCACAATTCTAAATTCTACTAGAGTTTTCAGGATTTCTTCAAAATCATTCCAGAAAAATCCTCCTGGTTCTGGAGTTCCCGTTCCTGCTAATAAACTTGGATCAAACCAATCTAAATCTATTGTTAAATAAATTGGAGACTTAGAGTATGGTAGTAAAGCTTGTTTTAAATTTTGTGCATTTTCACCTGGACGAAAGTTAACCAATTGATTGTTATTATGCATTAATTGAAATTCTTCTTTAGTCCCACTTCTTATTCCTACTTGCAAAATTTTCTTTTCAGGTAGCACCTCTAAGCATCTTTTCATTGTACAAGCATGACTATGTTTATTTCCTATATATGATTCTCTTAAATCTGCATGAGCATCTAGTTGAACCAATATCAAATCTGGATATTTTTTTACTAATGCTTCAATAGCACCTGTAGTAATAGAGTGTTCACCTCCAAGCATAATAGGACTAAGGCTTTTATTAATTAAAAAATTTGTTGCTGATTTGACTGATTCAATAACAGACTTTGAGTCATTTTTATCAATTATTATTGACCCAAAATCAGCATACATAATATCTTCTAAGTCTTTATTTAGTTTTGGACAGTATGTTTCTAAACATGTGCTGACTTGTCTTATCGCTTCTGGACCAAATCTAGCTCCAGGTTTGAACGAACATGTCCCATCATAATTGACTCCAAATATACCAATTGCGCAATCATCAGGGCTTCTTTTTGCTCCCATAAAAATCGCATTTTCATTATCAAATAAATTTTTTATCATTCTATGAATTGAGTTCTTTTACAATTTTATTTGGCATCATTTTGAATGCTGCATTTTGAAAATTCAAATTCCAAATTTCACAACCTTTTTCTATTCTCAGGGTTTCAATGTGATTTTGCTTTGATAAATTGAGAACTTCTTCAGAAGCGAATGTCCAACTCCAAATACCGCTTGGATATATAGGTACAAATGAATACATAGTTTCAGAGACTTTAAAGATTTTTTTCAGGGTCTTCAAAATACTTATGTGAATATTTTTGAAGGATTCAGGTGATTCGCTTTGCGTTGCTAAAATTCCATTTTTTTTAAGAATTCTTTTGCATTCTCTATAAAACGAATCTGAAAATAATAAATTTGAAAATTCCGAGGGATCTGAACAATCTATAAATATAACGTCGTAAAAATTATCTCTTGTTTTTTTTACCCATTGAACACCATCATCAATATGAATTTTTAATCTTTTGTCATTCCACGCTTCGCCACCAATTTCTTTTAAAAATTTTTTAGATATTTTGATTACTTCCTCATCAATCTCTACCAGATCAATTTTTGATATTTGAGAGTATTTAACGCATTCTCTTACAGTACCACCGTCTCCTCCACCAATAATTAGTATATTAGATTTTTCGTCCATGCTACTTAATGCTGGATGCACAAGACACTCATGATAATATTTGTCGTCTTTAAATGATGTCATCCAACAACCATCTAGCATTAAAGCTCTGCCATAATATTCATTTTCAATTACAATAATCTCTTGATATTTTGAGTTTAGTTTAATTAAGATTTCTCCATTTAGGCCAAATCTTGAGCCTTTATGATATTCATCTATCCATGTTGAAATATTAGTCATTTGCTTTTTAAGAATTTTTTCTTTTAAGTTTTTGCTTGGCTATTTGCCAAAGCCTTTGAAAATCTTTAGGGGTTTGTTTTTTAATATTATCTCCTGCATGATGTTCAATTATTGAAAATCTGTCTAAAAATTTTTTATTAGTTTTTTGAAGAGCTGATTCAGGATTTATTTTTAAAAAGTTTGAGAGATTCAAAAGAGTAAAGTAAATGTCCCCAAATTCATTTTTTATGTCTGAATCATTTTTACTTTTTATTGCCTCCTTTAATTCATTAAACTCTTCTTCTAACTTTTCAAAAATCTGATCGGTACTTTCCCATTTAAAACCATAGTCTTTTACTACATTTGTGATTTTATATGTTCCAACCGTTGGCGGTACATTTTTGATTTTCAAATTTAAATTTTTACTAATCGATGATTCAATATGAGTTACTTTTTTTTCTGAATTTTTAATATTTTCCCAAATCTGTTGCGATTTTTCTAGAGATACTTTTTCTTTTTTGTGAAAAATATATGGATGTCTATTAATAATTTTTTTGTTTAGATTTTTTATAACATCATTTAGTTCAAATTCTTTTTTTTCGTAACCGATTTCAGAATGAAGCATTATTTGTAATAAAAGATCTCCTAACTCTTCACAGATGTTATCCGTATTTTCTTCATATATCGCATCTATAAATTCACTACTTTCTTCATTTAAAAATTGGATTAATGATTTATGAGACTGTATTTTCTGCCATGGGCAGCCCCAAGTTTTATCTTTCAATAATTTGACATTAGATATCAAACTTTTAAAGCTCTCTAAAGTCTCTAAATCAGAATTTTTTTGCAAGTTATATCTATCTTTTGAGGACATAGGATTTATTTTATTAATTCAATTTTGCCTTAATCATGAAATATTTAAATACTTAGTATAAATATTTCAACTTCATCCATTAGAATGGTTTATATAAGGGCGATTAGCTCAGCGGTAGAGCGCCTGCCTTACAAGCAGGATGTCCCTGGTTCGAACCCTGGATCGCCCATTTATTATTTTTCTAATGACTGAGATCGTCAATCTTTCAATCAGTCAAAGAGCTGCTTCAGAATTATCTAGGCAATCTTCTTTTGGAGGTTCTCCTGGAGAAATGTCAATTGATTTGGTTGAGGATAAAAATTGTTCCGAAGGATGGATGCATATTAAATTAAGGGCAGGTACATGTAATGGATCCCCTTTTTCAAGAACGGAAGGAGTAACTTTATACTCGGAAGTAAAAAATTTTAATTTACTGAAAGATTTAAAATTAGATTATTACGGTGATTTAAGCGGTGGTGGATTTCTTATTTCAACACCAAAAAATGCAATACGTTGTTCCTGCGGTTCTGGCTTCAAACTTTTGTAGAATGAATGTGCCTTTTTTTGCAAACTAATATTATTTTCATTAATTGGCTGCTATCAAGATAAAATAAATAAAAAGTTTATTGAAATAAAATTTGCATATGACAGAGATGAATGATCAATTATCTTTAGAGAATTATTCACCTTTTGAAGTAGAGAAAAAGTGGCAAGAAAAATGGGAAAGTTTAAAGGCGTTTAGTCCTAAACCTGAGGATGAAGGGGATCCTTTTTGTATTGTTATTCCACCACCAAATGTAACTGGATCTTTGCATATGGGACATGCATTTAATACAGCTTTAATAGATGTTGTAGTTCGTTTTCAAAGACTTTTAGGGAAGAATGTTTTATGTTTACCAGGAACTGATCATGCTTCAATAGCTGTTCAAACTATTCTCGAAAAACAATTAAAAAGCGAGGGCAAAACAAGCGAGGATATTGGAAGAGATGAATTTCTTAAAAGAGCATGGAACTGGAAAGAACAAAGTGGTGGTAGAATAGTTTCTCAATTAAAAAGGATAGGATATTCAGTTGATTGGACTCGAGAAAGATTTACTCTGGATCAAAAATTAAATGAGGCAGTTATTGAGGCTTTTAATATTCTTTATAAAAAGAATTTAATTTACAGAGGTGAATATTTAGTTAATTGGTGTCCTGAATCTCAATCTGCCGTAAGTGATCTAGAAGTTGAAATGCAAGAAGTAAATGGTCATTTATGGCATTTTAAATACCCTTTAATTTCTAAAAGTGGGGAACAGTTAGAGAAGTACTTGGAGGTTGCAACAACAAGGCCAGAAACTCTTTTGGGTGATACTGCTGTGGCAGTTAATCCAGATGATGATAGATATAAAGAATTTATTGGTGTCAAAGTAAAAGTCCCTTTCGTTGATAGAGAAATACCTATTATCGCTGATTCACATGTTGATAAAGATTTTGGTACGGGATGTGTCAAGGTTACTCCAGCACACGATCCAAATGATTTTGCAATAGGAAAAAGGCATAACTTAAAACAGATTAATGTAATGAATAAAGATGGAACTTTAAATATTAATGCAGGCAAATTTCAAAATTTAGATAGATATGAGGCTAGAAAGAAAATTATAAAAGAATTGGATAACTTAGGACTTTTGACAAAGATAGAGGATTATAAACATACAGTTCCTTTCTCTGATAGAGGTAAGGTGCCAATTGAACCTTTATTGTCAACACAATGGTTTTTGAAAATGGATGACATATCTCAAGGATGTCTTAATGAAATTGATTCTAAAAAACCATCGTTTATTCCTCCACGCTGGGAGAAAGTTTATAAGGATTGGTTAGAGAATATTAATGATTGGTGTATCAGTAGGCAATTATGGTGGGGCCACCAAATTCCAGCATGGTACGTTTTAGATGACTCTCAAGATTCAATAGAACAAAATACACCATATGTCGTTGCGAGAAATAAAGAGGATGCCTTAATCGAAGCTAATAAAAAATTTGGATTAAATATTAAATTGGTTAGAGATAAAGATGTTTTAGATACTTGGTTTTCAAGTGGTTTATGGCCTTTCTCAACTCTTGGTTGGCCAAATATAAATGATCCAGATTTTATGAAATGGTATCCAAATAGTGTTCTTGTTACTGGCTTCGATATTATTTTCTTTTGGGTGGCGAGAATGACAATGATGGGCAATACTTTCACAAATAATATTCCTTTTAAGGATGTGTATATTCATGGTCTAGTTCGAGATGAAAATAATAAAAAAATGAGTAAAAGTTCAGGAAATGGTATTGATCCAATACTATTAATTGATAAATATGGTTCTGATGCTTTACGATTTGCTTTGATTCGAGAAGTTGCAGGGGCTGGACAAGATATTCGGCTTGATTTTGATCGAAAAAAAGATACATCTTCAACTGTTGAAGCTTCAAGAAATTTTGCCAATAAATTATGGAATGCAACTAAATTTGTATTAATCAATAAAACTTCTAACAATAATTATTCGCTTAATGACAGTGATGAAACTTCTTTAGAGTTATGTGATAAGTGGATTTTATCTAAACTGAATAATGTAAATACAAAGGTCACTGCTTTGCTGAAAGAATATAAATTGGGAGAATCTGCGAAACTACTTTATGAATTCACGTGGAATGATTTTTGTGACTGGTATGTAGAATTTGCTAAACAAAGATTTAATAATAAAGAGACTAATAATAGACAAATATCTGAAAAGGTTTTAATAAAAGTGCTAAATGATATTTTGGTGATGATTCATCCTTTTATGCCGCACATTACTGAAGAACTTTGGCATGAACTGCAACTTAAACAAGATAAAGAATTATTATCTCTTCAAAAATGGCCAATCCAAGAAAATAAATTTGTTGATAAAAAGCTTGATAATTCCTTTCAGCAATTCTTTGAAATTATTAGATTGATCAGAAATTTGAGAGCTGAATTAGGCCTCAAGCCATCAGAAAAAGTTCCTGTTTACTTAATTTCAGATAATGATGAATTGATTGATTTTTTAAAAATTTTAGTTGATGATATCCAAACCTTAACTAAATCTTCTGAAGTACTTATTTTTAAACCTAATGCTGTTGACAAAAAAGAGTTTGCTAAATCTTTTTCTGGGATTATTAGTGATTTAGAGGTTTACTTACCATTTGAGGATTTTGTAAATATAGATGCATTAAAAGAAAGGTTAAACAAGGATTTAAAAAAGGTGACTATTGAATTAGATAATTTAAATAAGAGATTATCTAATAAAAATTTCGTGGATAAGGCTCCAAAAGATATTGTTGATGAATGTAGATTTAAATTAAACGAGGGTTCGGTACAAATGGAGAGAATTACTAAAAAACTTGAACTTTTGAATTGAGAATGAATATATTTCTTGAAAATATTTATAATTTGTCTTTTTTTTTTAATACTGGAATTGGGATCTTTTCGTTTGTTTGCATTTATATTTTAATTGTTTTATTAATACTTCCAGCTTCTTGGTTATCTGTATTATCAGGTTTTTTATATGGCTCATATTTAGGATCAATTATCGTTTTCATTTCAGCTTCCATAGGAGCATCAGTTGCTTTTTTTGTATCAAAAAGTTTTTTTGCAAAAAAGCTAAAAAATCTTTTTAACCGTTATCCAAAATTAAGTATTATGGAAAAAGTAGTAGAAAAAGGCGGACTTAAATTAATTTTTTTAGTGAGATTATCACCGATATTTCCCTTCAGTATTCTTAATTATTTTTATGGTTTGAATAATGTTAAATTTCGAGATTTCGCTCTTGGTCTTCTTGGAATAATTCCAGGAACTTTTCTTTATTGCTCAATAGGTAGTTTGGCAAAAAGTATCCAGGAGCTAAAAAATGTGCAATCACCAAATAATTTATATATGACTATTGTTGGAATTATTTCAACTTTTTTAGTTGTATATTTCTCAGCTAAATACTCTAGAGATTATTTTGAAAACTCCTAAGAATTTACTCTTTAATATTCCAATCTCTAATAGATGCAATTAAAATAAACCACAAAAGCCTAAATTTACCTAGTAAAGTTTTGTTGGCTTCTAATTCGATATATTTTGCCTGTCCACAAGGTGTTTTTATGAAGTTGAAAACTGTTTTCTTAGTCATAAGTCTCTCAAAAAGTCCTGATAATTATTTTTATATTTTAAAGCAAATATTTTTAGTTGTTTTACTTGAAAACCAAATGTTTCATTGACCACTTTGTTGAATATTATTTTTTAAAATTTAAACTTTTTCTCCAGCTTTAAATCCTCTAAAGCATTTGAATCTAGGAAACCTAAGACTAAAAGCCACCGCATCCTTGGATTTAGTTTTAGCATCAGCTCTGATTTCTACAAGTTGACCAATAAGTTTATTCCGTTTTGACCAATATTCTTCACGTTGGATATCACTAAATCCGCTTCCACAACTAAGACTGTATTCATGTCCATCATCTTCCCCTTCTACTAGGACAGCTCCTAGTCTACCTTTATTGCGACCTGTGCCCTCCTCAACCGATACAACCTTTAAAGTGACTTCAATGAAAGGTTTTGCTTTTAACCAACTGTGTGTTCTTTTACATTCATACATAGCATCAGGATCTTTAATCATTACTCCTTCATATCCACCTTCCACGGCAGATTTATTCAGCTCTACAAATCTTTTCTGTCCCTCAATGGTGTCGAGATCTACATTTTCCCATTCAAGTGTTTTTATATGTCTTAGAAGCATAGAATGTTTTGCTACCCATTCTTTTACTAATAAACTTCTTGCTGTTTGACTAGTATTCCATCTTCCTTTTTGGAAGTTTTCAAGGGGACATAAGTCAAATAGGTGTAGAACTGCGTCTTTTGTTTGTTTGCCATCTTTTCTATGAACTTGTTTCATTAAATCCTGAAAGTTAGCGCTCATTACTTCACCATCCAGGACTAAGTCATGCGGTGCAGGATCTTCTTTTAAGACGTTTTCTATTTCTGAGATAATATGACCAAAATTATGGAATTGTTTTCCATTACGAGAAAACATTTCTACTTTATTTTGTCTAATAATAGTTAAGACGCGCACACCATCTAATTTGATTTCAATTTGCTTTTTTCCTATCATTTTTTTTTCATGATTTGCACTGTCATGAGCTAAAGGACAAGAAAAAATAGGAATGGCATATTTGGCAAATTTCTTGGCTATCTTATTGATTGTTTTTTCAGATACACCACATCTAAGATCTTTAATTAAAACTCGTCTATAGAATCCATTCCACTCTTCTTTTGTAGCAGATTCCATAGCCGTAATAATTGCATCGCGAGCAGCGTGACCAGTAAGTTCTCTTTGAATAAGCTTATTTGCTAATTCCTTAAAATCTTTCCATAAAAAATTTTGACTTTTTTCATTCTCTTTTTCAGGAACAATTTTTACACCAAAAGTTACCAATGGATCAAGTGCCATACGGATTCCTTCAAAAAAATCATCTAGACCTTGTTCCATTGCTTCTGAGATGATTTTTTCTTTATCTAATCTACTTGGGTGTAATTCTAATTGATGTATTATCTGTTCTTTAAACAATTCTTTTTGCCTCACAAGAAATTATTAATTCACTTTTGCTATTCTGTCTATTTTCCAATCATTGTCAGTTTTTGCGAAAGTAAAATCTAATGGGAGCTCATCTTGTTTATCTTCTGATTTTAAATTCAAAGTTATTATGATTTGATCTTCTTGGACTCTAGGTCTTCCTGATTTTAAATTTCTGTATTTATTGAGGTTTAAACTAGCTAAAAATTTAAGAAAGTCTTGCCGCTTCACATGAGTTTTATAAGTTTTTGTAGTCAAACCATACGCTGCATCAATTCTGCCAGCAGCTATTTGATCAAAAAACTTTCTTACTAATGGATTAATTCCTCTGGCGCTTATAACTAATTTGACTGCATTAAAAGTCCAAAAAGAAACTAGTACAGCTCCGCCAACTAATAATGCTTTAATTCCGATATCTTTAACTAGTGTTGCATCCATGTTGATTTGAGTTTTTATTACTTTAAGAAAAGAAATCGTTTTTGATGGCTTTTTTTGTCAAAATAATACTAATTTTAATCCATAATGCCTGTTATTCCTCTTTTACCTTTATTTCATAAATTTAATAGTCAATATTTTGAAAATTCTCTAGCGGTTAATAATCAACCTTTAGTAAAAGTTAGATGGAGTGATAATAGATTAAAAACTACTGCAGGTTTTTATAAAAGAAAACGAATTAATGCTCTTTTAAATTCTGAAATTATCTTGTCGAAACCTATTTTGAGTAAATTATCTATTAGTGAAATAAATAGTACTTTATGTCATGAAATGATTCATGCATGGGTAGATAGGATATTAAAAAAAAATGAGATACATGGTCCAAATTTCTTAGAAAAGATGAATGAAATTAATGAGAAAGAGAAGAATTTTCAAATTTCTGTGAGGCACTCATTTCCTATTGAAAGGAGAGAATTAAAATACATAGGAACTTGCCAAAATTGTGGCGAGAAATTTTTTTACAGGAAAAGGATAAAGAATATTGCCTGTAAAAAATGTTGTGTCAATTTCTTTAATGG
>QCRH01000017.1 GCA_003211955.1 Prochlorococcus sp. AG-459-O09 | reverse complement strand
AACCAAGTTTTGAATCCAATAATTCAATTCTTTAAATAATTTAATGCATCTTCAAGGTTTGACTTCAAGTTAAGAAAATCCCCTAAACGAACTAGTTTGATTGTTTGTGCGACTCTCGAGTTTCCGACGACAGAGAACCCAAGTTTCGACTTTTTGCATTCTTTTGCAGTTTGAACAAGTGCTCCAAGACCGGAGGAATCTAAAAAATCTATTTTCGTAAGATTAATAACGAATGGAAGCTCATTTACCAAATTATTAGTTACAAAAGTCTTAAATTGTTTTTCTGAGAAAGCATCAAGTTGTCCTTTAAAAGTAAAAACAACAATGTTTGTTTTAACCTCAAGGTTTCCTCTTAAAGAAACCGTTAACTTCTGGAAATCTTCTATGATGTTATACCTCCCAAAATTTAATGTATCAAATGTAATTATCAAATCAAAAGAAAACAATATGTCAACATCTTTCTAACATTAGAGAAACAAATTTTTTAAATAAATAATCAGAATCATGTGGACCAGGTCCTGCTTCAGGATGATATTGCACACTAAATATTGGCTTATTTTTAACCTCTAGGCCAGCCAGAGTATGATCATTAAGGTTGTAGTGGGTTATTCTAACTATTTCCTTTGACAGAGAATTAGGATCAATAGCAAAACCATGATTCTGACTAGTTATCTCAATTTTATTATTTTCACCACAAGGATGATTTAAACCTCGATGTCCAAAGGGTAATTTATAAGTTGAACCTCCTAATGCTAATCCAAATATTTGGTGGCCAAGGCAAATACCAAACATAGGAATTTCACCATATTCAATGAGTGATTTTGCCAAGTCTATACCTTCAGAAACAGAAGAAGGATCTCCTGGACCATTTGAGAAAAATATACCATCGGGCTTGTTAGATAGAACATCATTTAAAGAAGATCGAGAAGGTAAAACCAAAACTTCACAACCATGTGATACAAGTCTATTTAGAATTGAATTTTTAATCCCAAAATCAATTGCTACTATTTTTAATTTTTTATTAGATTCAGCATATCTTTTTCTTAAATCAAAAAATGTTTGTGTATGATTTTTCCATAAATATTGTTGTTTTGTTGAAACTACTTTTGATAAATTTAACCCCTCCATCTTTGGCGTATCATTAATTATCTTTAAACAACTTTCATCAGTTTTATCTATAGAGGTAATAACTCCATTCATCGCGCCACTAGATCTTAAAATTTTAACAAGAGCCCTTGTATCAATTCCATAAAGACCTATGATTTTTTTCTCAACTAGCCATTGATTAAAATTTTTTTTAGATCTCCAATTGCTGTTATTTAATGAAAAATTTCTAACAATTATACCTTTAACACTAATATTAGATTCTGAATCTTCAAAATTAATACCAGTATTTCCAATCTCTGGATAAGTGAATGTTAATAACTGTCCATAATAACTTGGATCAGTAATAACTTCTTGATATCCCGTCATTCCTGTATTAAAAACTACTTCACCAATAGCTGTACCAGAAGCACCAAAAAAGAATCCTTGGAATACAATTCCATTACTTAAAACTAATTTCGCGTTTTTCTTATATGGATTAATCATCAATTTTAACTTTATTAATTTGCTGATAAATAATTTTTTAAAAGTAAAAATTTTTTCCAGGGATCTCCTCTATTAATAGAAAATAAAGCTTTATTAAATCCTTCATTTAAATCATCCTCAATTCCTGCTGCCCAAAGTACCAAAGCAGAGTTCAAGGCAACTACATCAATATGAGATTTTTGTCCGGAACCATCTAAAACAGACCTTAATATTTCCTCGTTAGACTCAATACCAGAAACTACAAGCTTTTCGTTAGGTATATTTTCATGATTAAAATCTGAAATATTTATTTCTGAAAAACGTAATTCACCATTTTCAACGTATACTAATTTATTTTCTCCTTGTAGCGAAGCTTCATCTAGGCCGCCAGAACCATGAACGACTATTGCTCTATTCATACCCATTTTTAAAAGCGCGCTTCCCATAGGTTTTAAAAGTTCCTCAGATGCAACACCCAAAACTTGCGCATTTGGTCTTAAAGGATTTACTAATGGTCCAAGTTGATTAAATACTGTCCTTATTCCAAGGGTCTTTCTTAATGGCGCAAGTTTTATTAAAGATTTATGCCAAACAGGTGCGAACAAAAAAGTTATTCCAATTTCACTTACAGCTGTGATTACTTTTTCTAATGAACAATTTAAATCCAAGCCAAGATTCAACAAAACATCAGCAGAACCAACTTTGCCACTAGCACTTCTATTTCCGTGTTTTGCAATTTTTACTCCACAAGATGCAGCTACAAATGCTACTGCAGTTGAAATATTAAAAGTATTAGCACCATCTCCCCCTGTTCCGCAAGTGTCTACCAAATACAAATTTGGTCTCGCTACAGGCAATTCGCAAACATTTAAAAGTTCCTCCGCCATAGAACTTAGTTCGACACCTGTAGAGCTCTTAGCTCTCAAAGCACTCAAAAAAGCTCCTGTTTCAACATCTGAGATTTCATCATTAAGCCATCTTTGCATTAAAGATCTTGAAGTTAAATCATCAAGGTTTCTTCCCTCTAACAAATTATTTAGAATTTCAGCGTTTGATAGATTAGAAAACATTTATTTATTGAAGAAAAATTATGCAAATAAAATTCAATTTGAGGTATCAAAACCCGAACCAACTAAATCTTTATTTGTATTAGAAGGTCTGAAGCTTTTTGACCAAATATTTTTTGTTTTTAAAAAAAGTTCATTTTTAGTGATTTTCCAAAATTTTAAAATTTTTTCAATATCATTTTTAATTTCAATTTCCCCAGGGAAATTGGTATAACGATTTATTAATCTTGCTAAATTTATGTAGTCAAAATCTTCAGGTGTTTTTTTAGTGATAAGGGAATCTATAATGCTCTTGTCGGTTTCATGTAATGGATGAGTTTGCTCGTTACCCATAAATAAATACTGAATCATTTATAAAATTAGCTCACATATTCAAAAATGAAACATTATCTTAATCATATTGGCAAAATAAAATGAAAAATTTAAAGATAAAAGTTATATCTAAATATCTAAGACCTTACAAAAAAGAATTTTTTTATGGAGCTTTAGCTCTTTTATTAGTAAATATATTAAGTGTTGTAATACCCTTAGAAGTAAAAAATATAATTGACCAATTACAAAATGGGTTTTCTTCGGATTTTGTTATTTCTAAATCTCTGTGGTTAATATTTTTAGCAACTTGTATGGGTTTAATAAGATTATTTTCAAGACAAATTGTCTTCGGAATAGGTAGAAAAGTGGAGGTAAACCTTCGTCAAAAACTTTTTGACCATTTACTTATTCAAGATCCAGAATGGATCCAAAAAAAAGGGAGTGGAGACATTATAAGTAGAGCTACAAGCGATGTTGAAAACATAAGAAGACTTTTAGGATTTACTGTTTTGAGTTTGTGCAACATTGTATTAGCTTATTCATTCACTATTCCTTCAATGTTTTTGATTAATAAAACATTAACGATATCAGCTCTAATGATATTTCCATTAATCCTTGGAATTGTAAGTCTATTCGGCGGCAGAATGGTTAATCAAAGAAAAGCCCAACAAGAATCATTATCAAAACTTAGTGATCTAATACAAGAAGATCTTTCTGGCATAAGTGCTATAAAAATATATGCTCAAGAGAATGCTGAGAAAAAGGAATTTAACATTTATAACAATGCCTATCGAAATTCAGCGATAAAACTTGCAAGAACAGCTAGTACCCTATTTCCATTGTTGCAGGGTATTTCCTCAATTTCATTATTGATTTTATTATCATTAGGGACTTTTCAACTAGAGAGTGGATTTATTTCGATAGGCGGTTTAGTAGCTTTAATTCTTTACGTAGAAAGACTTGTCTTCCCTACAGCTCTATTAGGTTTTACCTTAAATACTTTTCAACTCGGTCAAGTAAGTTTAGATCGTGTGGAGGAAATCTTTCAGAACAATCCAAATATTGTAGATAGAGCAGAAACTAAATTTTTAAAAAGAAAGGTTAAAGGATTCTTAGAAGCAAAAAGTTTAACAATAAAGTATCCAGGATCAAAATTCAATTCATTAAATGGTCTCAATTTTAAAATTAATCCTGGAGAACTTATTGCAATAGTTGGCCCAGTGGGTTGTGGCAAGACAACACTAGCAAAGTCTCTAGGAAGGACTATTGAGATTCCAGACAATCAATTATTTTTAGATGAAGTTGATGTAAAAACTTTAAAATTAAGTGATCTTAGAAAAAATATTTCAATAGTTCCTCAAGAAGCATTCTTATTTACTTCTACAATCTCAGAAAACCTAAGTTTTGGAGAACCCAAAGCTACTAAAAATTTAGTTAAAGAAAGCGCTACAAAAGCTGGATTAATTGATGATATCAATAGTTTTCCACAAAGGTTTAAAACTATTGTTGGTGAAAGAGGTATTACATTAAGTGGTGGACAAAGGCAAAGAACAGCACTAGGAAGAGCATTACTTGTTAATTCACCTATTGTTGTTCTTGATGATGCTTTAGCAAGCGTAGATAATAAAACAGCAGCAGGAATAATAGATGAAATGAGTGATAGAAGTAATAAAACAATCATAATGATTAGTCACCAACTTTCTGTTGCAGCTACTTGTGATAGGGTTTTAGTAATGGATAAAGGAGAAATAGTACAAGAAGGGACTCATAAAGATTTAGTAAAAGTGAATGGGCTCTATAAACAACTTTGGGATAGAGAACTAGCTACCAGAATTGTTAAGAGCTAAAAGTAATTTTTTTACTTATAATGGGTAGATTTAAATTATGTTTAAATTCCTAAAAAAGTTTATGAATCAAGAGGAAGAAAATTTAACTAATGATGCTTACTCATTACATAGAATATTAAAAACAGATATTAAAAAAGATCCTAATGTAGAAGAAGATGAAATAATTTTTGGATGTGGATGTTTCTGGGGAGCAGAAAAATGTTTTTGGAAACTTCCTGGAGTTGTTACAACTTCCGTAGGTTATGCTGGTGGTGAAAAAAACAATCCAACTTATTATGAAGTATGTTCTGGCTTAACTGGTCATTCAGAAGTTGTAAGAGTTATATGGGATAAAAGAGAAATAGATTTAAGTGATTTATTAAAAATGTTTTGGGAATGTCATGACCCTACTCAAAAAAACAGGCAAGGTAATGATATGGGAACCCAATATAGATCAGCTATATATTTCAAAAATGAAATGAATATTAAAACCATATTAGCCAGTAAAGAACAATATCAAAAAGAACTAAACAAAAAAAATCTTGGTTTAATTGAAACGGAAATAAAAATGATTGATTCATTTTTTTATGCGGAACAATACCATCAACAATATCTTGCATCAGCTGGAAGCAGGCAATATTGCTCCGCTTCACCTACAAAAGTTAAGTTAGGAGTTTTTACTGGAAGCAACTATAAATTAGAAGACCATATATGGGAAAACTTTAATTGGGAAGTTGAAAAGTGTGTATTGAGATCTGATAACAATCCTTTAAAGAGTAACATTTAAATCCATCTTATCTATATAGTAAAAACACGGGGCGTAGCGCAGTTTGGTAGCGCACCACTTTGGGGTAGTGGGGGTCGTGGGTTCAAATCCCGCCGTTCCGATTACTTATCGTCTTCATTTATAAGGGATTTGTATAGTTTATATGAACTTATGCCTACTGCAATGAATGTAAAAGAAGAAAAAAAAGCTAAAACCATTATAGTAAAATTAGAAACTTCCACTTCACCTAGTTGGAAAGATATAAAAATGTTCATTAGAAAGAATTTTTTTAAAACCTTAACACAATTCTTAAAAATTTTTTTTTCACATACAATTATAAATTTAAAAGAATTACAACACCAAAAATAACTCGATAGATAATAAATATTTTCAACCCATTAGAAGAAAAATACTTTAATAAGAAATCTATAGCTAATAAAGATGACAAAAATGTTGTAATAAGACCAACCAAAAGAGGAAGGAAACCTAATGAAAAAAAATCATTAAAAGAAGAAATAAACTCAACAATCGCAGCAAGAGAGATAGCTGGTATCCCCAAAAGAAAAGAAAATTTCGCAGCATCGCCTCTTTCCCATCCTGATATTAGAGCGCTAGAAATAGTAACCCCAGATCTTGAAACACCTGGGAAAATGGCAAATGCCTGAAAGAAACCTATCAAAAAACTATCTGAATAATTATGGTTTTTAATATTAATAGAACCTCTTTTCGAATTATCTGCCAAGTACATAAAAAAAGCCATTAGAAATGAGACCAATGCTATTGATAAATTTGAACGAAGAACGTTTTCAAAAAAAGAAGGGGAAAATATTTTTATACTCCCACCAAGCAAAACAATTGGAATAGTGCCAATCAAAATAGACCTTAATAATCTTGCATGAAAGAGATATTCAAGAAGTTTTTTGTAAGATTGACTTTTGAAATTAAAGATATCATTCCTAAAATACAAAGCTAGGGCTAGAACACTTCCAAGTTGAATAGTGGCGGACAAAGATGCTCCAGGATCATCAATACCTAAAAAAAGAGATATAACTTTTAAATGTGCTGTACTACTTACAGGAATAAATTCCGTCAACCCTTGAATTAATCCATATAAAACAAATTTTAAATATTCCAAAAAATTATTGAATTACTTAATTAATTAATAGCAATTTACATTTAAAAATTAAAAGCTAGTATGGAAAAATGAAAAGAAAATCTACCTTAATATTATTTTTTCTAATTTCCTTAATTCTTTCTGATTCTGCGAAAGCTAACTATTGGTTAATAATTGGAACTTATAGACAAGGGCCTGGAGGAAGGCCTGAGGTTAGTGGAATAACAAGTCCTTCGTTACATTCTGTTCCCATGAAAGATTTAGATACTTGTAATAAGGCAGGCGAAAAAATTACTAATGAAATATACAAACCTGTTTGGCAATTTGATAGTAGATGGACATGTGTTTTTAGAGGTGACTAGATAATGTATTTACCTTTTAACATCGTGAGCACAACCATCTCCTTTATAGTTTTCACTCTCGTAAAAATCATTTTTTGTCCCAAAATATACTGTTAATAAAACGAAAGGTAGGCTTAATATAAATAAAATAGTTGTTAAATCCATAGTGTTGACTTATTCAAGAAGGTTATGAAAAATTAAAAATTACAATTTGTTCATTAACTCATGTCTAATAATCTGTAGGTCCTTTTATACCAAGATAAAAGAAAGCTCCTAATCCAACTAAAAGTAAAACTCCAGCGATTGCTGCTGAAGGGACAAATCCTCCAATTGCAAATGAAGAAAAATAATACATCTATAAAACTAAAACTAGTTTGATAATATCAATAAAATCTAGGTATTTGTAAAAAATTTTGACTCGAAGACAATTAGACAATATCTTTTCTAAGCCACTAAAGTCGAATCTTCGTTATCAGCAGAAATTCTTATTCTCTCTTCCAACTTAGGGCCATATAATTCATTTCCCCAGATTTCAACTCTTGAATCATTTGGGGCCTTAAAAGTAAGAATGTCAGTAGGAAATAAAACTCTCTCTAAAAAGAAATTTGATGGGCCAATACATCTCAATACAACCATCCTACAGCCTTCATTTTTGTAAGAAAAATCAACCATCCTTAAACAACAAAATACAATTAATTAAACACTATTTAATGTTAAAAAAAATGTATAAAAAATTACTGAAAAAAAAGAATTTCAGAAAAAGCTACAAATTCAATCCAACATCAACTAACTTTCTTTCTTGATCAATTAATAAAAGGGCGTAAGATTCTATAAAATCAAAACTTCTATGAGGGATTGAGACATTAAGCATTCTCAAGAAATTAGATAATTTTTCATCTCGAAGGGCCTTACCTTTCTTTAAAAACATTTCTTTTTCCTGATTTGACTTCCATATATTCATATATTCAATCTTCAAGGGCTTTAAGTGCCAAATATTGTCTATTAAAGTCCAAATATCTAAATATTCGTTTAGGCTATTTTGAATTTTTAATACATAAGATGATTCATGAAGAGTCAAATTTGCTGAATCTATTGGTCGATCATTTATGACAATTGAATAAGGCTTTATTCCCAAAAACCATCCCTCAAGAATTAATAAATCAGGATCATCTAATCGCCAATGGGATCTATCTCCTAAACCATTTCTTAAAGATTTATCAAAAACTGGTACATTTAATTTTCCATTTATTTTCCAATTTAATAATTTTTCATGCATTAATTTTACTGAGTGACTACCAGGAAACCCTCTTGAAACATTCCAAGGGTTATTCTTAATTGCTAATTTCATTTCGTTTGATGGGAGATAAAAGTCGTCAATTGAAATAACCGCAATTTTGAAGTTTAATTTTAGTGATATAGCTTCGAGCCATTTACCTAGTGTTGTTTTACCAGTACCAGGTAAAGCAGAAATTCCAATTATTTTTCTATCAGAGAAATTATTTTGAAATTTATAAGCCTGAGATAAAAGAGGTAAAGCTAAACCCCAAATCCAATCATCATTTACTTTATCGTTCCAATGTTGATTTATTGAAAGAATATTTTTTTGATTATTCCAAAAATTGAACCAATCATCCAAGGATTCCCAACCAATATCAATAATTAATTTTTCAAATTTATCAAGAGGAAAATTAATATCTAAATCTTTCATCTTTCTAACTTAGTTCTCGCTTGTTTATCAGTTTATTGATTTCATTTTTCCAACCATATCCATTTGGTTCAGAAGCCAAAGTAAATTCTAAATCTTTTAATTGATCTAGTAAATTTAAGTTAGGTCCATCTACTCCAGGAATAACAATTTTAATATCTGAGTTTAAAAGTAGAGGCAAATCATTTGGAGAATCGCCTAAACCTATAATTTCAATATTTTGGACATTTGAATACTCTTTAAGAGCATTTATTGCTTTACCTTTATTCGATTTTGTAGATAATAAGTGACTCATTCTATTTCCCTTAAAAATATCAACATTGAATTTTTTACAACAGGTATTAATTTTCTCTTCTAAAAAACTTGGCGGATTTAAAAAAGGCATGCTCCAATGCCTATCACGCATTAAGTTTAATGAATTGCCTTCTAAACCTGTAAGTTGAGTTGCTTCTTGATCAGTGAGATTATTAAGAGGAGTAAGTTTATAATCGATTTCATTAGAAATAAAATTTAAGATTTCTTCAAGAGATTCGTATTTTATTCCAAGAATAATTTCTCCATTTACTCTCTTAAGGGATTCACCATATATTGCAGCACCATTTTCAACAATGTAAGGATCCTTCAAGTTAAGTTCATTTCTAATAACTTTTACTTCAGAAGCGGTTTTGCTTGTACAAAGAATAACGGGTATAGATAATTTTTGTAGTTTTTTTATAGTTTCTTTAGCAGGTGAAAAATCATATGAGTGATCCATTAAAGTACCATCTACATCACTTACTACCCAAATAGGAGAATTTTCTAACATTTTTATAAAGCACTAAGCCAAATTACTTGAAAAGGATCAAGACTAATATTTTTGTAATTGTATTTAGTGGATGTTAAAAAATCATGGGTATTGAAATCATTATCAATTATTTTTGGTAAATCATTATCATTCAATTGATAATTAATTTTATTTTCAGTCATATTATGGATTGCGAAAACAGACTTTGGACCTTTACTTCTTTTGATTACAACAATATCACTTCTCCCTTTAGACAAACATTTCATTTCCGAACGAGGGTGAAATTGCTTCAATTCTGATCTGACATCCATAGCATTACGAAGATATTTTAAGTTTTTATTAGCATTAGATTCAGGATTATTTAAAATGGCTAAAAGATTTTCTGATTTAAACTTTTCTCTGTTTAGATCTCTTCTTTGACCTGTCATAGAAAAACTTTTGATATCATTTTCTGAAGCTAGTAATGCGGGCAAATAAAATGCAGGGACCCCTTTCAGAGCCATTACTAATAATTGACTTAAAATAAATCTCTCATATTGAAATCTTTTAGCATCTCTACTGGAGTCTTCCATTGCACTCCACCAACTAATATTCAATTCATAAGGTTTATCATCACCATTTGATAAACGTCTATGACTTACTAATCCGCCTCTTTTCTCACAATTAATTAATAAATCTTTAATTCTCTGCTCATTCATTAAACCCTCAAGAGCTCTTAGCCCAACACCATCGTGCGATGCAGTGAAATTAAATAAAGTAGTATCTTCAGGTAATATGGGCCAATCAAAAATCCATGAGTTTAAAATATCAGCTCTTGAAGTAATAATTGCCTCTAGGAGAAGAGGAGGCAATGGGAAATTATATGCCATGTGGGCTTCATCATCAGGAATCAGATAAGATAAATTTTCCTTCTGAGGAACATTAGTTTCAGTTATTAAAACTCCCTCATCAAGAAGACTATTTAAAAGAGCTCTTAAGAGTTTTACAATTGAATGTGCTTTTGGTAAATGCAAGCACGTTGTCCCTGATTCCTTCCAAATAAAACCTACAGCATCAAGCCTGAACCATTTAATTCCATTAGATAAATAATTAATAATTAAATTTAAGAACTCTAGAGTCATTTTTGGATTATGCCAATTCAAATCAATTTGATCTGGGCCAAAAGTTGTCCAAACTTGTTTAGGGCCATCTTCAGTATTTATTTGAGAAAACAAAGAGGAACTTCTTGGCCTAACCACATTTGACCAGTCAAGATTTTGTCTCGGTGAAAAAACATTTGATATACCCGGTTCTTGGGATTTAATAAATTGTTGAACCCATGGGTGAGATGATGAGACATGGTTTAGTACTAAATCAGCCATCAAATCATGATTTTTAGAAATACTTTTGAGATCATCCCAACCACCAAATTTATCTTCTAAGGAATCATAACTTGAGACTGCAAAACCTCCATCACTTGTAGATTTCAAAAAAGGAAGAATATGTACAACTTTAGAAAGACTGCCAAAATGTTTACTTAATAAGTCACTAAGAGTTATTAATGTTGGCTCGCCATTTTTATAAATACTATCTGCATAAGTTATCAAAACCGAATGAGATTCATTCCACCTTTCCTTATCTCTTATTTCTTCATAAGCAGATTTCTCTGAGAAATCATCTAAAATCTGTAATAATTGGTTTGAAATAAAATTAATTTCTTCTGTAGTATTATTTGAATAAATTGTTTTTAACAATTTATCAATATTTAATCTATCTAATTTTTTCTCTGAATCAATTTGCTTCACTTTGAAAAAATCAACGAAGTATTAATACTATTCTGCACATCAATCAGAAAATGGACTTTCAACAAGGTTTAATCACAACAATACATGAATATGGAGTTACAAGAGATTTACTTAAAGAATTAAACAAAAGACTCAAAAAAAGATCAACTAGCATTCTAATACCTTGCTTATATGAAGAGTTTGAGCGTCCAGCATTAAAAGATATAAGAGAAGTTATAAAAAATCTTACAGGCTTAAATGAATTAGTTATTGCTCTCTCTGCAAAAACTGTTGAGCAAGTTAAAGCAGCAAAATCATTTTTTGACTCAATGCCATTCCCAGTTCACGTTCAATGGACTAATTCTCCATCTGTAATAGAGCTGTTAAAAAGCCAAGAAAAAAATGGGCTAGAACTTTTAGGAACTCCAGGTAAAGGGTGGGCTGTATGGCAAGGCATAGGAGTTGCGACGAGAAAATCAGAAGTTGTTGCTCTTTTTGATGCTGATATAAGAACTTTTAGTCCTTTATATCCTTCAAGAATGATACTTCCACTTCTGGATGAATCATATGGAATATCATATGTAAAGGCTTTTTACAGCAGGTTATCCTTAGAGACCAATCAATTGCAAGGCAGAGCAACAAGATTATTCGTGGGTCCCTTATTAGCAAGTCTTGAGCAGTTAGTTGGGAAGGGCCCCTTTTTACAATATCTTCAATCATTTAGATATCCATTAGCAGGTGAGTTTGCTTTTACTAAAGACCTTGCTATGAATTTACGAATTCCTTGTGACTGGGGTTTAGAGATAGGTTTATTATCTGAGGTTTATAGAAACGTAAGAACCTCCAAAATTGCCCAAGTTGACTTAGGTTTGTTTGATCATAAACATAAGAATATTGGTGATTCATCTAAAGAAGGATTGCAAAAAATGTGTACAGAAATACTTTCAAGTGTTTTAAGAGGTCTCATGGAGCATCAAGCAGAGACCTTAACAAGTACTCAACTAGCAACCTTAGAAGTTCTCTACAAAAGAGTTGGGGAAGATCGGGTAAAACAATTTGGATTAGATTCAGCAGTTAATCAACTTCCATACGATAGGCATGAAGAAGAACTATCTGTACAAAAATTTGCGAAACTATTGAGACCGGCTACAGAAGATTACTTAGCTTGCCCAACTACGCAGCAGTTACCAAGTTGGTCAAGAGTTCTATCTTGTGAGAACAAACTGCAAGATGATTTGGCAATTGCTGGGTCACAAGATATAAAGACAACTGAAAAAGAATTAATTAAAAACTTCTAAAGTAAAAAGTACCTTTGAGCCATTGGGACTTCATCAAGAGGTTCACAAGTAAGAAGTTCCCCGTCAGAAAAAACTTCATAAGTTTGAGGATCAACTGAAATATTTGGTAGTTTACTATTAAGTTTTAAGTGTGATTTATTGATATTTCTGGTATTTTCTACGGCTATACATTTCTTTTGCAAACCTAATTTATTTGGAATATTTTGATCAATTGAATTTTTACTTAAAAAGGTAAAAGAACTCTTAACTAGAGATTGGCCGTAACTTGCAAACATAGGGCGACCATGTACAGGACCAGGAGTAGGAATTGAAGCATTTGCATCACCCATTTGGGACCAAACTATAGATCCTCCTTTAACAACTAATTCAGGCTTTACCGCAAAAAATGAAGGTTTCCACAATACTAAGTCTGCAATTTTTCCCTTTTCTATAGATCCAACATATTTATTAATACCATGAGCTATTGCAGGATTAATTGTAACTTTAGAGATATATCGCTTTACTCTGTAATTATCGTTCCTATCAGAATCCTGTGAGAGAGGTCCTCTTTGTACTTTCATTTTGTGGGCAGTTTGAAAAGTTCTTGTTATTACTTCACCAACTCTTCCCATAGCTTGAGAGTCACTAGCGATAATTGAGAAGGCGCCTAAATCATGTAGGATGTCCTCTGCAGCAATAGTCTCTCTTCTTATCCTTGATTCCGCGAATGCAATATCTTCTGGAATTTTAGAATCTAAATGATGACATACCATTAACATATCAAGATGTTCTTCAAGTGTGTTTCTCGTATAAGGTCGTGTTGGATTAGTACTACTTGGGAGAACATTTTTTTCTCCACAAATTTTAATAATATCTGGGGCATGACCTCCACCTGCTCCTTCGGTGTGAAAAGTATGAATTGTTCTTCCTGCAATAGCATTGATGGTATCTTCAACAAAGCCTGCCTCATTTAAAGTATCAGTATGAATACAAACTTGAACATCAAAGTTATCTGCAACATTTAAACAAGAATTTATTGTAGATGGAGTCGTTCCCCAATCCTCATGAAGCTTCAATCCACATGCACCAGCTTCGACTTGATCAACAAGATTTCTTTCATTCGATGAATTTCCTTTACCAAAAAAACCTAAATTCATGGGAAATGCTTCTGCAGATTGAAGCATCCTAGAAATATGAAAACGACCTGGAGTGCAGGTAGTGGCGTTTGTTCCGGTCGCAGGTCCAGTACCACCTCCCAACATAGTTGTAATTCCTGAAGCAAGAGCTGTTTCAATTTGTTGGGGACAGATAAAGTGAATATGGGTATCTATTGAACCTGCAGTAAGAATATGCCCCTCTCCAGCTATTACTTCTGTTGATGCACCAATAACAATATCAACATTATCCTGGATATCAGGATTACCAGCCTTACCAATTTCAAAAATCATTCCATCTTTAATACCCACATCAGCCTTAATTATTCCCCACCAATCTAGTATCAAAGCATTAGTTATTACGGTATCTACAGCTCCATCAGCTCTTCTTACTTGAGACTGTCCCATCCCATCTCGAATAACTTTACCTCCACCGAATTTAACTTCATCTCCGTATGTAGTTAAATCCTTTTCTACTTCAATAAAAAGTTCGGTATCAGCAAGCCTTACTCTATCTCCGGTAGTGGGTCCGTAAGTTTGCGCATAAGTATTTCTGTCAATTTTATAGGACATAATTTTAAGTATCTAAAGAACCGTTAACCAATGAATTAAAACCATGTGAAATTCTTAGACCTGTATATGGAACTAATTTGACATCAGTTGTATCTCCAGGTTCAAATCTAATTGCTGTTCCTGCAGGAATGTCAAGACGCATACCAAGTGTTAATTCTCGATCAAAAATTAAAGCTTTATTAGCTTCAAAAAAATGATAATGAGATCCAATTTGTACAGGTCTATCTCCAGAGTTAGAAACTTTTACTGTTTTAACTTCCTTACCAAGATTTAATTCGATTTCACCTTGTTCAGGAATTATTTCGCCAGGAATTAAATTACTCATAACTAGTTAATCGGATTGTGAATAGTAACTAACTTTGTCCCATCAGGGAAAACTGCTTCTATTTGGACTTCATCAACCATTTCTGGAATGCCCTCCATAACTTGTGATTTTGAAAGCCAAGTAGTTCCCTCTGACATTAATTGACTTACACTTTTTCCATCTCGAGCTCCTTCAAGAACTTGAAAACTCAAAAATGCAATTGTTTCAGGATAATTAAGCTTAAGACCTCGACTAAGCCTTCTTTCAGCTAAGAGCGCAGCAGAAAAAATCAATAATTTATCCTTTTCTTGAGGTGAAAGATGCATAATAAAAAATTAATCTATAAATTCTTAAAAAAGGTTCTTTCTGAACATAATTAATAATTCATTGAATCTTGTAAAGGCCATACACCTTGATATTTTGGCTCACAAAATCCACAAACAGACCTAATTTGTTTCCAAATACAAAAAAAACATTTCCTGGCATCTTGAGAAGAACTCCCTAGGAATCTTACAGAGATTCCATTTTCAAGGATTCCAATAGATAAATTATTATCTGTTTCATTGAAAATCTTTTTTATATTTCCCACAAGATTATTTATTTTTGACTTGGAAAAATCTTTTTCGCAAATCCAAATTAAGGATCCAAAAACAGGCATGTAATCCATACCTGACTTGGCCACATAACTTGCTTTAGATAATTCAATTTGATCAACATATTCCCAATCATCATATAAATCATTATTTCTCATAATTTCTAATTTAGACCTAAAAACTCCCCTCTCAATTGATTCTCCGGTAGAAGATCTTCCAAGTCTTATTAAATCGGTAAATAAAAAACTTGAAGTTTCTGAAATAGATACTTTAAACTTTTGATCATATAAACCATTTGCAAAGATAATTGTTTCTTGGGGGAGATATTCCAAATGAGAATTGTCAAGAATCTTTATAAGATTTTTTTGCTTTGAAAAAGTTCCTTTTGGATTAATTTTAGATATCCCAACAGATCCATATACTTTCTGAGCTGAAGAAGTAGTCAACAATACCTTAGAGTTTTTTTCAAGATTTACATCAAACTCAAGTAAATCGCCTCCAACCAATCCTCCTGCAGTATGAAGAACAGGTAAAATACATCTGCCATCCTTATCATGAGTCGACTTTAATAACTTGTAAGGAGAAGTTGATTTAGATTTAAAGATTGTTTTATCAACATTTCCTAAACTTACTTTATTATTGAAAAAATTTAAGAAACAATTACCTTCCCAAGAAGTTTTAATCATAAAATTGTTTTCTTTAATTATTAAATTAAAGTAACCAAAAATTTTGATTATGAGAATGAATAAACAAATAGTTGTAACTGATTGGATTAAAGAAAAACCTCGATTAGGGACATTTTTAAAACTTACCCTAAGTTCAGATGAAAGAAGAATCTTACGAGGTAAAAGATTAACCGATTGTGGTCAAGAAATAATCTTACAATTACCTAGACAGGGCAATTTATATGATGGAGATTTTCTTGTAACTAATGACTCAAATTTTTATGTAGAGATAATTGCCAAAACAGAAAATTTACTTGAAATAAGTTCAAATTCCAAAATTGAACTTATTAAAACTGCTTATCATCTGGGAAATAGGCATGTAGAAGTTGAAATTGAAGAAGACATTCTTCTAACAAAAAGTGATTATGTAATTGAAAATATGCTTAAAAATTTTAATGTTGATATCGTAAATATCAAGAAAAAATTTTTTCCTGAAATAGGTGCCCATAGTCATGAGTAAAAGTCACTTATTAAAATATTTATTAATAAGCCCTAACTTACCAGTTGGAGGCTTTTGTTACTCGGAGGGATTGGAGAGTTATCTAAATACTAAAGATTTAAAAGACTCAAATTCGGTAAAAGAATTAATCATAAGTGAACTAGAAATTGGCCAGATTAGACTAGATGCTAGACTATTATTGGATTTTTTTGATATTTTTAACGAGTTAAACGACGGCAAAAATTTAAAAAATAATTTGCAAAAGCTATTGAGTTTGGATAAATGGATCCTATCATCAAAAGACTCTGTCGAAATTAGAGAACAACAAACTCAAATGGCAAAATCCCTCTTTGATCTAAACAAAGAATTTGGATTTGAATATCTATATAAAAAAAATAAAAAAAACTCCTGGCCTTTAGCGTGGAGTTGGGCTTGTTATTGTTTTGAAATTACGAAGTTAGAAATGGTTGAGAATTTTTTCTATAGTTGGAGTTCAAACCAACTTAGTGCAGCATTGAGGATTATTCCTATTGGTTCAACAAAAGCACAATTAATTCAGAGAGATTTATTAGCAATAATTTCAAAAGTTTCTAAAGAAATTATGGACAAAGAAATTAATGACATCTATTTTGGCAATGTAGGTTTAGCTATGGCACAACAAAATCATAATGAGCTTTATACAAAACTTTTTAGAAATTAATTTATGAGCAGCAAATTGAGAGTAGGAGTTGCTGGGCCTGTAGGCTCAGGAAAAACTGCATTACTGGAGACTTTATGTTTAAGCCTGAAAAAAAATTATGAGATAGCAATTGTCACCAATGATATTTATACCAAAGAAGATGCTAACTTTCTAATAAATAAAAAAGTTTTAGAGGAGGGAAGGATTATTGGTGTAGAAACAGGAGGTTGTCCTCATACAGCTATAAGAGAGGATTGTTCTTTAAATAAAAATGCAGTTTTAGATTTAGAAAATAAATATAATCCTCTAGATTTTGTTTTTGTAGAAAGTGGAGGTGATAATTTAGCATCTAGTTTCAGTCCAGAACTTGTAGATTTATCAATATATGTAATTGATGTATCTGCGGGAGACAAAATCCCAAGAAAAGGCGGACCAGGAATAACAAGGTCAGATTTATTATTAATAAACAAAATTGATTTAGCAGATATAGTTGGTGCAGATTTAAAAATAATGAAAAGTGATACGGAATTTATGAGGAAAGGGAAACCTTGGTTTTTTACCAACCTTAGTAGCGGCAAAGGAGTTGAAGAAATAACTCAATTTTTAGAATCACATATACCCAGCAATCCAAACTAGAAAAATGTTCACTTCTAATATATTGGATTCAACAAAAAGTTACGACTGATACAAAACTAATCGTCACTCGTTAATAACTTTTACTTTATCCCCCTAATGAGGGTCAATTTCCTAATTTATCCTAATTCATGAGAATTTCAAGGCGTATTTTGGCAGGATTAGCTACTGCCTCACTCGCGGTCACAGCTACTTCATGTGGTGGAGGTGGAACCTCCGGAAGTTTCGATGACACAGTAACCGTTGGTATTTTGCATTCGTTATCTGGAACAATGGCGATTTCCGAATCAACTCTTGTTGATACTGAAAAAATGGCTATTGAAGAGATAAATGCTGCTGGTGGTGTAACAGTTGGCGGCAAAAGCTACAAAATAGAATACATAGTTGAAGATGGTGCATCTGACTGGCCCACTTTTGCTGAAAAATCTAAGAAACTTATAGACCAAGACGGAGTTCCTGTCGTATTTGGTGGTTGGACATCTGCAAGTAGAAAGGCAATGTTACCAGTTTACGAATCAAAGGATGCTTTCCTTTACTATCCAATTCAATATGAAGCTCAAGAATGTTCTAACAACATTTTCTATACAGGAGCTACACCAAACCAACAGTCAGAACCTGCAACAGATTTCATGTATAAGCGTTCTCCCGCAGCTGGTGGAGATTTCTTCCTTGTAGGTTCAGATTATGTTTTCCCAAGAACTTCCAACACAATTACAAAAGCTCAGGTAGCTCAATTAGGAGGTAAAGTTGTAGGAGAAGATTACCTTCCCTTAGGAAATACTGAAGTTGCTCCAATTATCTCAAAAATCAAAAAGGCGCTTCCTGAAGGTGGAATAATCATTAATACACTTAATGGTGACCAAAACGTTGCATTCTTCAAACAGATTCAAGATGCAGGTATCACTCCTTCAACTGGCTACTACGTAATGAACTATTCAATTGCTGAAGAAGAGATTAGTACAATTGGTCCTGAGTTCCTTGAAGGTCACTTTGGTGCTTGGAACTACATGATGTCAATTGATACTCCTGCATCTAAGAAATTTGCTGCAAGTTTCAAGGCAAGGTGGGGAGCTGATCGTGTTGTAGCTGATCCTCAAGAATCTGCATATAACATGGTTTATTTATGGAAACAGGCTGTTGAAGATGCTGGGACATTCGACGACAACGCAGTAAGGGAAGCTTTAGTTGGACAAACTTTTGATGCCCCACAGGGTCCTGTTGAAGTCATGCCTAATCACCACCTATCTCAAACAGTAAGAATTGGAGAGATTAATGCAGAGGGTGGATTTACAATTCTTGAAGAGACGGGAGTTGTTCTTCCTCAAGCATGGAACCAAAAGCATCCAAGTTCAAAAGGATTTGCATGCGATTGGACAGATCCTTCAAAAGGAGAAAAGTATAAGCTTTAATTTAATTAAAACCTATACTTCAAAATAAAGGGAGGTTAACACCTCCTTTTATTTTTTATAATCAAATATTTACTTTTCTAAATTGGAGTTACTTCTCGATAGTCTTTTTAATGGTGTTGCGATCGGATCGGTACTACTTGTTGCTGCATTAGGTCTGGCTATTGTTTTTGGTCTTATGGGTGTTATTAATCTTGCCCATGGAGAACTTATGATGCTTGGGGCTTACACAACATACGTTACACAACTAATTTTCAAATTACCTTTATTAAAACCCTTCTACAATTCATACATAATAGTTTCAATTTTCCTTGCTTTTATTGTTAGTGGAGTTGTAGGCATACTCCTGGAAAAAACAATAATAAGAAAGCTTTATGGAAGTCCACTAGAAACACTTTTAGCAACTTGGGGCGTAAGCTTAATTCTTCAACAATTTGTCAGGAGTGTACCTTTAGCTTATGGGACTGGTCTAGTTATAAGTCTGATAATTGGTTTATTTTTACCAACAACGTTTCCTTCAAAAATAAAAGAATCAATAAATTTCAAATATTTTAAATTTAGTTCTTGGATATTTGCTGCTTTAACTGGGGTCTTAACTGGTAGCGTAATCTCATCCTCTGTCAGCAAACTTAGTAGAGCAAGCGCTAGAAATGTTGATGTAACAGCCCCCTCATGGATGAGAGGTCAAATAGAAATTATTGGCACTGCATTTCCTAAAACAAGATTAATGATAATTGTCATTACCCTCATCTCTGTAATAGCGATAACATTATTTCTTAATCAAAGTGCTTGGGGTATGCGTATAAGAGCAGTTACTCAGAACCGACAAATGAGTGATTGCCTTGGTATATCTACTGAAAAAGTGGATATAATTACTTTTGGAATTGGATCAGGCTTGGCAGGAGTTGCTGGTGTAGCAGTATCTCTTTTAGGTTCTGTAGGACCGAATGTTGGCGGAAACTATATAGTTGGTTGTTTTATGGTTGTAGTGCTGGGTGGGGTAGGCAATTTATTAGGAACAGTACTCGCTTCATTTGGAATAGGAATAATGACTGATTTAATTGGAGCTGGAAGGCTCTTATCAATATGGCCAGATATGCCTTTACCTTTATCAAACACAATTAACTTTTTTGCAACCACAAGTATGGCAAGAGTAATGATATTTGCACTAATTGTTATTTTCTTACAATTTAAACCTACAGGTTTATTTCCTCAAAAAGGAAGGATGGTTGAAAATTAATGTCCTTAAGTAAA
>QCRH01000016.1 GCA_003211955.1 Prochlorococcus sp. AG-459-O09 | reverse complement strand
CCCAAAAAACTAAATACAAAAGTAGGAGAAAATGGAATAAGACTTTCTGGTGGTCAAAGGCAAAGAATTGCAATTGCAAGAGCTTTTTACAGAAATACAAAAATTATTGTAATGGATGAAGCTACAAGTGCATTAGATAATAAAACAGAATCCAATCTTATCAAAGCAATTTGCAAATTGAACAAAGATTTTACTTTTATTTTTATAGCACATAGAATTTCAACAATTAAAGAATGTGATTGTATCTATGAGTTTTCAGGGGGAGAGGTTTCTGCATTTGGGAAATATGAAGAATTATTGAAAAACTCTGAAAGTTTTAGAGAAATAGTAAATAAAAATTCAGTTAATTTTTAAAAATTTATTCAAATTAAAATTAATTTCTTTGACTAAAAAGAGAATTATCAGGTTTAGGATTCTAAAAATATAAACTTTCTTTTCTCGGAAGATTTAAGATCTGAAACCCTTCTTGATAATTTTTTAGAAATATTAATTATATTTTTTGTAAAGTGATATATAAGAATTTTTCATTTTAGTTGTGGTAAATAATTCCCTATGAGTATAAAAAGAATTGTTTGAAAATTTCAATTTTAGTGCTTTATTTTTCATTATTTTTTCTATAAGATAACTAGCTTGATTTATATTTCCTAATCTATATAAAAACCCTGAATAGCCATCTTTTATAGTATCTATATTGCCAGTAACATTAGAAGCGATTATTGGCAACCCAATAGACATTGCCTCTAAAATACTAATAGGATGGCCCTCATATAAAGAAGTTGAGAGAAACAAATCTGCCTCATAAAGATATTTAAAAACATCTTTTTGGGTTCCAAATAAAAAAACATTCTTTATGAAGTTATTTTCAAGATAGTTTTTTGCTTTTTCAAAAAGGCTTCCATCGCCCAGTACAATAAAATTATAAATTTGTAATTTCTTAGCTATTTTAAAAATTTCAAAAATATTTTTTTGATCAACTAATCTACAAATTGAAATTATATTTTTTTTGTTATTATTAATTCCTATTTTCAAATTATTTTTTTCTTGATTAAATTTTTTTCTAAGCATTTTTTTTGTTGAATTATTAATAATGCAGTTATTTTTACCAAAAAATATTTTCGAATTTATAGTTTGCATCTTTTCACTATGAGATACAAAAACTTTTTCATCATCTAACCAACCAGTCATATTTTCATAAAATATGTATAAAGATTTCTTAAATTTAGAAAAACAAAGTGTATGAATTCCATGAAATGTATATATTAAAGGTTTCTGTAAAAAAATTTTAATTATTCTTGCAATTAAACCAGCACCTTTTCCATGAGCATGAATAATGTTTATTGAATTTTTCCTCGAAAAGATTATTAATTTTATAATATCTATTAATGAGATTTTTCTTTCCGAAATATGCAAACATTTTTTGTTATCTAATATTTCACTTTTTAGATTTAAAAATGGCATTGCCAAATAAAAATCAAATTCATCTTTCAAAAGTTCCCTTAATAAGAAAATATGTGAAGGTCCTCCACCAGTTTTACCTGAGGCGGAAATTATTAGAATTTTAGGTTTTGAATTATTCATTATTTTGTCAAGATTAACTATTATGTTTATATATTTTTAAAAAATATTTAACTCTTTTTAAATAAGAAATTGGAATTAGAAGAATTGTTATTAATATTGTTGAAGTAAAATTTATTAAATTAATTCTTCTGTAAAAAAACCATCTTATGAAGTATGGAATTGACTTGAGTGAAGTTAAATTAAACTTTAAACTTAAAAGATGCGATGATATTATATATTGTTCATAATAATTATTTTTAAAAGGCCTATATATATCACAAATTCTTGTCTTCAAACTTTTGATTTTTACATTGTTTGTTACTGCCGCTACAAAAAATAATCTACATGCGTCTCTTTTGTCTTGCCCATTATTCAAATTATTCTCGACAAGTTGTGGTACTTCATTCCAAATTTGGTCTAGAAAGGACATTGATTTTTTTGAACCACCAAAAAAAATATCATAAATCCTATTAGGATAATAAGCCCTTCCAAAATTGATATTATATAAAAAAGATGAATTTTCCAATTTTTTTAAGGGATATATTTTTAATGGATGAAGAAAAATAGAATCAAATCTGCATCTAAAAATCAGATCATAGTCATTAACCTCATTACCTAAAAGTTTATAGCATTGCGAAAGTGTATATATTTGTGGTAAAGAAAATATAGTCCCCTTATGATAGATTTTTGAATTAAAAATTTTCTTATGAGTTTTTGGAAGATTAATAATGAAATTATGGTATGACTCTGTGTGAATTTCTTTTAAATTAAATTCAGAAAATATACTTGATATTTGAGCAAAACTATTATTATTACTTATGATTTTTGGTATATTTTCTCTATGATCTAAAGATTCTCCTGGCTCATCCCATGAATAACAAAAAATATTATAATTAAGTCCTTTTGTAAGGTTTTCGATACTATGTCTGATTAAATCTTTGGAGATAGGGCGATATTGACCTGCAAATAAAAATGCAATTTTCATAATATATTTGTTAAGTAATTTAAGTGGACTTAAAATCTTCTATTGATAAAAATTTATCATCTATATAATTTAAATCTCCAAATCCCCATGGTTTATTAAAATAAATTTCATCATATGGGATATTATTTTTTTTTAACCATTCTATAAGTATAACATTGGTATATTTGTTTATTAAGCCTATATTTCCTTTAAAGGTTCTTACATTCCTTGAAGTATAGAGAATAATGTAGCTACCTTTATTATCCTCTTCTCTTAATTTTGTACAAACAGTTTCAATTGGTTTACATTTACTATAGTTTTTTTCAGGGGGAGATTCGCATATGGTTTTATCAATATCTAAAACTAATGTTCTTCGTTGGTGTCCAGAGAAATCATTCTCTCCTTTAATTTCATTAATACTTAAATCGAAAGAAGTGCAAATTTCCTCTACAGTCCCAAATGTTTTTACATGTGAAGCCTCAATAGCAAGAATATTTTTACCTTGTTTTATCGCATAGTCGTAAACAGGGGAAATATATAATTCAGAATTGAATTTTTTATTTATTGATAATAAATATTGTCTAGTAAGTTTTATTAATTCATCTGATTCTCTAAAAAAGTAAGTTCCAACTGAACATTTTGAGGATATTCTTTTTTTCTCTTTTACTTCATAAATCAATTCTTCTCCATTCTTAGTTTTTAAAAAAGACCAATTTTCACCTTTAGAGAAGAAATAAGGAATTGCGCCAAAATAATCTTTATCAATCTCATCTAAATTTTGAGAAATTTTATAAGATGTATCGCAGTTATGAATTAATATTTTTCCTTTTAATGAAAAATATTCAATGGCTTTAATCGCAGTAAGAAGTTGACCATTTTTTACTTCTTCCAACTCAAGCCAATTAATAAAAACTTGTGGAAAAATTTTTTTTATTTTATTTAATAAACATTCTTTTACTCGATCTTTTTTTTGTGTGACAATATACAATTTATCTCTTGAAGAAAAATTAAATGAACTTAAACTCCATATCAATAATTCAATTCCATTTACAATAACTAAAGGCTTTGGAGGTTTAATACCTTGACTGATTAATCTAGAGCCTTTACCTGCCGCAGTTATTAAATAATTCATATTTCTAAACTGTAATTTTTTATATCTATATCGTAAAACAAAGATATCCCAATTATTAATAATACACCCATTCGTTGTTCATCATCTTTATGCAAAGGTATCATTGATAAAAATAAATTTGATGTAAGTATTCTCAAAATTTCTTTATCAATTAATTTTTCTAAAAATATTTTTTGAAAATAAAAATTAGCTACTTCATAATTAAACGGCTTGTAAATTTTTAATAAATATTGATCTTTTTCATATGAAATAGAAAACATATTATTAACTATTGAGTCATAAAAACATCTAAATGAATGATTTAATTTGGCAAGATCATAAAAAGGATCTACATAACCAATTTTATTATCTCCTATTGAATCAGCTTTAGGATCAATTAATTTTATACTTCCTGATATTGATTCAATTAATATATTATTAAAACAAAGATCTCCATGCCCAAATAATAAAGGCCTTTTCTTCTCAATTTCTTTTAATTCTTTTTGCAACTTAATATAAGTGACATTTAAAGAAGGTAGAAAATTATTATTAACTTTTACCCCACTATTTATAATTTTGTCGAGGAATTTATTATTTAGACCATCTACAATCTTATTTAAATTATTTATTCTTTGTTTAAGTTTTTTGGAATAAAGATGACTGGAATTGTAAAAGAACTTTTTTGAATTATTATTTAAATAAAATTCACTATAAATATTAAAAAGTGATTTAACTATCGTTTCCCAACGATTTGCACCTATCTTGCGAAATAAAAAAATCTCTGCAAGATTTGGAAAAGGTAAATATTCCAATTCCAAATTAACTTTATCTTTATGATCCTTGGTAAAAAAAATAGGGAAAAAGGCTTTTAATTCAGATGGAATATTCTTATAGAAATTAATTTCTTTTTCCAGTTTTGTAGTATCTTTGGAAACCTTAATAATACTATTCCTTTTATGATTGTATTTGATTTCGTTGAAGAATCTACTTGAAAAAGAAGAGATTTTTGTTTCAAAATAAGTTGTATTATGGCCTGCATCATACCATTTTTCATGCGTTATAGAATGATCATATTTTTCAATTAGTATTTTTGCAAGATAGAGAAGATCATTCATTTGATCATTATTTATTTCTTTTAAAGCATCTCTTATATTATTTTTCCTCGAAGAAATTCTTCCTGTAAATGGGTAACATTTTTCTTCAAAATGAATTTCTTTTTCTTTAAATAAATATTCAACTTTTGCTTTATTAAAATATGATATTGCAGACCAATTTTCTTTCGATATTTTTTTTTCGCCAAAATAAATAGATTTTGTTTCTGTAAATTGATTATCTGGAATTGTTGTAATAGGACATATATTTACAAAATCTTCTTGGATATAATCTATTGATTTCTTAATAGTATCTATAGCTCCAAGAGTAGATCCTACATTAATAAAATTACAATTATCAAAAGATCTTAGTCCTCTTAATTCATTTGAAAAATTATTTACAGCTATATAAATATTATTTTTAGATATACAATTTTTTTTAATTCTTTCAATAATTAATGTATTTCCTATATTTAAAAAAGGCTCAGAAGATATAAATGAAATATCGTATGCTTTATAAGCTGCCGCAAGAATTAATACTGCATTTTTTTCTTTTTCAATTGTTCTTAAGTTCATATAAGGAACTTTTTCTAAAAATATATTTTAAAATAAATCTTAATTAAAAGATAAAATTTATCATAAATTGTTTCTAATTTTATTACAAAGGTTTTTAGCTTTGCCTAGGTTAATATTAAGAGCAATAATTTTAAAAAAGATATCAAAAATCAAAAATTAAGTATAAATATTCATTATTTTTTTATTAATTTTGAAGTAATTTTTAGTGTTATTTGCATTATATCTAGTTACTAATTTTTTATATCAGTATTACTGAGATTAAGACTTAATAATAAAACATTCTTAAAAACCTATTTAATCATTAGTATTGCAAGTAATAATCTCAACATATTTAATGATATCAACCGAAAAGTTTTATAGGAATATCTCTCCTTAAGATGAAAAAAATCAATAAAAATCCAAAAGTTCAGATTTTATTGGCAACCTATAATGGAGGGAGATTTTTACGCGAGCAATTAGATTCAATTGTTAATCAAGAATATAAATTTTGGGATCTTCTAATTCATGATGATGGGAGCATTGATGATACGATCAAGATATTAAAAAAATATAAGGAAAATTATCCTAAAAAAATAAGATTACTAATTGACCAAAAAATCTTCTCCAGTGCTAGCAAAAATTTTTTTCACTTGATAAAGCACAGATCTAAAGATGCAAATTTATACTTTTTTTGTGATCAAGATGATATATGGCTCAAAAGTAAGCTAAGAATTATCATCGACAAATATAATTCACAAGATGATAGAAAACCTATATTAATACACTCGGATCTTTCCCTAGTAGACTCTAAAGGCAAATTATTAGAAAAGTCTCACAATAAATTAATTAAATACCAAAAAAATATTATCACCAAAGAAACATCTCTTTATTATAATCCAGTACCAGGATGCGCAATGTCTATTAATTCAGCTTTAGCAGATAGAATTTCTTACTGTAAATATATGGTAATGCACGACTGGTGGATACTTTTATCTGCCGTGCATGAAAACACAAATATTATTTATATCAAATTACCACTCGTAAATTACAGGCAACATTCTGAAAATGTTTTAGGTTATAAAAAAATTAACATCTTTATATTAATCATTAGATTATTTTTTAAAATTCCACGATATGTTAAAAATGTTAAAAAAGCCTACTCTCAATCAAAACAATTCTGCGATCAATCGGGAATACAATATTTTATTAAATTAGTCTTTCATCAGTTAAAAATGAATTCATGAAAGATTTTTTTATTAAAATCCTAAACTCAATCTAAAAACCCATTTTATTTCATCAAAATTATTCAACTTATAATTATCAATATGATCAGAAAGTTGAACAGCAAATGTACCTCTCAAAGGAATCTCATTAAAGGGAATAATTGATGATCCAAGGATAAACCACTTACTATTATATTCAAAAAATGTTGAAAACTTTTTGTTAAAAACCCTTGAAATAGAAAAAACGGGTGACCAGCATAAGCTTCTTTGATTATTTATCTCAGTACCAGAACCCCCTAACAAATCACTACATAGAAATTTTATATTTCCTTCTGCCATTCTTCCCGTTGCGACACCAAAAGTATAAATATCAAGTGGGAACTCACCTGATTTATTATTACTCCATAAAGCCTTAGAAAGGGTCAAATAAATATTTCTTCCTGAATCAGTTAACCCATCAAAATGAAGCAATTGTTCTGCTCCAAATGAGAAACCCTCAGTTGGAGAAAGTTTGCGGTCTATTCTAAAACCAAGAGATTGTCCTTCACCGACTGAAGTTGTACCACCTGGTGAACTGCCAGAATATACACTTCTTATTCCATAATTTAGACCAAAACTACTTTTTTTGTTATTTAGAAATTGATAATGTATGATCCCAACAGCATCACCATTATTCCAACCCCAAAAACTTTTTCCTTTTCTTCCTTTCTCGAATCTTCCACTATGTCCCATTACAGAGGAATCAAATTTATACATTTTATTCCATTTCAATCCGGGAGGAACAAACCAACTAATATCTGGACCAACTATCAAATCATTAAAGACAATTGATCTATTAAAAGAGCTTATACCTTGAATATTATTTTTTGAAAAATACTTATTTATTGTAGTTTCTTTGTTTTTTATTTTAATATCTTGATTATTTTTGATTTTTTCCCAAATAATATCTTTTTCATTTTTTTCTCCAATATAAGTTTTTTCCCAATTAATATTATTTTTAATTGTTTGCAATCTATTAGTGCTTGTGTCTGGAAATAATTGTTTTTGATAAAAAATAAATAATAAAAAAAATATTAATGTGCCAATTTTTAATTTTCCCCTCTTAACAAAAGTATTTTTATAGCTAACTAAATTAAATAGATTTTGTATTTCTTCTTTTAAATATAATTGTATTTTTGACAACTCTAAGCCTCTTTAATTTTTTAAAATATATTTTTATAATACATTATTTTTTTAAATGAATTAAGTAAATAATTTTTATATCAATTAGCTTTATTATCATCAATAAAACTTTTTATTTGATTAATTAGACTAGAAAAAAACTCAAAACCTCAATACAAGTTACAAAAATTTTCAAAAAATATTTCTAATAATATTGAGCTACTTTTGATAATTTTAAAAAGCAAAAACAATATCTGCAAAAAAAGATATGTAATTTTTAGATGATTGAAAACCGTAAAAATCTTTTATTCGAATCTAATCTAGATTGATTACAGCCCAGATCATGATTTTAGATATGGAATTAGCTCCGCATTAATCTACAAAAAACTTGGTTGGAAGAAACTTTTTAAATTTAATCAGACAACCAAAGAAACCTCTTTTTAGTATCTTTATAATCAAGATTGAAAAAGTAAAAATTAATCAAGGCCCGTTTATAAATTAGAGCGATTAGGATACTGAATTTAATAAAAGTTTTATTAATTAAATCTTCAAATTATTAAATTAGAAATAGATAAATATAAAAAATATCATACAAAAATTTACTCTAAAAAAAATCTATTTAAAGTAATTCTATATTAATAAGTTAAAATATAGATATACAGAAAAAATAATAATAATGTCAAATAGTTTTATTGTTCCTTTAATTTTATGCGGGGGATCTGGTTCTCGCCTTTGGCCCTTATCTAGAGAAAGTTATCCAAAACAGTTTTTATCAATAAAAAAAGAAGAAAAATTTAGTCTTCTACAACAGACAATTATAAGAATATCAACTTTAAAAAATCTCAAGAAGCCAATATTAGTATGTAATGAGGAACATAGATTTATTGTAGCTGAACAAATGAGAGAAATAAATATTGAAGAATTTATAATTATGCTAGAACCTTTTGGAAGAAACACAGCGCCAGCAATTACAGTGGCAGCATTGAAATCTCTTGAACTTGATGAGGATCCAACTTTACTAGTTCTATCTTCAGATCATGAAATTAAAAAAAAAGAACAATTTTTAAAAGTTATTAGTGAGGGTTTAAGATTTGCAGAGATGAATAAATTGGTAACATTCGGAGTTGTCCCAAGATCACCCGAAGTAGGATACGGATATATAAAGGCTACAAAACCTTTTGGACCTAAATTAGAAGGCTTTAAAATAGAAAGTTTTATTGAAAAACCAGATAAAAAAACGGCTCAAAAACTAATTCAAGATAATAGATACACTTGGAATAGTGGAATTTTTATGTTTAAGTCCAAAGAGATAATTAAAGAGATAGATATATTTTCTCCAGAGATTTTAATTTGTTGCAAAAATGCACTTGATAAAAGTAAGATCGATCTTGATTTTCAAAGGTTGGACAAAGCTTCTTTCAAAAAATGTGATAATTTATCAATTGATATTGCTGTCATGGAAAAGACAACAAGGGGGATTGTAGTCCCTTTAGATGTTGGATGGAGTGATGTAGGTAGTTGGGAAGTTGTATGGGAAACCTCTAAAAAAGATAACGATGGGAATTACACAGAAGGTAAAGTGGTATTAGAAAATACTAATAATTCTTATTTAAGAAGCGAAAACAGATTAATAGTAGGTATCGATTTAAATAACCTTATAGTAGTAGAGACTAGAGATGCAATTTTAGTCTCTGAAAAAAATTCATCTCAAAAAGTAAAAAGTATAGTTAAGCATTTAAAGAAAAATAATATGCCCGAAGGCATAACGCATTCAAAGGTTTACAGACCATGGGGACATTATCTTTCAGTAGTAGAAGCAAATAGATGGCAATTAAAACTAATAATGGTTAAGCCAGAAGCGAAATTATCTCTTCAGATGCATCATCACAGATCAGAACATTGGGTAGTAGTGAGTGGCACTGCAAAAGTAGAAGTCGACAACAAATTGAAAATATTATCAGAGAATCAAAGCATATACATACCCTTAGGCTCAAAACATAGGTTAAGTAATCCTGGGAAAATACCTCTCACACTTATTGAAGTTCAAAGTGGTTCATATGTAGGAGAGGATGATATTGTAAGATTTGAAGATACCTATGGAAGAATAGAATAACTATTATTTTCACCTTAGAATTGTAAAAGAAATTCCATCTTTTTTTACAATCACCTAAAGTAAATCTTTTAAATCTAAATTCAAGATGAAAACTAATATAAAAAATATTTGTTGTATTGGCGCAGGATATGTAGGAGGTCCAACTATGTCAGTCATAGCAGATAAATGTCCTGATATTAGTGTTAATGTTGTTGATAAAAATTCTGAAAGAATTGCATTATGGAATCATTCAAATTTAGATTTACTCCCTATATACGAGCCTGGTTTAGATGAAATTATTTCAAGATGCAGGGGTAAAAATTTAACATTCTCAACAAAAATAAGGGAAAAGATTTCCTCTGCTGATATGGTCTTTATTTCTGTCAACACTCCCACAAAAACAAAAGGAATTGGAGCTGGCCAAGCAAGCGACCTTAAATGGGTGGAAGCTTGTGCTAGAGATGTAGCAAAGTTTTCCATAGGTCATACAATAGTTGTAGAAAAAAGCACTCTTCCAGTTAAAACTGCTGAGGTAATAAAAAAAATATTAGAGGCTTCACAAATTACAAAAAATTTTCAAATAGAAAAATCATTTGATGTTTTATCTAATCCAGAATTTCTAGCTGAAGGAACAGCTATAAAAGACTTAGAAAAACCTGATAGAGTCTTAATTGGAGGAGAAAAAAATGATGCAATACTTGCTCTACATAATATTTATAGTAAATGGGTTCCAAAGGAAAAAATTTTACATACTAATATTTGGAGTAGTGAATTAGCGAAACTTACATCGAATGCTTTTTTAGCACAGAGAATAAGCTCCATAAATTCAATTGGTGCAATTTGTGAAGCTACGGGTGCTGATGTTAGAGAGGTTGCTAGAGCAATAGGCTCTGATAGTAGAATAGGTTCTAAGTTTTTAGATGCAGGCCCAGGCTTTGGAGGTAGTTGTTTTAAAAAAGATATTTTAAATCTAGTATATTTATCAAAATATTTTGGTCTAGATGAAGTTGCATCTTTCTGGGAGGGAGTAGTTAAATTAAATCATTGGCATCAAAAAAGGATCTCAATATTAGTGGTTGAAAAACTATTTGGTTCTGTTAGTAACAAAAAAATTGGTATTTTAGGATTCTCTTTTAAAGCAAACACAAATGACACAAGAGAATCTGCTGCTATAAGTATTTGTAAAGATTTAATAGAAGAAGGCGCAATACTATACATACATGATCCAAAAGTTGAAGAAAATCAAATTTCTAAAGATTTAGGATTAAATTCAATAAATTTAAATAGAAAAAACAAGGCTAAAAATAAAATCCAAAATTCAGGGGATTGGTTTTTTGCCTCAAATATTGATGAAATCTTTCCTGAGGCAGATGCAATATTGATACTTACGGAATGGAAAGAATATACAAATTTTGATTGGGAGAAGATTTCAACAAAAATGAGAAGACCTGCATGGATTTTTGATGCGAGATCAATACTAGATCCCAAGGAACTTGAAAATACAAATCTAAATTTATGGAGAATAGGAGATGGATTTAATACATAAAAAAATAATATACACAAAATAAGTTAAATTATTAATTAATCCATTTATTAATAGAAAGAAATTAATTTATGATTAAAAAAGCTCTCATAACAGGAATTACTGGTCAAGATGGAAGTTATCTTGCGGAATTACTTTTAGAAAAAGGTTATGAGGTTCATGGAATTAAACGAAGATCAAGTAGTTTTAATACTTCAAGGATTGATCATTTATATCAAGACCCGCATATTATGGATCCTAAATTTTTTCTTCATTATGGAGATCTCACTGATAGTACAAATTTAATTAATATTATCCAGAAAGTTAAACCAGATGAAATTTATAATTTAGGCGCTCAGAGTCATGTTGCCGTAAGTTTTGAAACCCCAGAATATACAGCTAATAGTGATGCATTAGGAACCTTAAGGATTCTAGAGGCAGTGAGAATATTGGAACTAAAAGAGAAGACAAAAATATATCAAGCAAGTACAAGCGAATTATACGGATTAATTCAAGAAACACCGCAAAATGAAAAAACTCCTTTTTATCCTAGAAGTCCTTATGGAGTTGCTAAACTTTATGCATATTGGATAACTGTTAATTACCGTGAAGCTTATGGCATATTTGCATGTAATGGAATACTTTTTAATCATGAAAGTCCTAGAAGAGGAGAAACATTTGTCACAAGGAAAATCACAAGAGGGTTAGCCAGGATAAATGCTGGATTAGATTCTTGCCTATTTATGGGTAATCTTGATTCAAAAAGAGATTGGGGCCATGCTAAAGATTATGTTGAGATGCAATGGCTAATGTTACAACAAGATACTCCAGAAGATTATGTAATTGCTACAGGAAGGACTGAAACAGTTAGACATTTTATTGAGTTAACAGCTTCAGCACTTGGTTGGGATAATAAAGGAAAAACAGATCCTATTATTTGGGAAGGAGAAAAAGAAAATGAGGTCGGTAGAAGAGGAGATACAAGAGAAATAGTTATTAAAATTGACAAAAGATACTATCGACCAACTGAAGTAGACTTGTTAATAGGAGATTCAACTAAGGCCTTCAATAGATTGCATTGGGCACCAAAAATCTCTCTTGAAGCAATGATTTCTGAGATGGTAGAAAATGATACTGAAATTGCCGAAAAAGAATTTATCCTCAAAAAAAAAGGTTTTGACATTGATAATTCAAGCGAACCACCAAGATAATATTAACTAATTTATGAAAAAGATATCCTTAGAAGATACTATTTTAATTGCTGGAGCAAGAGGAATGGCAGGAAGTGCTATTTATAAAAAACTTGTTAATTCAGGTTATGGGAACAAAAAATATGGTGGGAAAATTTTCACACCCAATAGTAATGAATTAAATTATCTTAATAGTATTTTGGTTGAGGATTGGTTTAAAAAAAATAAACCCTCAGTCGTTATAATTGCTGCTGCAAAAGTTGGAGGTATTCTTGCAAATGCTACTCAACAGGCAGACTTTTTATTGCAGAATATAAAGATTCAGACAAATATTATTGAAACCGCATGGAAAAATAAAGTTAAAAGATTACTTTTTTTAGGCAGTAGTTGCATCTATCCTAAATTTTGCCAACAACCAATTAAAGAAGAATATTTGTTAAATGGAGCACTTGAGAATACCAATGAAGGATATGCTATAGCAAAAATTGCAGGTTTAAAACTTTGTGAGAATTTAAGAAATCAATATGGATTCGATGCTTTATCATTAATGCCTACAAATTTATATGGCCCAGGAGACAATTACCATCCCAAGAATAGTCATGTTATTGCAGCACTAATAAGAAAATTCCATAGTGCGGTATTAAATAAAGAAAAAACTGTTACTTGTTGGGGTTCAGGTTTACCAAAAAGAGAATTTTTACATTCTGATGATCTTGGTGCTGCCGTAGTATTTTGTCTAGAGAACTGGGATCCATCTTCAAATGATGCACCTTTAGACTCTAATGGGGACGTTTTAAATCATTTAAATGTTGGGACAGGAGCAGATATAACTATAAAAGAATTATCTTTGAAAATAGCAAATATAACAGGTTTCAAAGGGGAAATTATTTGGGATAAAAGCAACCCAGATGGTACTCCTAGAAAGCTTCTTGACATTAGTAAAATAAAAAGTCTAGGTTGGAGCCCAAAAATTCCACTTGAGAAAGGCCTCACTAAAACGATAACTAAATATATGGAACAAGAAAATTAAAAAACTAACAAAAGTTTTTGTTATTCAAATGCCATTTCCAACCATCAATACACATATCACTAATTTTCCTTTTTGGTTCCCAATTTAAGGTTTCTTTAGCTAATTTATTATCCGCGACTAATCTTTCAACATCACCTTCCCTCCGATTTGCAAAATCATAAGACACTTTAACATTATTTATATTTTGGAAAGTTTCAACTAACTCTAAAACACTTGTTGGATTTCCAGTACCCAAATTAAGATTTAAAAATTTCGAATTTTTCATTTTTAATAAATACTCTAATGCCAAGATATGTCCTTCAGCAAGGTCCATTATATGAATAAAATCTCTTATGCATGTTCCGTCTTTAGTATTCCAATCATTACCGAATATTTTTAATTTCTTTATTTCTCTTGACGCCACTTTGTTAATTAATGGGAATACATTATTGGGCACCCCTTTAGGATTTTCACCAATTAATCCACTATTATGAGCTCCGATCGGATTAAAATATCTCAAATTTGCTATCCGCCATTTTTGCAGATCACTCTCAAAAAGATTGTGCAACATAAATTCAATAGTTGCCTTAGTAAATCCATAAGGATTAATAGGATTAATATCTGAATTTTCTTGAATTAAAAGATTTTGATTTTTACCATATATTGTGGCGCTGCTACTAAAAATCAAAGAGTGGCAATTAAACTTTTTCATAGCGTTCAATAATCTAATTGCCCCGATCAAATTACAATCCCAATAATTTAATGGATGTTTTACTGATTCTTTAACTGCTTTTAAACCTGCGAGATGAATTACTCCCTCGATACAATTATCTTCTTTTTTTGCATCAATAAATATCTTTTCTAAAAAATAAGAATTTCTAATATCACCCTCATAAAAACTTATATTTTTTTTTAATAGAGGATTAATAGAATTAATTAGTTCTATCATTCTTATATAAAAAGACTTAGAACTATTCAAAAAAGAATCGGCAATTACAACATTATAATTTTTTTCTAGTAGTGAAATAGTCACATGACTACCAATAAAACCAACTCCCCCCGTTACTAGAATCTTTTTCATTAATAATATTTAGTTTACCAATTAGCAAAATATGTTTTTATTTTATATCTTTAAAAGTCTTCTGAAGCTATCTGACATAAATATTTCATAAGGATCGAGTTCCCTTTTTACTTCAAGCCAATCATCAAGCCTTTGGTAAGATTCTCTAAATATTTCAGGAGATTGTCTTGAGTCTTTTGCTAAATATATTCTTCCACCTTCAGAAACTATTTCCTTATCTAAATTCGAGAGCTCTTGGTTTAAATTTTTAATATTGGATGGAATATCAATCGCTAATGTCCACCCTGCAATAGGAAATGATAAATAGCCTGGATTTTTTTCTCCAAATCTTTTCAAAACTGTTAGGAAAGAAGGCGCAGATATGTTTCTTAAATTTTCTAGAGTTTTTTTTATAAGATATGAAGCCTTATCAGGAACTACAAATTGATATTGAATAAAACCAGATGGACCGTATATTCTATTCCAATTATTGATTCCATCTAGTGGATAAAAAAATTGCCCAATATTTTGGCTTTCTCCATACTTTAATTTAGGATGTTTTCTAAACCATGCCTCATTAAATGTTTTTACTGTAAATCTATTAAGCAGGCCAGATGGAAAAAGATTAGGCGCTGTCGTTAATGCTTTTATATCATAATCCAATGGATTTTCTCCTATATTTCCTACTAATTCCCTTTTTTAAAAATGTTTCGAAATTTATAAGAGTTAATATAAGTACAAATAATGAAATTAAAAACCATGGTATTTGAAACTCCCAGATTAAATTTTCCCATTGCCATGGAGAAAGCCAAAAGAAAGAACAAATAAAAAATATATTATTTTTATAACTACTTTTCGGATTTATAGTATCAAGTATTTTCCATAAAATAGTTAAACCAAAAAAAAGTATTAATATAGAAATTGTTATGTTATAACCAGTTGGTGATAATTTTAAATTTATAAAAAAAGAATTTAATAATTTTGAAATTAATATTATATGTCCATTATGTGGTTCAAAAAGAAAATTTATAAAAGGTTGATTCTTACTATTAAATAATGCATAACTGTCCTCGTAAATTATAAATTTTCCAAAAGATTTAATTAATATAAATGTTAAATTAGTAATATTAACCCAAAAAATAATAATAAATATTCTATTAGAATAACTATTTATTTTTTTATAGATTAAATCGTTCATTTTAAAAGATTATCAACTTATTTATTTATCTAGAATATACCAGTCATCAAATCTAGACAGATCTTCAAATACTCTTTTGTAGCCTTCTCTAGATAATTTTGAATGAATTTTTTCTCTATTTTTGTGGTAATTATGTTCAATTGTAATGATATTTATAGTACGTTTCTTGAAATCAAAATTTTTGATTATATCTAGCTCACTTCCTTCGGTATCAATAGACATATAATCAATCAATTTTGGGGCATTATAGAAATCAAGTAAATCATTAAGCGAAATTGTTTCTACTATTTCCTCTTTTGAGTTTTTCAATCTAATTTTTGATGCCCAATCTCCATTATTAGCAAATTGTTTTAAAGAAGAAAGACCAGGCTCAGCTTTTTTATTATTATCTACAACAAGAAACTTCATGGTTTTTCCTGATTCAGAAAAAATGCATCTTTTATCAATAATACAATTTCTATTTTCTTTTAAACTGTTATGCCAAATACTTGCTGGCTCTATTAAGATTCCATTCCAGTTAAGTTCCTTTTCAAGCAAGTGAGTATTACTAATTGTTATTCCATCTGTAGCGCCAAATTCAACAAAAAAATTATTCTTTTTATTTTTTGTATTCGCTACAACAAATATATCTTGTGCAAGCTGAGATTTACTCTTTTGGAGAAGATTGAGAACTTTATCTTTTTGCTTTTCAGAAAGTCTTGGATATAAGTAAAAAGATCTTGGGAGTTTAGAAATAGAGTTGTAATTGTTCAAAGTAATTAACTTAAGCTTTACAAGTGATAAAAATTTATTAACAACTTTAATAAGTAAATTTTTCATTTGTTTAATAATTTTTTCTATTCATGAGATTTTTAGGTTTATTAAGAATCCCGCCCAGAAAATATTTTGTTAATCCAATAGATGAAAACTTTAAAATTTCTCTCTTTGAAGCTCGTGCACTTATTGGATACCCAAATGATCGCATTTGTTTTTTCTGCTTTAATAATTTTTTTTGGTATTCATGTTTATCTAAAGTTTTTGTACCACCTTTGCTCCTTAATAAATCACATGGGTGATAATGTGCTGTAAGAGATTTTCTAGAAAAACCCTTGTTTTTTTGAAGGCTTGAGCCATGAATTAAAGAAGGATGCCAAATTAATAAATCACCTTTTCTTAGATATAAACTTTTTCTTTCATAATTTTTTGATTCTTTTTTTGACCAAAATATAAATTCATCATGTGAAGTATTAATCCATTCTTTATTCTTGGATAAATGAGACTTGGGATAAATATGAAAAACACCACCTTCCCCATTTATATCCTCTAAAGCTACCCAAGCGCCAAATAGATAACCCATGGGATTAGTATCTAGATACCATGTATCTATGTGATCAATAGTTCCCGTGGACTTGTCAAAGAACATATTCTGCCACATACAAAAATCTTGATAAATTGATATATTCCTTAAAGCATTTCTTATTTCCTTAGATTGTAGTATGTTTCTCCCAGCCTTAGATAGCCCAAGACCCCATGGAAGATCTGTGAAGTTCTCGAAAGAACATTCTAATAATCCATTAATATCTAAATCATCCTTGATTCTCCTCCAATTATGTTCAGATTGAGAATAATAAAGTTTATTTAATTTTTTAAAAAAATCTAGTTCTGCTAATACTTTTTCAATTTTTTCAGGGGGTATTAGAGACTTGAAAATTATATAACCTTGGTCTTGATATTGGTCACTTAAAGATTCTTTCAATTTTAAAAAATTTTTTTGATACTAAAATCAAACATCTTTTGTTGTCAAGATGCATTTGCAAAATAAATATAAATTGCTTAAAGTAGTATCTGGTCTAATTCAAAGTTATGTTTTCTAACTATTAAATCGATAAATATGATAAGAAAATTATTTAATAATATTATTTTCAAATTTGTACTGAATTTAACCCCTACTCAAAGAAGAACTGTTCTTATTTTAGTCGATAGCATTTTATTGCTATTTTCGTTGTTAGCAACGCTTTTTTTAAATTTATATTATTTAAAAAGATTTGAATTTATTATATTTTTTAAAGAAATAATAATTCTTAACCTTATTGCTATCCCTCTTTATCTAAAAACAGGTCAATATAAAAGCCTTTCAAGATATGTAGGAAGTCAATCACTTTATGAATTAGCTTTAAGGAATTTTATAATCACTATTATTTACGGAATTACAAAATTATTTGGATTCTCATTTATTGAAATATTTAAATTTTCAATTTTATATTGGATATTGTTGACATCTATGGGTGGTTTTGCAAGATTTGCTTCCAGGGATTTTCTATTGAAATTTACCGCATCTCCAGATGAGAAAATTAAAAAAGTTGCTATTTATGGCACTGGTCCAGCTTCTGCACAATTGTTTGCTTCATTAAGATTGTCAAAGAACCATAAAGTGGTATTTTTTATAGATGACAATCCTTTAGTTTGGGAAAGATATCTTTATAACATCAAAATAATTTCTCCTAATGAATTATCAAGTAGATCATCTTTAATAGACCAGGTATTAATAGTCTCAAACTTTAAATCAATAAAAAAAAGAAAAGATTTTTTAAAACTTTTAGAGGGTTTAGATTTGCCTGTTTTAGAGATACCCTCCATAACTGAAATTGCTAGTAGAAAAAACTTAATTGAATATTTAAGGCCAGTAAATATCGAAGATTTATTGGGTAGGCAAAGTGACGATTCAATTAACGATTTATCTCTGAATATTATAAAAAATAAGGTTGTATGTGTTACTGGAGCGGGAGGATCAATTGGCTCAGAATTATGTAGAAAAATAAGTTTACTTAATCCAAAATTACTTATAATGTATGAAAATAATGAAGCTAATTTGTATGCAATAAATAATGAGATAAAAAAATTGAATCTTGTAAAAATTAAACCTATTTTAGGCTGTGTAGGAAATAAATTTTTATTGAAGAGAATATTTAAAGAACATAATGTTCAAATAGTGTTTCATTCGGCAGCATTTAAACATGTACCAATAGTGCAAGATAATCCTGTTGAGGGTATTAGAAATAATGTTCTAAATACTAGAATTATTTGTGAAGCTGCATTAGAGGAAGAAATAAATAATTTTATTTTAATTTCTACGGATAAGGCTGTCAGACCCACAAGTGTAATGGGAGCATCTAAGAGAGTTGCAGAATTAATTGTTCAATCTTTTGCAGAAGAAAATGCTTTAAGACAAAAATCAGATAAAAGTAAAAAAAACGTAATTTTTTCTATGGTTAGATTTGGAAATGTTCTTGGTTCTTCAGGATCTGTAGTTCCGCTTTTTCAAAAGCAAATTTCTGAAGGTGGGCCAATAACTCTTACTGATAAAAATATCGAAAGGTTTTTCATGACAATTCCAGAAGCTGCTAAGCTTGTCATAATGTCTGCAGCTATGGCTGTTGGGGGAGAATTGTTCTTGTTAGATATGGGAACGCCGGTAAAAATAGAATATCTTGCAAAACAAATGATAAGATTGAATGGTTTGAAAGTTAAATCTAAAAATAATCCTCATGGAGATGTAGAAATAGTTATCACAGGGTTAAGATCCGGCGAAAAGCTTTACGAGGAACTCCTAATAGATGGGAAGTCAGAGAAAACAATCAATCCAAGAATCTTTAAGTCTCGAGAATATTCCTATAACAAGGAAAAACTATGGAAGAAATTAGATGAAATAAATGATTTAGAACAAAATATTGATGAACTTGAGATCTTAAAGAAAATAGCTGATTTAGTTCCTGAATGGTCTGATAAGAGATTTAATTAGTAAATCAAACCTAATCTTTGCGTCTTATATTTAGCTTTTTCCATCACTCTTTTAGTCCATTCTTGGTTTCTTAAGTACCAATTTACAGTTTTTTCAAGTGCAATATCAAAATCAGTATTTGGCTCCCAACCTAAATCATTCGTAATCTTGTTGAAATCGATAGCATATCTTACGTCATGACCAGGCCTATCTTTTACAAAAGAAATAAGATTATCTAAGGAGTGTTTGTAAATAGAATTTTTGTTAATAATTTTAGAAATTTTATTAACAAGATCAATATTTGTTATTTCAGAATTACCACCAATACAATAATCTTCATTTATTTTCCCTTTTTCAGAAATTAATATAAGAGCATCTACATGATCTTCAACATAGAGCCAATCTCTTATTTGTAAACCATTCCCATAAATGGGAATTTGTTCTCCATTAATTATTTTTTGTATTGATAGGGGTATTAATTTTTCTGGAAATTGCCATTCCCCGAAGTTATTACTGCAATTACTAACTATAAAAGGAAGTTTGTAAGTATGTCGCCAAGCCCTAACTAAATGATCGCTCGAAGCCTTTGTTGCAGAGTACGGAGATTTGGGGTCATAGGAAGTGGATTCGTGGAACTTGCCTATTTTTGAGAGTGAGCCAAATACTTCATCGGTACTTATATGTAATAATTTAAAATTATCAATAGTATTCATCTTAAGATATTTTCTCGTAACCTCAAGAAGATTAAAAGTTCCGATAATGTTGCTATTTATAAATTGAGCAGGATTGTCAATAGATCTATCGACATGACTTTCTGCTGCAAGATGAAAAACAAGATCAGGCTTTATAGAGTTGATTATATTTTCTGTGGAT
>QCRH01000015.1 GCA_003211955.1 Prochlorococcus sp. AG-459-O09 | reverse complement strand
GAATCTGAGTAACATTTTTTTGAATTGCAAATGTAGGCTGATCGCCCAATCCCCTTTTGAAACATAATACCTTGTTTATGATCTTTAGTAATCTTTATAAGATATTTCCTGTCATAAGTTTTTCTACATGAAATGCATACACGCAAAACAGGGGTTTGTCGTATCACCGTTTTCTCTCCTCCATAGCGGATATTTCACCATCTTGCTCAGTCGCTAGTTGATCACTATCTGAGAAGTTATCTTCTTCATATAATTCTTGTCCATATTCATCATCATCTTCAGGAAGGGGATAAAGCTCTCTTAATCTTGCATCTTCTGCAGCACGCTCAGCTTGTTCTGCTTCTAATCTAAGCTCAGCTTCTCGCTGGAGATTCTCTTCATCTTCCCTTTGAATGATTAATTCAGAGACTGCAGCATCTTCTGCTTCCTGATCATATTCATGTGAGTTTTTAACATCAATCTTCCAACCAGTTAATCTTGCTGCAAGTCTTACATTTTGTCCTTCTCTACCTATTGCGAGACTTAATTGATCAGGAGGAACTAGTACATGCGCGTGTTGACCTTCTGGGTCAACAAGTCTCACAAGATCCACTTTCGCTGGACTTAAAGAATTTAAAATATATTGTATTGGGTCAGATGACCATTTAATAACATCAATTTTTTCTCCTCTTAATTCATTTACTACTTGTTGGATTCTTGCCCCTCTAGCTCCAATACACGCACCTACAGGGTCAACTTCTTGTTCGACGCTATCAACAGCTACTTTGGTTCTTGGTCCAACAGCTCTTGAAGGAGGATTGGCTTCTCTTGAAACTGCAACAATTTTTACTGTGGCTTCTTGAATTTCCGGTACTTCATTTTCAAATAAATAAACAACTAATCCAGCATTTGCTCTGCTTACAAAAAGTTGTGGTCCTTTTCTGGCTATTTCGCTAACTTCTTTTAAGAATACTTTGAAAGTTGCATTAGCTCTATAATTATCATTTGGTAATTGATCTCTTTTGGGAAGTTCGGCCTCTACTTCAGGTCTACCAATGCCCGAACTAACTCCCATTATTACTGATTGTCTTTCAAATCTTATAACTCTTGCAGTTAAAACAGGATCTTCCAAATCTGCAAATTCTTCTTGGATCATTTTTCTTTGTTGATCTCTTAATTTTTGGGCTAAAACTTGCTTTGTGGTTGAAGCAGCCATTCGTCCAAAATCCTCTTTTTCTGGAGTAACGTCTAAAACAACCGTATCACCTATTTGAGCATCATCAGCTACTTGTTTAACTTCTACTAAAGATATTTGATGATCTTCGCTTTCAACTTCTTCTACAATTATTTTACTTGATAAGATCCTATAACCTTCTTCATCTAGATCTAGTCCAACATCAAAATTACTAAAGTATTCTTCATCGAATGGATCTTCGTTAATTCCAATGTAAAAAGTTCTTCTATATTTTTCATATCCCTTTAACAAAGCTTCGCGCAAGGCTGCTTCAACGATATTAGGAGGTAACTTTTTTTCCTCACTAATGTCTTCAATAAGATTGTTTAAACCTGGGAGAATAACTAATGCCATCTATGATGGGAAAATTGAATAATGGTTGAATAATAATTAATCTTTTAAGGTACAAAGACTAATTTTTAATACTTCATCGAAAGGGATTTTTTTTATCCTACCTTTAATGTTAATGGCTAAATAATCATTAGACTTTTCATAAAGTAAACCATTCAAGAATTTTATTTTTGAATTCTTTTGGTTTAACTCAACATTAACTGGAAAACCCTTAAAAGTTTTGAAGTCTCTTTCTGAGGTTAATTCATCACTGACCCCTTGACTACTAATTTCTAACACATATGAACAATTTAAAAGATTTGATTTTTCTATTTCATCAGATGCTGGGCTATTGAATAGCGCACAATCATCTAAGGAAATGTCATCCCCATTAGTTTTTTGTATAGTTATTTCAACTAAAATTGGATTTTGATTAGTTTGTATATTTAAACCGCAGATTTCTAAATCTCGTTCATTAGCAACTTTTTCTAATAAAGCTTCCAGTTTATTTTTTTTTTCTTTATTCAAACTTTATTTATAAATTTATTTAAAGTTTATTTTTACACATTAATGAAGTTTTTTCTGTAGGAAAATTTAAAAATTTGCATTTTATGGATGTAAACAAAAAAACAACAATAATCTTTTTCTTCAATTAGATTTATCAAATAAACTCAAAAACTATTATTTAAATGAAGTATCTCAAGATTAAATTTATAAATTTAATCCAAATATTCATTATTATTAGTTTTTGCATTCTCAATTTCATTCAGAATACTGAAGTTTTAGCTTTAACTTCTATTGAAAGTCATAATTTCGTATCATCCGCAGTTAAAAATATTGGTCCTGCAGTTGTAAAAATTGATACTGAGCGGTTGGTAGAGAGGCAACAATTTGATCCTACTCTACTTGACCCTTTATTACGGGATTTACTTGGTGAGCAAGGAATTACTCCTGAAAGGGAGAGAGGACAAGGCTCTGGGGTTATCATTAATGAGAATGGTTTGGTTCTTACAAACGCTCATGTTGTAGAAAGAGTCGATAATGTTTTAGTTACTTTGGCAGATGGATCTATTTGTGATGGTGAAGTTTTGGGAACAGATACAGTAACTGATCTTGCTTTAGTAAAAATTGATGAAGATGCTTATTCTGGTTTTGCTCCACTTGGAAATTCTGAAGATCTTGAAGTTGGGGATTGGGCAATAGCTCTTGGCACTCCTTATGGACTTGAAAAAACAGTTACCTTAGGCATTGTTAGCAGCCTGCATAGGGATATTAATAGTTTAGGATTTTCAGATAAAAGGCTGGATCTTATTCAGACTGATGCGGCAATAAATCCAGGAAATTCTGGGGGACCACTTATAAATTCCAGTGGGGAGGTTATAGGAATTAATACATTAGTACGAAGTGGCCCTGGAGCTGGTTTAGGTTTTGCGATTCCCATTAATCTAGCTAAAAGTGTTTCTGAACAACTTCTTAAAAATGGGGAAGTTATTCATCCATATTTAGGAGTACAATTAATTTCTTTAAATCCTAGAATTGCCAAAGAACATAATCGAGATCCCAATTCGTTAGTTCAATTACCCGAAAGAAATGGAGCTCTAATTCAATCAATAATACCAAATAGCCCAGCTGAAAAAGCTGGTTTAAGAAGAGGCGACTTAGTAATAGCAGCCGAAAATATCTCTATAAAAGAACCTAAAACTTTACTGGATGAAGTAGAAAAAGCTCAGATAGGAAAAGTATTCCTTCTAAATATTTTGAGAGATAATAAAGAGATACAGATAAATATCAAACCAGAACCTCTTCCAGGTTTGACATAAAGCACCCATTGAAATTTAATAATCTATAACAATTAGAGAAAAAGATTTTGGATTCACAAACTCAAATGAAACAAGTAGTTGCCGATGCAGCAATAAGGGAAGTAAAGAGTAACATGATTCTCGGATTAGGTTCTGGATCTACAGCTGCGTTAATGATAAAAAGCCTAGCTGATGAAATACGTTCTGGAAAACTCCAAAATATCAGAGGTGTTGCAACTTCTTTTCAATCAGAAGTTTTAGCGCTTGAACTGGATATTCCACTTATCGATTTAGCTTCTGTATCTCAAATTGATTTAGCTATTGATGGAGCAGATGAAGTTGATCCAGGATTTCAACTAATAAAAGGAGGAGGAGCCTGCCATGTTAGAGAAAAGTTAGTGGCATCTAAAGCTAATAAATTGTTGATTGTTGTTGATGAAACTAAACTTGTACAAAATCTAAATCAATCTTTCCCTTTACCTGTAGAAGTTCTTCCTAATGCTTGGAAGCAAGTCCAGGAAGTCATTTCAGAAATGAATGGCAGTTCTTCTTTAAGAATGGCTACTAAAAAAGCTGGCCCAGTTGTTACTGATCAAGGCAACCTAATACTAGATGTATTATTTAATGATGGTATTAAGAATCCAAAAGACATTGAAATGAAGATTAATAATATTCCAGGAGTACTAGAAAATGGATTATTTGTTGATCTTACAGACAAAGTATTAGTTGGCAAAATTGAAGACAATATTCCAGTGGTTTACTCACCATCAAGAGCTAGCTAATCTTCAAATCTTATTTCTACAGAGTTAGCGTGGCTATGTAAGCCCTCACTTTTGGCAAGATTTATAATATCAAGGCTATTAACTTTTAAACTTTCTTCATTAAATTCTATTATTGAAGTATTTTTCATAAAAGTTTCAACCCCCAAAGAACCGCTAAATCTAGAATTTCCTGACGTGGGTAAAGTATGATTTGGTCCAGCGAGATAATCTCCGACAGCTTCTGGGGTCCATTTTCCTAAAAATATCGCTCCTGCATTCTCTATACCTGCAAGAATTTTTTTAGTATCTATAGTAAGAATTTCTAGATGTTCAGGGGCAAAGTTATTGCTTAGTTCAACACATGATTCATAATTCTCGCAAATCACAATTAAACCCCAATTTTTTATTGATTGCATGCAAATTTCTTTTCTTGGATGATCATCTATTTTTTTATAAAGTTCTTCTAAAACTTCATTTGCCTGGTTCTTTGATGTAGTTAAAAGTATTGATGAAGCTAAAGGATCATGTTCTGCTTGAGCCAGTAGATCAGAGGCTATATGAGTGCTTTGAGCCGTTTCATCTGCAATGATTAATATTTCACTTGGACCAGCTAAAGAATCAATCCCTGTAGAGCCATAAATGAGTTTTTTCGCAGTTGTAACATATATATTCCCTGGACCTGAAACCACATCAACTTTATTGATTTTATTTGTGCCAAATGCTAAAGCAGCAATTGCTTGAGCTCCTCCAATTCTAAATACTTTATTGATCCCTGATATGTGAGCTGCAGCTAAAACAGTTTTGTTTATCTCCCCTTCTTTATTCCCAGGAGATACCATTATAATTTCCTCTACTCCTGCTACTTTTGCAGGTATAGCATTCATCAGTACTGTACTTGGATAAGCGGCTCTACCTCCAGGAATATAGATACCTGCATTTTTAACTGGTCTCCATCTTCTTTGAACAGTATCACCATATTCACCTTTTATTGTGAAAGATTGAGGAATTTCTTTTTCATGGAATTTTTGAATTCTTTTATGAGCTACCATAAGTGAGTGCTTTAAATTGTTATCAATTTCGTCCCATGCATTTTTTATTTGATCCGCACTGACTTGCATAGGGTTAGGGTCGTACCCATCAAATTTTTTTGTATATTTTTTTACCGCTATATCTCCAGAAAATTTTACCTCTTGAAGAATTTCTTCAACAATTGTATTTAACTTATTATTGTTATCTGAATTAGTTCGAGTAGAAATCCTTTTTAATTCTTCAATAGCTTCTTTTTTATTATTTATGATCTTCATTTGCTTAATTTTTTCAAAAAGAAAGGATCAAAACCCTATTTAATATCTTCTAAATTATATATGATTGATTAGTAGACGATTAATTTGTTATGATGTAAATCTTATATTTATACACCCTCTGTGGCTAACAACAAATCAGCAAAAAAGAGAATACAAATTGCCGAAAGAAATCGTTTAGTGAATAAGTCATATAAATCTACTGTTAGGACTTTAACCAAAAAAACCTTAGAGAACTGCGAAAAATATAAAAACAATCCTAATGAGGATAATAAAAATTTAGTGAAAGCAAGTCTTAATAAGGCTTTTAGCTTAATCGATAAAGCAGTCAAAAAAAATGTTCTTCACAAGAACAACGGTGCTAATAAAAAATCGAAAATAAATAATTTTGTAAAAACTACTCTTACTACTAAGTAAAAAGACAGATTATAATTATGAGCGATGTAGAACTCATTGATTCTCACTGTCATTTAATATTTGAAAATTTTGAGAAAGATCTTGAAGATGTTGTTTTAAGATTGCGTTCAAAAGGGGTAAAAAAATTAGTTCATGCTTGTTGTGAATTAACAGAAATTCCAAAGTTGAAAAAAATATCCCATGAATTTAATGAAATTTACTATTCAGTTGGTTTGCATCCGCTAGAAGCAAAAAAATGGAAACAAAGTTCAAAATCTCTTCTAAGAAAATCAGCTCTAGAAGATAGACGAGTTGTAGCTATTGGCGAATTAGGCTTGGATTTTTTTAAAAATGAAAATAAAACTCAGCAGATTGAAGCACTTATTCCGCAAATGGAGTTAGCTTATGAACTTCAATTACCCGTAATTATCCATTGCAGAGATGCTGCAAATGAAATGATTGAGATATGTAGTGATCTCTCTAAAAAAGGAAAATGTCCTGATGGTGTACTTCATTGTTGGACAGGAACACCAAAACAAATGAAGCAATTCTTGAATCTTGGATTTTACATCAGTTTTAGTGGCATAGTCACTTTCCCAAAAGCACATGAAATTCATGAGTGTGCCAAAATAGTCCCAAATGATAAATACTTAATTGAAACTGACTCACCATTTTTAGCTCCTGTCCCTCATAGGGGTAAAAGAAATGAACCTGCATTTGTTGAAAATGTTGCCACTTTTATGGCAAATTTAAGATCTACTGAATTAACCACAATTGCTAGAGAGTCATATAAGAATGCTGAAGATTTGTTTAAATTTGACTTGTTAAGAAGACGTAGCAGCTGTTAGTATTAGGAATTACTGGAAATTTTTCTTAATTTTTTGACTTTAACAAACACAGTTAATGATTTATCAGCATTAAATAAAATTTAATTCTTATTTATTAAATAGTTTTTTGTTGAAATCGAGATTTAATTGTTGAACTCATTTTAAGTGAAAAGTTAAAGATCTAATTATTGAGTAGATTAAAAGTAAATAGTAAATCTCACAAAATCGCAGGTTTTCTTGGATGAGCAGTAGCGCTTTACAGGTAGCAAAAACAGCTACTTATCTCCCAGATTTAGTTGAAGTACAAAGAGCAAGCTTTAAATGGTTTTTGGAAAAGGGTTTAATAGAAGAATTACAAAATTTTTCCCCCATTTCTGATTACACAGGCAAATTAGAATTACATTTTATCGGTGAAGAGTATAGGTTAAAGAGACCTAGACATGATGTCGAGGAAGCCAAAAGAAGAGATGCTACATTTGGATCCCAGATGTATGTAATTTGCAGGTTAATTAATAAAGAGACAGGGGAAATTAAAGAACAAGAAGTATTTATTGGCGAACTACCATTAATGACTGAAAGAGGAACTTTCATTATTAATGGTGCAGAAAGAGTAATTGTTAATCAAATTGTTCGAAGTCCTGGAGTATATTTCAAAGATGAACTGGATAAAAATGGTCGAAGAACTTACAACGCTAGCGTTATCCCTAATAGAGGAGCATGGTTAAAATTCGAGACTGACAAAAATAATTTACTTTATGTGAGAGTTGATAAAACTAGAAAAATTAATGCTCATGTTCTTATGAGAGCGATGGGTCTTTCAGATAATGATGTCGTCGATAAACTTAGGCATCCCGAGTTTTATCAAAACTCAATTGAGTCAGCTAATGACGAGGGTATTAATTCAGAAGATCAGGCATTACTTGAACTATACAAGAAGCTACGTCCTGGTGAACCACCCTCCGTTTCTGGCGGACAACAACTGTTACACAGTAGATTCTTTGACCCCAAAAGATATGATTTAGGCCGAGTTGGTAGATATAAAATAAATAAAAAATTGAGACTTACAGTCCCAGACGATGTGAGAACACTTACCCATGAGGATGTTCTTTCTACCATTGATTATTTAATTAATCTTGAATTGGATATTGGCGGTGCTAGTTTGGATGATATTGACCACCTTGGTAATCGAAGGGTTAGATCTGTAGGAGAGCTTCTTCAAAATCAAGTTAGGGTTGGACTTAATCGTTTAGAGAGAATTATAAAAGAAAGAATGACTGTAGGAGAAACAGATTCTTTAACTCCCGCCCAGCTAGTCAATCCCAAACCTTTGGTTGCTGCCATAAAGGAATTTTTTGGCTCCAGTCAATTAAGTCAGTTCATGGATCAAACTAATCCTTTAGCTGAATTAACACACAAGAGAAGAATCTCAGCATTAGGTCCAGGGGGTTTAACTCGAGAAAGAGCAGGCTTTGCGGTAAGAGATATTCACCCTTCACATTATGGAAGATTATGTCCTATCGAGACTCCTGAAGGTCCTAATGCAGGACTTATAAATTCTTTGGCTACACACGCAAGAGTTAATGAGTACGGTTTTATTGAAACACCTTTTTGGGAAGTTAATAACGGTAAAGTTAATAAGGAAGGTAAGCCGGTTTATCTTTCTGCTGATTTAGAAGATGAGTGTAGGGTGGCTCCAGGAGACGTCGCGACTGACAAGGACGGCACTATAATTGCAAATCTAATACCAGTAAGATATAGACAGGATTTTGAAAAAGTCCCTCCTCATCAAGTTGATTACGTGCAGCTTTCTCCGGTTCAGGTAATTTCAGTTGCTACTTCACTTATTCCTTTCTTGGAACATGATGATGCTAATAGAGCTCTCATGGGATCAAATATGCAACGCCAAGCCGTTCCATTGCTAAGGCCAGAACGTCCTTTAGTTGGTACAGGTTTAGAATCTCAAGTTGCTAGAGATTCAGGAATGGTTCCCATAACAAAAGTTAATGGAACTGTATCTTATGTAGACGCTAATGAGATTGTCGTTAAAGATGAGCATGGTAATGAACATTTTCACTATCTTCAGAAATATCAAAGATCAAATCAAGATACCTGCCTCAACCAAAGACCTATAGTGAAAATTGGAGATAAGGTTATATCTGGACAGGTTTTAGCAGATGGCTCCGCATGTGAAGGAGGTGAAATAGCCCTTGGGCAAAACGTTTTAATTGCTTACATGCCGTGGGAGGGATACAACTATGAAGATGCCATACTTGTGAGCGAGAGGATGGTAACTGATGATTTATATACCTCAGTTCATATTGAAAAATATGAAATTGAAGCAAGACAAACGAAGTTAGGACCTGAAGAAATCACAAGAGAGATTCCTAATATCTCGGAAGAAAGCCTGAATAATCTTGATGAGATGGGAATTATTAGAATTGGTGCTTTTGTCGAGAGTGGAGATATTCTTGTAGGAAAAGTGACTCCAAAAGGGGAATCAGACCAACCACCTGAAGAAAAACTGTTAAGAGCTATTTTCGGCGAAAAGGCTCGAGATGTGAGAGATAATTCCCTCAGGGTACCTAAAACTGAAAAGGGAAGGGTTTTGGATGTTCGCATCTACACTAGAGAACAAGGTGATGAATTACCTCCAGGAGCCAACATGGTTGTTAGAGTTTATGTGGCTCAGAGAAGGAAAATTCAAGTGGGTGACAAAATGGCTGGGAGGCATGGAAATAAAGGAATTATTAGCAGAATTTTGCCAAGAGAAGATATGCCTTATTTACCTGATGGAACCCCTGTGGATATAGTTCTTAATCCTTTAGGAGTTCCAAGTAGGATGAATGTAGGTCAAGTCTTTGAATTATTGATGGGCTGGGCAGCTTCCAACTTAAATTGCCGGGTTAAAGTTGTTCCATTTGATGAAATGTATGGAGCTGAAAAATCACATCAAACTGTTCAAGCATTTTTAGAGGAAGCTTCAAAACAGCCAGGTAAAGCATGGGTTTACAATCCTGAAGATCCTGGAAAGTTATTACTTAAAGATGGTAGAACAGGGGAACCCTTCGATCAGCCAGTTGCTGTCGGATACTCTCACTTCCTCAAATTAGTCCATTTAGTGGATGATAAAATTCATGCAAGATCAACTGGTCCTTACTCTTTGGTTACACAGCAACCCTTGGGCGGTAAAGCACAGCAAGGCGGGCAAAGGCTTGGAGAAATGGAAGTATGGGCTCTTGAAGCTTATGGAGCCGCTTATACTCTTCAGGAATTGTTAACAGTTAAATCTGATGATATGCAAGGAAGAAATGAAGCGCTTAATGCGATCGTAAAAGGTAAACCGATCCCAAGGCCTGGTACTCCTGAGTCATTTAAAGTTCTAATGAGGGAATTACAATCTCTAGGCTTGGATATAGGGGTTTATACAGACGAAGGAAAGGAGGTAGATTTAATGCAAGACATCAATCCGAGAAGAAATACTCCATCAAGGCCGACTTACGAATCACTCGGAACCTCTGAATATGAGGAAGATTAAATACTCAATTAAGACCTTTTAATTTAAATTCGCCAAAAATGACAAACAGCAACTTAAGAACTGAAAATCACTTTGATTACGTCAAAATTTCAATAGCTTCTCCACAAAGAATAATGGATTGGGGTCAGAGGACATTGCCCAATGGACAAGTAGTTGGTGAAGTTACGAAACCTGAAACTATCAATTACAGGACACTTAAACCAGAAATGGATGGATTGTTTTGTGAAAAGATTTTTGGGCCATCTAAAGATTGGGAATGCCATTGTGGAAAGTACAAAAGAGTAAGACATCGCGGCATTGTTTGTGAGAGATGTGGTGTTGAAGTAACTGAAAGTAGAGTCAGAAGACATAGGATGGGCTACATAAAACTTGCTGCGCCAGTTTCCCATGTTTGGTATTTGAAAGGAATCCCTAGTTACGTTGCAATACTTTTGGATATACCGCTTAGGGATGTAGAACAAATAGTTTATTTTAATTGTTATGTCGTTTTAGATCCAGGTGATCATAAAGAGCTTAAATACAAGCAATTACTCACTGAGGATGAGTGGCTGGAAATTGAAGATGAAATTTATGCTGAAGATTCAACTATTGAAAATGAACCTTTTGTTGGAATTGGTGCTGAGGCACTGAAGCAATTACTTGAGGACCTTGATTTAAATCAGGTTGCTGAGGAGCTTAGAGAAGAAATTACTAATAGCAAAGGGCAAAAGAGGGCAAAGCTCATAAAAAGGATAAGAGTTATTGATAATTTCATTGCAACTAATGCAAAACCAGAATGGATGGTTTTAGATGCAATACCAGTTATACCTCCAGATCTTAGACCTATGGTTCAGCTTGATGGAGGAAGATTTGCAACTTCAGATTTAAATGACTTATATAGAAGAGTTATAAATAGAAATAATAGACTAGCTAGGCTTCAAGAAATTTTAGCTCCTGAAATTATAGTAAGAAATGAAAAAAGAATGCTTCAGGAGGCAGTTGATGCCCTTATAGATAATGGAAGAAGAGGGAGGACTGTTGTTGGAGCAAATAATAGAGCTCTTAAGTCCCTAAGTGACATAATTGAAGGAAAACAAGGAAGATTTAGACAGAATCTTCTTGGAAAGCGTGTTGACTACTCAGGAAGATCTGTAATAGTTGTGGGTCCTAAATTAAAAATGCATCAGTGTGGTCTCCCAAAAGAAATGGCAATAGAGCTCTTTCAGCCTTTTGTAATCCATAGGTTGATACGACAAAATATTGTGAATAATATTAAAGCTGCAAAGAAATTAATACAAAAAGCTGATGACGAAGTTATGCAGGTACTTCAGGAAGTTATTGAAGGGCATCCAATTCTCTTAAATAGAGCCCCTACCCTTCATCGTTTAGGCATTCAAGCTTTTGAACCGAAATTAGTTGGAGGTAGAGCAATACAACTTCATCCTTTAGTTTGTCCTGCATTCAATGCTGACTTTGATGGAGATCAAATGGCAGTTCATGTTCCTTTAGCTTTAGAAGCACAAACTGAAGCACGCATGCTTATGTTGGCTAGTAATAATATTCTTTCTCCTGCTACTGGGGAACCAATTGTGACTCCATCACAAGATATGGTTTTAGGATCTTATTATCTGACGGCTTTGCAACCGAATTATCAACATCCAGAATTCGGAGATTATAAGACTACTTTTGCTTCACTAGAAGATGTCATTTTTGCCTTTGAAGATAAAAGACTTAGCCTGCATGAATGGGTTTGGGTTAGATTTAATGGAGAAGTTGAAGATGAAGACGAAATGCGTAGCCCACAAAAAACTCAAGAGCTAGAAGATGGCTCAAGATTAGAAATCTGGAATTTAAGAAGGGACAGAATTGACTCTGATAATAATTTAATAAGTAGATTTGTGCTGACAACTGTTGGGAGAGTAGTTATGAACTATACCATCATCGATTCTGTATCTAAAACTTAATCTTTAAAAACTATTTTTCATTTATTTAAAAATCATGACTTCATCTAAATCTAAAAAAACATCCAGAGTACGTAAAACTACTAAAAACTCAAAAAAGAACAACCCAGTTACAATGCCCGCTCTCGCTAAAACGCCTCCATCATTTAAAAATAAGGTAGTTGATAAGAAAGCCTTAAAAAATTTAGTCTCTTGGGCTTATAAGACTCATGGAACAGCTATAACTGCAGCCATGGCAGATAATCTAAAAGATTTAGGATTTAAATATGCTACCCAAGCTGCGGTCTCTATCTCAGTAGATGACTTAAAAGTTCCTGAAGCTAAACAAGATTTAATAGGACAAGCTGAAGAGCAAATATCTGCTACAGAAGAATGCTATAGACTTGGTGAAATTACCGAAGTTGAAAGGCACACTAAAGTTATAGATACCTGGACTGAAACTAATGAAAGATTGGTAGATGCTGTAAAGAATAATTTTAATCAAAATGATCCACTAAATTCCGTTTGGATGATGGCTAATTCCGGAGCAAGGGGTAATATGTCTCAGGTAAGACAACTTGTCGGTATGAGGGGATTGATGGCAAATCCTCAAGGAGAAATTATTGACCTGCCAATAAGAACTAATTTTAGAGAAGGACTAACTGTTACTGAATATGTAATTTCCTCTTATGGAGCAAGGAAAGGTTTGGTGGACACTGCATTAAGAACTGCGGATTCTGGTTATTTGACTCGAAGATTAGTTGATGTTGCTCAAGATGTAATTGTAAGAGAAGAAGATTGTGGAACAGAACGATCAATAGTTATTGAAGCTGAAGATGGTAAATATGGAGCAAGGCTTCTTGGAAGGCTTACCGCTGAGGATGTTTTTGATGATGAAGGAAACCTTGTTGTTCCTCAAAACACTGCTGTAGATCCTGCATTCTCAGGAGAAATTGAGAAAGCATCTATTAGTGAAGTAAAAATAAGATCCCCATTAACTTGTGAAGCTAACAGATCCGTTTGTAGGAGATGCTACGGATGGGCGTTAGCTCATAATCATTTGGTTGATTTAGGCGAAGCAGTTGGAATTATTGCTGCTCAATCTATTGGCGAGCCAGGAACTCAATTGACAATGAGAACTTTCCATACTGGAGGTGTATCAACTGCCGAAAGTGGAGTTGTAAGATCAAAAATTTCCGGTAAAGTTGAATTTAGTTCAAAAGCAAAAGTTAGAGGTTATAGAACTCCTCATGGTGTAGAAGCTAAACAAGCAGAAGTTGATTTCATACTCAAGATAGTTCCTCAAGGAAATAATTCTGGCAAAGCTCAAAAAATTGAAGTTTCTAGTGGATCGCTTTTATTTGTAGATGACGGTGAAGAAATTAATTCTGATATAACTGTTGCTCAGATTACTGCTGGAGCCGTTAAAAAGAGTGTTGAAAAAGCAACAAAGGATGTTGTTTGTGATTTGGCTGGTCAAGTTAGGTACGACAAGGTTATTCAACCAAAGGAGGTAACAGATAGGCAGGGTAATATTACCTTAAAAGCTCAAAGATTAGGCAGATTGTGGGTTTTAGCAGGAGATGTTTATAACTTGCCACCAAATGCAAGACCGGTTATATCACCTGGGAAATCGGTAGAAGAAGGGACAGTTTTGGCAGAAGCAAGTCAATCAAGTGAGTTTGGCGGACAAGTTCGATTAAGGGAATCAATAGGAGATTCTAGAGAAGTTCAGATCGTTACTACTTCAATGTCTTTAACTAATTTTAAATTAATTGAAGAATCTACTCACTCAGGTCAAATATATAATTTGGAATCTAGTAATGGTACATCTTATCGTTTAAACATTTCCCCAGGAAGTAAGATCAGTAATGGTGAGGTAATAGCAGATTTAACGGATGAAAGGTTCCGTACAAAAACTGGCGGTCTTGTAAAATATGCGCCGGGATTAAGTGTCAAAAAAGCGAGATCATCTAAAAATGGTTTTGAAGTAAGTCAAGGAGGGACATTGCTCTGGATTCCGCAAGAGACGCATGAAATCAATAAGGATATATCTCTTCTTATGATTGAAGATATGAAATGGATTGAAGCTGGAACAGAAGTTGTGAAAGATATTTTTAGTCAAACATCAGGCATTGTTACAGTAACGCAGAAAAATGATATCCTTCGTGAAATAACTGTAAGAAATGGAACTTTTCATGAGTGCGATGATGAAGAGGTTTTGAATAAATTTACAGAAGAAGGAAATCTTGTAAATCCAGGCGAAAAGATTTTAGATGGTGTTGATAATAAAGAAATTCTATTTGTTCAAAAATTAGAAACACCTAAATGTCGAGGCTTGTTATTAAGAACTGTTGAAGAATTTACTATTCCTGACCAGGCGCAATTACCCCAACTATCGCATGTTAAGCAGGAAAAAGGTCCACATTTAGGCTTAAAAGCTATCCAAAGGCTTACATATAAAGACAATGAGTTGATAAAATCGGTTGAAGGAGTTGAATTGCTTAGAACACATTTAAGTATTGAAAGCTTTGATGCTACTCCTCAAATGACTATTGATGTCGAGTCGATTGAAGATAAAAATGATGCATCAATCAATAGATTAAATTTAGTAATATTGGAGTCTATTCTTGTAAGAAGAGATACTATATCTGACTCCAGTCATGGCTCAACACATACTGAACTGCAAGTCAATAATAACCAAGAAGTAAAAGCAGGAGATGTAATTGCTACTACTCAAATTCTTTGCAAAGAGAAGGGATTGGTTCAATTACCAAATGTTGATGATGATGAGCCAATAAGAAGGTTAATTGTTGAAAGAGAAGAAGATAAAATTAAAATTAAAATTAGTGGTAAAGCAGTAGTTAAAGTTGGTGATCGTGTAGTTGATGGTGATCCTATTAGTGATTCTGTAAAATCAACTTCTTGTGGAGAAGTAGAAGAGATTTCTAAGGGTTCAGTAACCTTAAGACTTGGTAGGCCCTATATGGTTTCTCCTGATTCAGTTTTGCATGTTAAAGACGGAGACTTGGTTCTTAGGGGAGATGGTTTAGCTTTACTTGTTTTTGAAAGGCAGAAAACAGGAGATATCGTACAAGGATTACCTCGTATTGAAGAATTATTAGAAGCTAGGAGACCCAGAGATTCAGCAATTCTATGTAAAAAATCTGGAATTGTTCAGATTAAACAAGGTAATGATGAAGAATCAGTTTCTTTATCAGTTATTGAAAAAGATGATTTAGTTAATGAATATCAACTATTAATTGGAAAAAATATAATGGTTAGTGATGGACAACAAGTTAAAGGTGGAGAATCTTTAACCGATGGTCCAATTAATCCACATGAACTATTAGATTGCTATTTCAATGATTTAAAAGATCAAAAACCTCTTATAGATGCAGCTCGAGAATCTATATCAAAACTACAAAGAAGTATGGTAAGTGAGGTACAAAATGTTTATAAGTCGCAGGGTGTGGCAATCGATGATAAGCATATTGAAGTTATTGTAAGACAGATGACAAGTAAAGTCCGTATAGAAGATGCTGGGGATACTACTCTTTTGCCTGGTGAACTCATAGAGTTGAGGCAAGTGGAAGATACGAACCAAGCAATGGCAATTACAGGAGGAGCTCCAGCAGAATTTACACCTGTTTTGTTGGGTATTACTAAAGCCTCTCTCAATACAGATAGCTTTATTTCAGCAGCATCGTTCCAAGAAACAACGAGGGTTCTTACTGAAGCTGCTATTGAAGGTAAATCTGATTGGTTAAGAGGTTTAAAAGAAAATGTTATCATCGGTAGATTAATACCTGCAGGCACAGGTTTTAGCGGTTTTGTTGAGGAATTATCCTCAGAAGCTGGTCCTCATCCCGATATTCTTGCAGAAGAATCTGGTGGCTATAGAAGAGCACAGAATTTAAGGCCAGATTATACAGTTGATATGCCACAATCACCTGCCGTAAGCTCTACTGCAATACTTGATGATCCTAGTGATGAAGATTTGGAGACAACGAGAAATCGACATGGAATCGATCCTTCTTCGAGTAATTTTGCCGCCTTCGCAAGGCCTAATGCTGAAAATCAATTTTCTGAAGATCAATTACCAGATCCTGCCGCATTGGAGGGATTGCAGGAGGAGGGCCTTCTGTCTGATGAATAAATATTATCTATTATTATTTTTAGTTATTAGAATGGATCTTTTCAGATTTAAGTGATGATTAAGCCAGAGATTGTGCCCAAAAGAAAATTACCCCGTTATGGTTTCCATTTTTATAATGAAAGACTTAATGGAAGAATTGCCATGATTGGTTTTATTGCGCTTATTCTTACAGAATTCTTTCTAAAACATGGTTTGCTGTTATGGTGAAAATAGTTTTTAAATAAAGACTATTAAATTTGAAAAATCTTCTTGGAAGTAGTATTAAAGATTTAGAAAATGTAGCTTTAGATTATGGGCAGGCTGCTTTTAGGGGGCGCCAAATCCATAATTGGATTTATAATTTTAGAAATAAGAACAAAAATATTGATCAAATAGAGGTTTTACCTTTAAATTTTAGAAAAAAGTTAAAGGATGATGGTTTTAAGGTAAGTGAGCTGATTATAAAAGAAAGAAACTTAGCTAACGATGGTACTTTAAAGTTATTACTTTCTACAGTCGATAACGAAAATATTGAGTGTGTTGGTATACCAACTGAAAAAAGATTAACTGCTTGTCTCTCTAGTCAAGTTGGTTGCCCAATGGACTGCAAATTTTGTGCAACTGGCAAGGAAGGTTTGAAGAGATCTTTAAAAGCTAGTGAAATTTTGGATCAAATTTTGTTTATAGAAAATGAATTGAATAGAAAAGTGACTAATATTGTTTTCATGGGTATGGGCGAGCCCTTATTGAATATTGATGAATTACTTTTGTCAATTAGATCTATAAATAATGATTTTCAGATCAGTCAGAGAAAGATAACCGTAAGCACAGTGGCTGTTCCAAAAATGATAAGTAAATTATCAGCAAAGTCTTTTCAAATTTTGGGTAATTGTCAATTTACATTAGCAATTAGCCTACATGCTTCAAATCAAAAAACAAGAGAGACTATAATACCTAGTGCAAAAAACTATGAAATCAAAAATATTATCGAAGACTGTAAGACATTCGTAAGAGAAACTGGTCGCAGGGTTAGTTTTGAATATCTAATGCTAAGTGGGGTGAATGACAAATTAGAGCATGCTTATGAATTGAGTACTTTGCTGAAAGGTTTTCAATGTCACGTAAATTTAATACAGTATAATCAAATTGACGATGTTGAATTTCAACGAACTTCTTTAAAAAATCTCCAATTATTTCAATCTAGACTTTTTAATAATGGTATCGCTGTTAGCTTGCGAAAAAGTAGAGGTCTAGATAAAAATGCTGCATGTGGTCAGCTAAGACAAAATGCAAAAAATAAATAATATTATCTAATAAAAATTTTTTAAAAGTCTCATAAACAGGTTATTATTGTGATAATTAATCTTAAATCTTTGGGTTTTATTAAGACAAAAATTTTACCTTTCGCTATCGTTTCACTCTTTGGTATTGCCTTTTTTGCGGTTAGTGCAAGAATTTGGTTACCAGGAGACATGATGTCTCCTGCCCCCATAAATTAATATTTTTAGTTTTTCAAAATGACAAAAAATAAGGATCCTAATAAAGAAAGCTTAGTTGATATCGCTGTTGATCCAGATGTTCTAGCGAGAGAATTGGCCTTAGAAATTGAAATAGATCCTTTAGAACAAATTGATGAAGATTCTTTTCCAAAAGGTTTAAATATAACTCAGGAATGTAATGAAGCATTAAAAATGCTAAAAGGGAACAGAGAAGAAAGAATACAGGGATTAAGAATATTTTGTGAATATCGAGATTCAAGATCTTTCCCTCTTTTGTTACCATTACTTGATCAACCTTGTCCTGTTGAAAGAATGAGTGTTGTATATGCTTTGGGTCGTAATCCATGTCCTACCGCGGTCGAGAAACTTGTTAGTCTTTTGGAGACTGACGATAATGCTTATGTCAGAAGGGCGACAGCATGGAGCTTAGCTAATTATGATAATCAAATTGTTTTGGAGCCATTAATTAATGCTTTGAAGAACGATGTAGCTGCAGTGAGGTTATGGTCATCTAGTTCTTTAGCTGAAATCGGAAATGTTTCTTTGAAAAATGCTCAATTGGCAGCAGAACAACTTTTAATAAGTTTAAAAATAGATAGTGAACCGGTTGTAAGAAGTAATTGCATCTGGTCATTGTGTAGATTATACGAAAAATTAAATAATATATTTCAAGAAAGTTTCGTTGATGAATGTACCAAGATAGCTCTTTTCGATAAAGAACCATCCGTTATGGAAGAAGCAAAAACTGCCTTGGATTCAATGGGGATGCAAGGTTTTTATAACTAAATTTCTTAATTTTTTTTATAAGCACACGACTGAAAAAGTTTATTTATTAGATATTCAATATAAAAATTAAAATTAATTAACTTGTACCAACTGAAACAAAAAAATTTCGTTATTCTATATAAAGTAAAAGTACTTAGTACTTGAATTTAATGCCTCAAAAAACATTGAGATTCAAAATTCATCAAGACGGAAGAGTTGAAGAGTCAGTAGAAGGTTTTACTGGTAGTTCATGCAATGATGCTACAAGAAATCTTGAAAACTCTCTTGGTAAAGTAACAGTTAAAAATAAAACTTCTGATGCTTTCATCTCCAATCAAAATGAAAAATTAAAACAATTCAACCACGAATCTAATGTCACACTTTAGTACGATTAAAACTCAGCTCAAAGACGCAGAGCCATTAATTAAAGCTTTAAAAAATCTTGGTTACGAAATTAATCAAGAAGAAAAGTTTGTTAAAGGTTATAAAGGTAAGTTTACAGCTGTTGATATAAGCATGAATCTACCTGGGGATACTAAAGTTGGATTTAAATGGGACAATAATTCAAAAGCATATGAATTAGTTACTGATTTAGATCTTTGGAAATTTGAGCTCCCCGTAGAAAGATTTATCTCTAAAGTTACTCAAATGTATGCCTACGAAACAATTATTTCCCAAACAGCAGAAGATGGCTATCAAATCGTAGAACAAAAAAACCAAAATGATGGCTCTATTGAATTGGTTTTAACCAAGTGGGATAATTAATCTCATATTATGGATTTAACAGATCCATTTGATAATTTTGAAGAGAATATTGAAATTACCGGCTTGGAGCCTGTACTTGGTGGACAGTTAGCAGAAAAAGCTGTTTGGGTTGATGAGGCTAAATGCATTGGTTGCCAGTATTGTATACACGTAGCTTCTAACACTTTTACGGTTGATGAATTTCATGGTAGAAGTCGAGCTATGAGACAAGATGGAGATAGTTCTGATGTTATACAAGAAGCGATAGATACTTGCCCTGTTGATTGTATTCACTGGGTGAATTTTGAAGAATTGGATGATCTAGAGCATAGTCTTGATAGGGATATGTTTCAATCATTTGGAAAACCACCAAGAATGAATAAACATTAATATTTAAAAAGATGCAATATCGGAGATTTGGTCGAACCAATCTTAATATCCCTATTTTATCTCTAGGAGGTATGAGATTTCAAAAAAGTTGGGAACAATTAGATTTTTCTGAGATTTCAAATGATGAACAAAACAAAGTAGAAAATATTTTAAATCTAGCAAACAAATATGGCTTAAGTCATGTCGAAACTGCTAAATATTATGGGACTTCTGAGGTGCAATTAGGAATGGGTTTTAAAAATATAAAAAAAATCCCCAACATTATTCAAACTAAGATCCCTCCAGATAGTGATCCAGAAATTTTCAAGAGAGATGTTATGACAAGTATTGAAAAATTAAAAGTTAAAAGAATTGATTTGCTAGCAATACATGGCATTAATACAGATGAACATTTACATCATGCTATTAAAGATGGAGGTTGTATTGATATTTTAAGAAATTTGCAAAAAGAAAATTTAATTGGCTCTATTGGGTTTTCAACTCATGGAAAATCTTCACTCATTGAAAAGGCCATATCAACAAACTTTTTTGATTATGTAAATTTGCACTGGTATTTCATCAATCAAGAAAATACAAAGGTAATAAATTTGGCAAAAAAGTATGATCTTGGGGTTTTTATAATAAGTCCCACTGATAAAGGGGGACATCTTCATACTCCCTCGAAAAGAATGTTGGAACTTTGTAAGCCACTTCATCCTATAGTTTTTAACGATCTGTTTTGCTTAAGAAATCAAAATGTCCATACTCTTAGTGTGGGTATTGCAAAAGAGGCCGATTTTGATTTGCATTTAGAAGCTGTCTCTTTGTTATCAGACTCTGAGAAGTATGTTCCAAAGATAATAAACAGATTAAGGCAGGAATCAATTAATTCTTTGGGTTTAGAGTGGCATCAACATTGGAATAGAAATTTGCCTAGTTGGGAATATACGCCAGGAAATATTAATATTCCCATTCTGCTTTGGCTTTCAAATTTAATTGATTGGTTGGATATGGAAGGGTTTGCAAAAGCTAGATATCAATTGCTTGGTAATGGAAGTCACTGGTTCCCAGGAAATAACTCTAATTTATTAGATACGGATGTTTCTGAAGTACAATTATTGAAAGTATTAGAGGGTCATATAAATCCAAAAAAAGTTATAAAAAAATTGAGAACTTTAAAAGAAAAGTTTGGGCATAAGGATGCTAAAAGATTATCAAAAAAATAATTTCATAATGGATTCTTCTCAGGTTTGCCAACTTTTCTTGGGTAGATTTTAGGACAAATATTTTTTGGTTGAATAAGAATAATATTTCGGGTACCTTTACTTCTTGGTAACAAAATCTTCTTTTTCTCTTTAAATTTTCCTTCTAATATTTTTAAAGTTTTATCTAGATTTTTACTTTCTTCATCAGTCCATTTCCCACAATATAAAACTCCTAACCCTTCTTTTTTTAGCATTGGTAGAATATATTCTGAAACTGTTGAAGGATTACTCACCGCTCTAGTGGTAGCTATATTGAAACTATTTCTCATTGAAGATTGATGAGCTAAGTTTTCAATACGATCATTGATTATATGAATATTGTTTTTGAGATTGATCTCTTTGATTATGATTTTTAGTGCATCTGTTTTCTTTTTTGAAGAATCAATAAGATATATCTCTGAATTAGGATGAATTATGGCATAAGCTAAACCTGGGAAGCCACAGCCTGATCCAATATCTAAAAATTTTTTATTATTAAAATTAATATTCGGGAAAGCTTTAAATGGCCAAATGCTGTCAAAAACTTGAGATACCCAATAATCATGCCCTTCAATTAATCTAGTAAGATTGGTTTTATTATTAAGTTCTTTAATTTTAATTTGTAACTCTTGAAAAATATTTATTTCTTCTTCAGTTATTAAGGCAAAAATTTCTTTGGGAATATTTTGTTTTTTCATTTCGTTAAAAATATAAATTTTTTCCTTTCATTAAATACATTCTATT
>QCRH01000014.1 GCA_003211955.1 Prochlorococcus sp. AG-459-O09 | reverse complement strand
ACTAGATTCTAAAGAAGATCCATTTGGAACATAGACATTTATGATTTTAATACCATTAATATCAGCAGAGATCAATCTTTTTTGATCTAGGAAAATTTCGATATTTTGATTAGAGTCATTACAACCGTAGAATCCTTTTTTAACATTTTCTGGCTTGATTTTGGAAATAATAGCCACACCATTGTATGATTTTTGTCCGTAGATCTCTACTGAATATCCTAATTTTTCAAAAGGTTCAACAGGAAAACTATCGTCTATCACTTTCGTTTCCTGCAAACATAGAATATCTGGATTGGATTTATTAATCCAATCTAATATTTGTGAAAGTCTGGTTCTTATAGAGTTAACATTCCAAGTTGCTATTAACAAATTTCTACCATATTATGTAAAATTAAAATAGCAATAAATTTTGGCGTTAAAGAATTTTGAAATTAAATAAAATGAAAAATTACTTTTGCAAAAGTGTTTTTAAACCAATTAGAGTTGTAATTTTTTTTACTTTATTAATTACCTTAAAAAGTGATTACCTAAATGCTGAATATTTATTTGAAGAATTAGAAATCGATACCTCAACTAAAACAGAAAATGATAGTTCAGCTCTTCCTTCTAATCCTTTTGAACTTGTGGAAATGATTCGGAGACAGAATAGTATGAATGATGCCACTAATCCTTCTGATGCAATTGACGATGCGTTAAGGTCTTTTAATAGTTTGGAGGAAAATTAAGAAGTTTAATACGATAAATTATTATTTTCAAATTTTTAATATGTTAAAAAACCCTATCCCAAAAGTTACTAACCAATTACAGCACAGAGCAATAGGGATTATTAATGGTAAATTCACACCCCTTAGTAATGAACAATTAAATAGAGGCTTTTTAATTGATAACAAAGACGAAAAAATTGAAACAGTAGTTCTTGGTAAAGCATTATCACTTTTAAAAAAGCATATTGATTTAAAGAAAAGTTATTATTGGATTGTTTATCCAAAGAATAAAAATACTCAAAACTTGCATTTACAGGTTGCAGGTATATGGGATCCCTATCAACTGAATGATTTTCCTAATGATTCTTCAAAAACTAACTTCTCAAAATTATTGGAAGAATTAGATCTAAGAGACAATTATTTTTCTGTTAGAGGAGAATTAGTTTTTGTTAATACTCAAAAGAAAGAAATTGTTATTAAAATCTGCCCTGCTACAAAGTCAAAAAATTTTAAAAATAAAAATTTTAAATTAGTCATAAAAGGAGATCTTTCTCTTGAACTTTTGAATAGCTTTGTAAGTTTAGATATCAACAGAGATGGAAATTCTTTGCAATTAATAAGGTACGAAGTGATTGAAAAAAATCTTTCTAAAAATAACTAGAATGAAAGGTTGATTTCCACCGCAATTTTACCAGTTAAGAAATCTTTGATTTATGGATGATGTTTTAATTGAATGTTCTCCTGGTATCTCTGGAGATATGTTGTTAGGAGCTTTTTATGATTTAGGGGTGCCTAAAAAAGTTATTGAAAAGCCTCTTGTTGATCTTGGATTAAAGGATCTATATCAACTAGATTTTAAGGAATCAAAAAGTTGTTCAATCCGAGGCGTCAAGGCAAAGGTTGAGAATAATGACTGTAGTCCTATTAAAAGAACTTGGAGAAGTATCAAGGAACTTATCTTAAATGGCCACTTAGAAGATAAATTAAAAAAAATAATTTATGAAGTATTTGAATCTTTAGCAATTGCGGAAGGAAAAGTTCATGGCATTAAATCTGATGAAGTTCATTTTCATGAAATTGGAGCTATAGATTCAATGGTGGATATAATTGGAGTATGTGCTGCATTGAATTACTTAAATCCAAAGAGGGTTTATTGTAATGAACCAATGTTGGGGAAAGGTTTTGTTCAAACTGAACATGGAAAATTATCTGTACCACCTCCTGCTGTAATAGAGCTAATAAGACAAAAAAATATTAAGGTTTTATCTAGCCTTAACTCAATAGATGGTGAACTCTCAACACCAACTGGAATTGCTTTACTTGCTAATTTAGTCGACTATCTTGAACCTCCTTCAAAATATTCTATTAACTCTTATGGAGTAGGCATTGGTACTCTAAAATTTCCATTCCCTAATTTGGTAAGAGTTTATAAAATCACTTCATTTGAGGATTTTTCTATTAACGATAATGAACAAATTAGTCCAAAGTGTGAAGAGATATCTATTCAAGAAGCATGGATTGATGACCAAACACCCGAAGATATATCTAATTTTGTGGAAAAACTGAGAATTGAGGGAGCTTACGACGTTTCCTATCAAGCTATCAATATGAAAAAAAATAGAATTGGATTTTCTATTCAAGTAATCTTACCCATAGAGAAAAAAGAGTTTTTTAGGAGATTATGGTTTGATTATTCCAACACTATTGGGGTTCGTGAAAGGACTCAATCTAGGTGGATATTACTTAGACGCAGAGGAGAATGTTCAACGATTTTTGGAAATATAAAAGTTAAACAAACTTTGAAACCAGATGGATCAATAATTACGAAACCAGAAAATGATGAGGTTTTGAGATTACAGTTAAAGCATAAAATATCCACTTACGAAATAAGAAAACTAATAAAAGAGTCAGAAAAATTTAAAGCATTTGAAAATTGGAAATGAGATTTAATAAAAGTATTCAACCATATTTGATATTCCTTAAAAAAATTAATTTTGGTGGTTTAAAGAGTATTTTCTTTATTTCAAGCTTATTATATTTTTGCATATATTTTTTTTATAATATCGATCAAATTTCTTTTGATATCAATTTAAAAAGAAATGGAATTAATTTATCTTTATCATTTTTATTTTGTGTTTTAAGTATTTATCTGAACGCTTATGCATGGAAATATATTGTTAAATGGTTTGGGATAGAATTTAAAAGTAATAATCTAGTCTCTTTTTATGTTTTAACCAATATTCTTAAATACGTCCCAGGAGGGGTTTGGCATTTTGTAGAAAGATTTAATTTCATAAAAAAAATAAGTAATACTCAGATTGCTTTGTATTCGACTCTAATAGAACCTTATTTTATGTTGTGTGGATCTTTTCTATTGGCATCGCTGGGATTAATTTTTTCACCAATTTATTTTTTTTTAATTTTTCCTTTAGTATTTTTAAACAGGAAATTAATTTATCTTGTACTAAAAAGAATAGGGTCTCTTAAAGGAAAAGTATTTGAGGTCTTGAGACTTCCAAATTCAAAAGACCAATTTGAAGAGAGAATAAATATAGTTTCTTTTTTACCTACTAGAGCTTTAATACTTGAAATTGGGTTTGTTTTATCTAAATTTTTTGGTTTTTATATTTGCTTAAATACTTTTTATGCAAGTAATACCCTGAATAGCATATTTTTATTAGTAATCTTTTCTTTGTCATGGTCTTTAGGATTGGTAGTCCCAACAGCTCCTGGAGGAGTAGGCGTTTTTGAGGCCTGCCTCCTTTTTTTTATTGGCAAAAGTATTCCACAAAATATAATTCTAATTTGCTTAATTTATTTTAGGATTATATCAACTTCGGCAGATTTGTTGTTAAGCTTACCTTTCTTAATAAGAAAACTATCTAAAAGAATTTAATTTTTTTTCTCTAAGCTTGGTATCAATGTCATTGATGCGATAAGGCCTAAAGTCATAATAAGAATGGCCGGTAATATTGCTTCTACCATTCTTTCATCTCCAGCATATTGATAAATTCTCACAGATAATGTATCAAAATCGAATGGTCTTAAAATAAAGGTTAAGGGTAATTCCTTTATCGTGTCTACAAAAACTAAAAGTGAGCCTACGAATATTGGTCCCTGGAGAAGAGGTAGATGAATTCTTTTGATGATACCCAGCCAATCCTCTCCTAGTCCAAGTGCTGCTTCATCAAGACTAGGAGAGATCCTCTCAAGACTTGAATCAATAGAACCCTTAGAAATAGTTAGAAATCTGACAAGATAACCCCAAATTAGTAAGCAAATAGCGATGAAATTAAATCTTGAAGAAGAAATGCTTATTAAAGATAAAGCTAATATAGTGCCTGGAATTGCGTAACCTATTCCAGCAAGGTTTGTTATTATTCCTAGTAATAAGCTTTTATTTGGACGTCTGGCTAAGGAAATTATTAGAGAGAATAGCATCGTTATTAATGCAGTAAAAAATCCTAGACTTATGGTTCTAAATGATAGGGCAAGTAATTCTATAGATAACCCTTTTTGAATTTGATCGATATTGAGTAGAACCCAAAAACATGGAATTCCAAAAGAGAAAATTGGAGGAAATAAAGATATGGTTATTGCTAAAAGAGCTCTGGTTTTTTTTAATTCCCAACCTTGAGAATCTTTTGATGCAGGATTTTCACTCCACCTCTTTGATTTTCTTCTCGAGAATTTTTCAAAAATAATTAAAGTGAAAATTATTAATAAGGCTACCAACGATAGTCCAATAGCACTTTTTGGATTACCCTCAATTATCCAATTTTCGGCTATACCTGTAGAAATACTCGGAATATTTAATAATGCAAATGTACCTAACTCATTCATTACTTCCATACACATTAAACTTATTCCTGTTATTAGTGCTGGTAACGCCATCGGAAAAGCGATTTTAAAGAAGCTATTCCAGGGCCCAACTCCTAATCCTCTACTAGCATTGATTTGATTAACTCCAAATTTATTAAAACTTTCGTTAGCAAGAATGAATACATATGGATAAGTAGAAATTGAAAGTATTAATACTCCCCACCATAAACCTGTTACTTGATACCCAAAAATACTTCCCAAATCCTGCAAAACAGCTGTCATTAGATATGCTGGGGCAGCTAGTGGAACTAGCTGACAAATTCGGAGAACTTTTCTGAACTTAAAATCACAATTTGAAAGTAACCATCCATTCAAAGTTCCTAATCCTCCTCCAAAAAAACTTGTAAGTACTAAAACTTTTAAAGTCTCTAATACCTCTTCTCCTCCAGCAATACCTAATGAAAAATTCCCACTTACAACATATTGAACTCCTTCAAGAAGAAAATTGGAAATTGGAATGATAACTAGGAGTGCAACAATAAACGAAGTAAAATAAAAAAGTTTTAATTCGGTGGCTGCTTTTTTTAATTCTTTAATAAGTATTTTCAAAAATTAATTAAACCCTAATATGTGTAATCTAATCTGTACTAAATCTACATGATGAAAGTTGATTCTTAATAGTTTGATGATCTAAGTTTTTCCCAATTAATACTATCTTGTTAGATTTTTCTTTTGTCCATTCTTCATCATCTAGAGAAAATCGTTTTCCAGATAGGTGAAAAATGTGTTTTCTTTCACTTTCCATAAACCATAATATTCCTTTCGCCCTAAATACATTTTGTGAAATTTGATTATCTAAGAAATATTGAAACTTCCTTAATGAAAATGGTTCAAATGTCTCATAAGAAACTGATGTAAAACCCTCTATATTATTGATCAAATCGTGTGAATGTGAAGAATGATCGTGTGAATGTGAAGAATGATCGTGTGAATGTGAAGAATGATCGTGTGAATTGTCTTCTATATCTTCTTTTTCCTTATCGTATTTAAAAGTATCTGTTTCAAATAAACCTACACTCATTATTGTTTGTAATCCAACTTCACTATTGGTTGATCTCAATATCCTAGGTTCTTTTTTTATTTTATTAATGAATTTTTCGACTTTCTTTAATTGCACTTCGTTGACTAAATCACATTTATTTAGAAGAAGGATATCTCCGTATAAAATCTGAGAATAGGCGACACTTGTATTATTAATTTCAAAATCAAAATTTTCTCCATCAATAACAGTGATGATTGAATCTAATCTTACTTTTTCTCGAAGATCTCCAGCTGCAAAAGTCATGGCTACTGGTAATGGATCTGCTAGCCCAGTAGTCTCAACAATTAAATAGTCTATTTTTTCAGATCTTTCTAAAACTTTGGATACTGTATTTAATAATTCACCATTAATAGAGCAACATATACATCCATTATTTAATTCGATCATATCTTCTGAGCCTTCTATTATTAAATCATTATCTATTCCTATCTCTCCAAATTCATTAACCAAAACAGCTGTTTTAAGACCAATTTGATTTTTTAGAATATGATTTAAAAGTGTAGTTTTGCCAGAACCTAAAAATCCACTAATAATCGTAACAGGTAATAACTTTTTAGACATTTTCACGAATTTTATAAATGAATTAATTTAAATTTGTATTTTTATTGATCGAAAACTTTATTTATTTCTGAAGCTAGTGTTTGATCCAGATTTGTTATCCCCCCCAAATCATGTGTACTTAACCTAATTATTACTTTTGAATAAACGTTTTCCCAGTTAGGATGATGATTATATTTTTCGCAGATTAGAGCGATTTTAGTCATAAATGAGAAGGCTTCAATAAAATTACAAAATTTAAATTCTCTCTGGATTTGTTCATTGATAATTTCCCAGCCGGGGATTTTGACAACTAATTCCTTCAATTCTTCATCTTGCAAAAGGTAAGGTTCCATTAAATAATTAATATTAGTTTTTATTAATTACATTATAAATATCTTGCCTTTTCTCACCAATTATATGAACATTTAAAACTCTTTCTTTTTGATCAAATCTATGTTCCCATAAATACACTGCTTGCCATGTGCCAAGCATAATATTCCTGTTCTGAAAACTCAAAGATAAACATGTGTTAGTTAAGGATGTTTTTATATGTGCTGGCATATCGTCAGCTCCTTCTTGATAATGTTTATATGAAATTTCTTCTCTATTTTTTGATAAAGTTAAGTAGGAATTACATGGGACTATAGATTGGATATACTTTTTTAAGTCTCTTAGTACGTTTGGATCAGCATTTTCATTTATTGTTAAGCTGCAACTGGTATGAAGTGAAGTTAAATTTAAAATTCCTGAATCAAAATTATTTTTTTCAATAAATAAATTTAAATCATTTGTTATGTCAATAAAACCCTCACCATTAGTTGTAAATTCTAATTTTGAAAATATTTGTTCCATAAAAGTAAAAATCTAATTAATTAATATTCTATTATGGATAAATAATGAATGTTTTATGCAAACATCAAAATTTTTATCTTAAAATTAATTTAATTTATACATAAATTTTGGCCGAAATTCAATGGAATAAGCTGGGGGCTTATCTTAAGGAAACTCAAATATTAGGTTCAATCCAAAATACACTTTATTGGGACCAGAATACAGGTATGCCCAAGAAAGGAGCTTCTTGGAGGTCTGAACAACTTACTTATATTGCAAAAATCTTGCATAGAAGAAATTCTTCTGAAGAATTTTATGATTTAATACAATCCGCTAAAAATGAATTATTAAATAATGAACAAAACTCCAATAATCAACTCTTTATTCAAGGTAAAGAAAAAAACATTAATCTTTTAATCAAGGAATTTAATCGAGCGAAAAATTTAGATCCTAAATTAGTTGAGTCTTTAGCAAAGGCGAAATCTAAAGGATATGAAAGTTGGCAAGAAGCCAAGAAAAGATCAGATTTTAAAGTTTTCCTCCCATTCTTTGAAGAACTAGTCAAATTACGGATTGAAGAGGCAAAACAAATATCAGATCTATATTCACCCTGGGAGACTTTAGCCCAGCCCTTTGAGCCTGAATTAACTTTAAAGTGGTTGAATAAAATGTTTCAGCCTTTGAAAGACGCTCTCCCAGAAATGATTAGAGGAATTAACAAGTCAAAGAAATATCACTGGGATTTAGGTCCAGAATCACAACAGAATTTATGTTCTAAATTACTTGATGAGTTTGGGAGAGATAAAGATCTCGTTGTTGTTGGTAAATCTCCTCATCCTTTTTCGATTACATTAGGGCCTAATGATTATAGGATTACGACAAGAATCGTTGAAGGTGAACCATTATCAAGTTTTTTAGCAACTGCACATGAGTGGGGACATTCAATTTATGAGCAAGGTCTGCCATCACAAAGTCATCAATGGTTTGCTTGGCCTTTAGGTCAAGCAACTTCTATGGGTATCCATGAAAGTCAATCATTATTTTGGGAAAATAGAGTAGTTAAATCCAAATCTTTTTCGAAAAGATTTTTTAAAAAATTTGTTTCAGCTGGATGTACATTAAGTAATTATTTTGATCTATGGAAATCTATTAATCATGTTGAAGCAGGATTAAATAGGGTTGAGGCAGATGAATTGACCTATGGTTTACACATTCTGGTTAGAACCGAACTTGAAATAGATTTAATTGAAGGAGGGTTGCCTGCTGAAGATATTCCAGAGGAATGGAATAAAAGATATGATGAACTCCTAGGGATAAAACCATCTAATGATTCAGAAGGTTGTCTTCAAGATGTTCATTGGAGTGAAGGTGCGTTTGGATATTTCCCTTCATATTTGCTGGGTCATCTTATAAGTGCGCAAATATCTTTTCAAATGGAAAGAGACATTGGTTTGATAGATGATTTAATCCAAAATGGTGAATATCAAAAAATCATATTTTGGTTAAGAAATAATGTTCATAAATATGGCAGGTCAGTAAATTCTATGGAACTGATAAGAACGGTCACTAAAGAAGAACTATCACCAGACTATTTTATTAATCATTTGAAGTCTAAAATAAATGATTTTTGCTGAAAAATTACTTTAAAGAATTTGGTTGAGTATGAGGATGTAAGATAAATAAAAATTATTTCTTGATGGCAAACCTTAATCAACCCCCAAGCAGGGTTACACCAAACTTATTGCACATACTTAATGCTTTCACTGATAGCTCAAATACAGTAATAAACACTATTGTTGAATTGAACTCTAATACCATCAATAAATATGAATTAATTACAGAAACGGGCCACCTTAAACTTGATAGGGTAGGTTATTCTTCACTTGCTTATCCTTTTGCTTATGGATGTATACCAAGAACATGGGATGAAGATGGAGATCCACTTGATGTCGAAATTGTTAGTGTAACTGAGCCATTGATACCTGGATCTATTGTGGAGGCAAGGATTATTGGGGTGATGAAATTTGATGATGGTGGAGAGGTCGACGATAAGGTAATAGCGGTTCTCGCAGATGATAAAAGAATGGATCATATCTCAAGTTATGAAGACCTTGGAGAGCATTGGTTAAAAGAAACTAAGTATTATTGGGAGCACTACAAAGATCTAAAAAAACCTGGAACTTGTACTGTTAATGGTTTTTTTGGGATAGAAGAAGCTGTTAAAGTGATTAAAGATTGTGAAGAAAGATACAAAAAAGAAATTGATCCTAAATTAGTAAATTAACTAATTTTTGTTTTCTCTAAATTCTTCAAATATTTCACTGAGTATTTTGTCGGCACCTTGGAGCTTTAGCCTCTCTGCTAGTTCTATGCCTACCAGTTCAGGGTTATTAATATTGCCAATAACTTGATCTTTAATTAGCCTTTCTCCATCAAGAGAGGCTACCATACCAGTAAGGTAAAGTTGTTCATTATCAATGTTGCTATTAACACCTATTGGGACTTGGCATCCACCTTCAAGCTCTCTTAAAAAAGCCCTTTCTGCCATACATCTTTGACTAGTGGGTTTATCTTCTAAGACATTTATAATTTCTAAAACTTTTTTATCATCAGATTTACATTCAATGCCTAAAGCACCTTGGCCAACGGCATAAAGGGAAATTTCACTTGGGATAATCTGGTGAATTCTTGATTCAAAGCCTAATCTCTTTAAACCAGCGGCCGCAAGAATAATACAATCAAACTCTCCTGCATCTAATTTTTCAATTCTTGTAATAACATTTCCCCTGATATCTTTGAAAACAAGATGTTGGTACTTATTTCTTAATTGTGCCAGTCTTCTTAGAGAGCTTGTTCCAACAATCGAACCTTCAGGTAGGGTTTCTAATTTATAACAGTTATTTTTTTTGCTTACTACTAAAGCATCTGCAGGATCTTCTCTTTTTGTAATGCATCCTAATTTAAGGCCACTAGGCAAATTGGTTGGTAAATCTTTCAGAGAATGTACTGCTATATCTGCATGGCCTACGAGCATTTGTGCTTCAAGTTCTTTTGTAAATAAGCCTTTGTCGCCTATTTTTGCTAAGGCCACATCCAGGATTTTGTCACCTTGAGTTGCCATAGCTTCTATAGATACCTCTAAATTGGGAATATTCCTTTCTAGTTGATCTTTAACCCATAAAGTTTGAACCATTGCTAGTTTACTTCTTCTACTAGCTATTTTCAGCTTAAAATTAGTCATTAAATATTATTATGAGTTTGATTTAAAAATAAAGTCGAATCTATTTTAAGCTATTCTTTTGCAAGTTTTTAAAGCTGAATATTATACTTAACTTTTTTTATTTTATATATTCTTTTAAAACCCCATTTCGATTTGGATGTCTAAGTTTTCTTAGGGCTTTTGCCTCTATTTGTCTAATTCTCTCTCTCGTCACATCGAAAATCTGGCCAATTTCTTCGAGAGTTTTCATTCTTCCATCATCAATTCCATATCTCAATCTGAGAACATCTCTTTCTCTAGGGCTAAGAGTGGCTAAAACTCCTTCCAAATCTTCTCTTAATAAAGTTTTAGAAACATCTTGCTCTGGATTTTCTATATCAGCCTCTATAAAGTCTCCGAGTCTTGAGTCTTCCTCTTTACCTATTGGAGTTTCTAAAGAAATAGGAAGTTGCGCACTTTTAGCTATAAATCTTAATTTTTCAATTGTCATTTCCATACTCTCAGCAATTTCTTCTTCACTAGGTTTCCTGCCAAATTCTTGGCTAAGAACTTTTGTGGTTTTTTTAATTCTGGATATTGTCTCGTATAAGTGAACTGGTAATCTAATAGTCCTGCTTTGATCTGCAATTGCTCTAGTAATGGCTTGGCGAATCCACCATGTTGCATATGTAGAGAACTTATAACCTTTTTCATGGTCAAATTTTTCGGCTGCTCTAATTAGCCCTAAACTTCCTTCTTGGATTAAGTCTTGAAATGATAAACCTCTATTCATATATTTTTTAGCAATGGAAACAACTAATCTTAAATTTGACTGAACCATTTTTTCTTTAGCTCTCCTACCTAAGAGAAGTCTTCTTCTAAATTTGGAAAGAGGCATATCTATTAACTCGGCCCATTCTCTAACAGATGGGAAATGTCCTTTTTCTGACTCATATTGCGTTGCCAGCTCTTCTAATTGGAGTAAGTCAGCAATTTTTCTTGCAAGCTCAATTTCTTCATCTGGTCTTAAAAGTCTAATTCTTCCAATTTCTTGTAGATAAACTCTTATTGAATCTTCAGTGTAAATACCTTTTGGCCCAAGCTTGATATTCCCGAGCCCTTTATCTTCTTCTTCAGAATCATTAAATTCATTATTATTTTCAATAGTGCTTTCGTTTAACTCTGAAGATGTCTGTAAATTTTGACTATTTTTATTAATATCTCCTTCAACTACTGTTTCTAAACTTGTATTAATTTTTTTATTGATCTTTTTTTTTGAACTAGGCTTGGAATTCTTTGATTCTGCTGCGACTGGACACATAATAGACTCCTTTCTACGGTGAATTTAACTAGATAAAATTTTATTTAGGGCTAATTTGAACATTTAGTAGTAAAGTCCCCCTTAATGTTTAAAAAACTTTTCACGAAATGAGAATAAGAAAAGTTTTCTAAATTGTTGAAAAATTTAAATAGTGCTATAGATTACCTAAAGTAAAAAGTCTTGGGATTTCTCAGACAGGCAGATCATTTTTGAATTTTCGGTCAATGATCAAAGCTTCATGTCTCCCTTAAGAGCAGGATACTTACAATGTGCAAAAAACACTTTGTGGAATGTTCAACAATCCAATACTAAGAAAAAGTTTTGAAGCCGGCAAGTAATCAGTTATTAAATATCTCCTACAAATTTGAAATTTTGCTTGATATAGGTAGTAGTAATGAAAGCTTTTACTATTTAGATGGAAATAATCTTGGGGCAGAAGTTGGAGATATTGTAAGTGTGAGACTAAGAGGGAGATTATTGAATGGGTTGGTGATCTCCAAAAAAAACTTTTCGACAATCAATAATGATGAAACAAATATTACTGGGTTAAAAAGCATAAGATATTTGTTTGTTGAAAGTATTTTGCAGAAAAAAATAATTGATGACTCGTGGAGAGAATTTATAGAGTCCCTAGCCTCTTTTTATATGGTTAGTAATTTAAAAATGTTTAAAACTGCATTTCCTCCTGGCTGGATTGGTAAATATAAGACTTTTTCTAAAGGTTTTAAAGATCAAATATGGATTGAAACTAAAAAAGAATTTGATGTTCAGAAAACTGGATTAACCAAAAAAGAATTTTTTTTAATGAATACTTTGCCTGAAAAAGGTAATTGGCAAAGTGAATTAATAAAGTCTGGTTTTAATTACAAACTAATTAACTCAATGGTAAGTAAAAATCTCCTTGTTAAATCTAAAAGAAAAAAAAATATAAATACTAAATTAAATTCCTCTTTTAATGATCGTATTGCAATGAAAAAACCAAATCTTACAAATGAGCAAAAAATTGCATTTCAAGAATTTCAAACAATGAAACCAGGAGATGTTTTACTTCTATGGGGGGAAACAGGTTCAGGTAAAACAGAAGTTTATATGAGAATTGCTGAAGATCAATTTTTTAAGAAAAAAAGTTGTTTGATACTAGCTCCAGAAATTGGACTAATTCCTCAACTTATTGATAGGTTTAGTCGGCGATTTAATAATGTTGTTTACGAATATCATAGTAACTGTTCTCCCAATCATAGAACTGTAGTTTGGAAGAAAATTATTAATGCTAATGAACCTTTAATAGTAATAGGAACAAGGTCCGCAGTTTTTCTGCCAATGAAAAATCTAGGTTTAATAATCATGGATGAAGAACATGATGTTTCTTATAAACAAGATAGTCCTATGCCTTGTTATGACGCAAGAGAGATTGCTATTGAAATAGTAAAAAGGAATTCTGCAAAGTTAATTTTTGGGAGTGCAACCCCATCAATGAAGACTTGGAAAAAGTGTATTTTTGAAAAGGATTTTAAATTGGTAAGAATGATTGAAAGGATATCCAGTAATGAAATTCCTGAAATAAGAATTATTGATATGCGGGATGAGTTCAAGAAAGGAAATATGAAAATTTTTTCCAATGAATTATTACAATTGCTTCCTCAACTACGCTTAAAAAATGAGCAGGCAATAATTTTGATTCCCAGGAGGGGCCACAGTGGGTTTTTAAGTTGTCGAAATTGCGGATATTTAATAAATTGCCCTAACTGTGACGTTCCTTTATCAGTGCATCTCGGTTCACAAGGGAAAAAATGGTTAAGCTGTCATTGGTGTGATCATAAATCGAGATTGATCAATCGTTGCCCAGATTGTCATTCAACTGCCTTTAAACCTTTTGGAATAGGTACACAAAGGGTAATAGAGTTTTTAAATGAAGAATTTCCTGACTTAAGAGTACTTCGTTTTGATAAGGATACAACCTCAGGAAAAGATAGTCATAGAGATATTCTTTCAAAGTTTTCTAAAGGTGATGCTGATATTCTTGTAGGAACTCAAATGTTGGCAAAAGGGATTGACATCCCCAATATTACTCTTTCAGTAATTATTGCAGCAGATGGGTTGCTTCATCGCCCAGATATTTCGGCAGAAGAAAAATCATTACAATTGTTTTTGCAATTAGCTGGCAGGGCAGGCAGGTCTCAAAAAAAAGGAAAAGTAATTTTTCAAACATATAAACCTAACCACCCGGTAATTTCATATCTTCAGAAAAGAGATTATGAAAGATTCTTAAGTGAAAACTCGAGATTGAGAAAAGATGCTAATTTATTTCCATTTTGCACGATTTGCCTTCTTAAATTATCAGGTGAAAATTATGAATTAACTGAGTCAATTGCAATAAAGTTAGCAAAATATCTAATCAATTTTTGTGAGAAAAAGAACTGGAAATTAATTGGTCCTGCTCCTAGCTTAATTGCTAAAGTCGGTAAAAAATTTAGATGGCAGATATTAATACATGGTCCTGAAGGAACAAAGATACCTTTACCTGATAAATCAATATTATGGAAACTTATTCCAAAAAATGTTTTTTTAACAATAGATGTTAATCCAGCAGAGTTGTAATTACTTTGATGGAAGTTGAGGTAAATCTGTACCTAATTTAAACCTATAGAATCTTAATAAATAAGCCAATATTATAATTATAAAAATAGTAGATATCCCAATCAAAAGTTTGTTGAGGCTCCAGAAAGAAAATTCAAGACTATTTATCTGCCCTTGATTTAAATTCCAAATTATTAGATTTTTTGTGATTTCTAAATTTGAATTATTTTTATTAGTAAGGGTTGCTTTATTAGGGTGAATAATTTTGAAAATGAGTTCTAAATTATCAATACCTTGAATAGAAATTAGATCCAAATCCAACCTGTAAAAGTATTTTTTAAAAAAAATAAAGTTTTTTTGAGTGGTATATATTTCTATATTTGTTGATTCTCCCGCTAACTCTCCTGCTGTATTTTGGGTGATTTTAAGAACTTGCTTTGTATCTTCTAGATTGAGATTTTTATGTTTCAAAGAAAAGGTTGATTTCTCTTGTTTAATTTCTGCATCAGGAAAAATATCTTTCATCCTCTCTTCAAATTTTAATTGCCAAGGAAATTTCTTTATGTATTTACTTTCTATCACTAAATTATTGGTTATTGAATCAAGTTCACTAAGATCAAGGGTATCCTCAACTTTAACGCAGCCACTTAGAAGTGGAATTAATAATAATAGTATTAAAAAAATGATCAGTGAAAAGCCTTTCTGAAAGGGTTTCGTTTCACCAGTTGGAGTCTCAGTAATATTAATAAATTTTTTTTTCTCCAATACTTCTCTTTTTTTTCGAAGTGAGTTAAGAGATTTTTTATTTAGTGATGGGTCGCTTTCAAATTTTACGTTCCAATTTTCAGGCTTTTTAATGTCTGGAGAATCAATAACTTCCATCAAATATTTTGCATTTTCTCTCGTCTTATTATCGTAAGATTTTAGAAGTTCTTTACAAAACCTTTTAGCCTCCTCCTTTTTATTGATACCACAAAGAGCAGTAATTAAGATTGTTCTTAAATTTACCCCTTCTTTGCTTGATAAAGGAAATGATTCGATTATGGGCAAAAGAAATTCAATGCAAAAATGATACTCACCTTTAGCTAAAGCAAGTTCTACTGTTTCTAAAACTTGCTCATAAGTTTTCATGGGTTAGGCGACTATCATTGTACCTATTCCGGAATTTGTAAAAATCTCAAGAAGTAATGAATGTTCTATTCTCCCATCAATTATATGAGCTGCTTTGACTCCTTGGGCTAAAGCTCTTATACAGCATTCTGTCTTTGGAATCATACCTTCAGTTACAATTTTTTTATCAATAAAATCTCTTGCTTCTTTGAGATTAGTTTTTTCAACAAGACTATTTTTGTTATCTTTTTCTTTTAAAATCCCTTGAGTATCAGTAAGAAGAATAAGTTTTTCTGCATTTATTGCAGCAGCAATTTCTCCTGCAACAAAATCTGCATTGATGTTATGGGAAATACCCTCCAAGGTTGATCCAATGCTAGAAATAATTGGGATATATCCTTTAGAAATAAGAGGATCTAATATTTCAGGATTGATTTTTGTAACCTCTCCAACTAACCCATGGCTTCCATCTCCTAGTTCTCTAGATTGAATTAAGTTGCCATCAAGACCCGATATCCCCACAGCTAATGATCCAGTTTTATTAATGCCTTTTACAATTTGTTTGTTAACTCTACCCATTAGAACCATCTCGACAATTTCCATGGTTTTTTGATCAGTAATTCTTAATCCATTTTCGAATTTAGGAGATATTTCTAATTTCTTTAACCAATTATTAATCTCTGGTCCACCTCCATGAATTACTATAGGACAAACCCCAACGGTTGATAAAAGTGCTATGTCTCTAAAAAAAGCATTTTTTAAATTATCATTTTCCATAACAGAACCACCATACTTGATAACAATTTTTCTACCTGAGAAACTTTGTATATAAGGAAGTGCTTCGCTTAATATTGATACTCTTTGAGAATCATTCATTATTGAAAATCATTAAAACTTGATTGAATTTAGAAATTAGGTTTTTACAAATATATCCCTATATTCAATAAAAGAGAATAAAATCAAATTCTTTTTTATTATCGTCGATAATAAATTCTGATTCAAGACCTTTGACGAAAAACCTGTTTAATCTTTCTTGTTTTTCAATCCATTTTTCAAGAGGGACAGCGTTTAATTCGAAACGCATTCTAAGACCATTTTTTTCTTCCTTTGTAATTTCTTCTATTTCTTTTAATTGAGGGGGGTTATCCTCGTCCCACAAACTTAAAGATTCTAATGACGATTCAAGATGAGCTTTTATCCCATACCTCCATCTTGTAACATCTTTAACTAATGCTGTTAGTTCTTTTGGTCTATTAAATTTATTTGTCGCAAAATTTGTCTTGTCAAATAACTCTACAGGAGGTATTTCGGAAGTCTTTAAGCCTAAGCCAATTAGGAAAATAGGTACTCCATAAAAAAAAGTAGGTACACTTAAATTCACTGAGTCTGTAAAATAAGCAGTCATTCCAACAAAAGCTAATATACCCCCAGCGGTTACGATTAAATTTCCAGGAGATAAATATTTCTTCATTTTGATTTAGTAGAATGAGTTTTTAATAGGCTAACAAGTATTATGCAAGATCCTAATACTGCAAATCAAGGAGATTTAATTTTTAAACTTGATCAAGATAGAGCATGGCTACTAGAAAATCTTGATAAGGGTAAATGGCCAGAAATCAGAAGCGAACTTGCCGCGCTTGAAAGAAAAATAAGCAAATTAATTATAAGTGTTCAAGAAAATAATGTTGATATTTGATTTAAAAAGGTATTTCGTCCACTTCAGGTACTAAAGGTGAACTATCCCAACTAGATTTTTTGACGGTTTCTTTATTTTCAAATGACTCATTATTTTCTTTTTGATCGGACTTAATAACATCAACCGGCGATATTTGATGAATCTTTGAAGCTGTTAGTTCTGGTTGCTTTTCTTTCGTTCCGTCTTTTCTAGTGACAGAATTCATCTTTAGACGTCCCTCAATTACAATATTTTGCCCCTCCTTTAGTTCATCTACCATTTCTTGGGCAATATTTCCCCATCCTATGATCTTGAGATCTCTGGTTGGATCTTCACTACGTAATCCTTTAAAATTAACTATCATTTCTGCAATTGGAGTTTGGTTTTCTTTGGTATACCTCATTTGGGGAGCGCTATTAATGACCGCCTGAATTAAACAATGATTCATTACTTACTATTTAATTAAAGTCATACTGATGCAGAATCAAGAAAATTGCTATAAAAATGTTTGGATCCTATCAGGAACTTCGGATGGACCTGCAATAGCTAATAGGCTTCTTGAACTTAATTTTTCAGTCTTTGCAAGTGTTTTAACTTATAAAGCAGGGCAAGCTTATATTGAAAATCCAAAGTTACATATCATTACGGGGAAATTAAATAATAAAGATCAAATAATTAATTTCATAAATAAAAATAAAATCACATGCGTTGTCGATGCAACTCATCCGTTTGCCGTAATAATTTCTAAAAATCTTAATAATGCATGTAAAGAAATTAATACACCTCTTTTACTATTTGAGAGGCAATCTCTAATAAATAAGACTAATAATTTTTTGTATATTGATCATTTAAAGGATATAAATAATGTTGATATAGAAAATAAGAATGTTCTTCTTGCAATAGGATCAAGATTCCTCAACGATACAGCGAGTTATTATATGAATTGTAAAGCAAATGTATTTACAAGGGTACTTCCAACTTATGAGAGTATAACTAAAGCTTTTGGATCATGTATTAAAAATTCAAATATAGCGATACTTGAACCGAGTAAAAATAATAAAAGCATTTTAGAAAAAAAACTTTGTGATTTTTGGGAGATAGATTATGTTCTATGCAGAGAATCTGGAAGTTATTCTCAGAAAAACTGGGAAAGTATAGTTTCTGGAAGTAAGATGAAGTTATTTTTGGTTAAAAGGCCGAAAGTTAAAAATGATTATTCTTACTCTTTTGATCAATATCACAATTTGATAAATCACATAATTAAAAAATATTGATGTTTAATTCATTATGGAAGTATTAGTTATGATTACAACTGAATCAAGTTACGTAAATGCTTTGCGAATGGCTAAATTACTAATACAAAAAAAACTTGCAGCTTGTGTTTCGATAAAGCAAATTTTTTCAATTTATAAGTGGGATGATGATATTGAAGAAACTAAAGAGTTTGAAATCACAATAAAAAGTAAACTAGAATTTAAAAATTGTTTAATTGATTTCGTAAAAAAAAATTCCACATATGATGTCCCTCAAATTATTTACAAAAAATACCATACTGAGGTGAAATATTATGATTGGTTGAATAAGACTATTTGATTAAATCTATTTTATTAACTCTTTAAGATCAATATCTGTTCTAGATCCTAATTCCGTAATTATTTGCCCCGCACAAATTGAAGCTATCTCTCCGCATTTTTTGAGGGAACAATTGTTTATTAATCCATGGATAAATCCTCCCGCATAGATATCTCCCGCTCCTGTAGTATCAATTATCTTGCCTTTCGTTATTGACTCAATTATTTCAACATTATTTTTGTTAACGATCAGAGAACCATTGCTTCCAAGAGTTACTATGACTAATTCACATAAGGAAGATAGGTCTTCTTGGTAGCTTGCTAATTTATCTTTTTTAAATAGACTTAAAACCTCGGATTCATTACAAAAAACAATATCTACATATTCATAAATTAATTCCAAGAAACTCTCACGATGTCTATCTACACAAAATGAATCAGACAAAGAAAGGATTATTTTTGTATTAGATTGTTTTGCAATTTGGGCGGCTTTAATAAAAGCTTTTTTAGCTAATTCGCTGTCCCATAAATATCCTTCTAAATATAAGTATTTACTTTCCTTAATTACAGTAAAGTCAATGTCTTTTGGTTCGAACTCTACAGATGCTCCTAGGTAAGTGCACATAGTTCTTTGTGCATCAGGTGTAACCAAAATGATTGAATGAGCTGTTGGAGCACCTTCAATAGTAGGTGGAGTATTAAATATAGTTTTACTTTTTTTTATATCGTCAGAAAAGAAATTCCCAAATTGATCATTTTTTACTCTTCCTATAAACTGCACATGATTGCCTAATTCTGCTAAAGAAACAACGGTATTTGCTGAGGACCCACCTGAAATTTGTTTGATCACTTTGCAATTTTCTAACAATCTCTGAGATTCATCAGAATTAATTAGATTCATTGATCCTTTATCCAGATTATTTATCTCAAGAAACTCATCTTCAATATTTACAATAATATCTACTATTGCGTTGCCCAGACCAATGAGATCAACTTTTTTATTTTCAAAATGTCTAAAGGATTCCTTCATTAATTTGGAACTAAATTACCTTAGCAGTGCTCTTTTAGGACCGTGTATTGGGTCTTCAATTACTATAGTTTGATCTCTATTCGCCCCCAACGAGACAATGGCAATTGGTACCTCCATTAATTCAGCTAAAAATCTTAGATAATTCATAGCATTCTCTGGGAGATCAGATAGTTTTCTGCAATCTGCAGTTGAACATTGCCAACCTTTTAATTTTTTGAAGATTGGCTTACATCTTTTTAAGTCATCTGAATTTGTAGGAAAGTAGTCTATTTCCTTTCCATCGAGATCATATGCAATGCAAACTTGAATCTCATCTAATTCATCTAACACATCAAGTTTCGTAACGGCTAAACAATCAAGACCATTTACAGATACAGCATATTTACCAATAACTCCATCAAACCACCCACATCTTCTCCTTCTCCCAGTAGTGGTTCCAAATTCACTACCTCTATCACAGAGTTGATCATTAATACTTCCTTGTAATTCCGTTGGGAATGGCCCCTCACCTACTCTTGTGGTATAAGCTTTTGCGACGCCTATGACTCTATCAATTAAAGTGGGACCAACTCCAGCCCCAATACATGCTCCTCCTGATATAGGGTTTGATGAGGTTACAAAAGGGTAAGTCCCATGATCTAAGTCCAGCAAAGTACCTTGAGCACCCTCGAAGAGAATATTCTTCTTATTTTTTGATGCTGCATGAATAGTCCTCGTACAGTCAACTACGTGCTTTGATAATCTTTCCCCATAGTCAAGATATTCTTCAACAATATCATCTAATTTAAGTGGTTTAATACCATAGATTTTTTCTAATAGACCATTTTTTTCTCTTAATGGAATTTCGATCACATCACTTAGCCTTTCCTTATTGAGCAAGTCTCTTATTCTTATGCCATTTCTTTGTGACTTATCCGCATAAGTTGGGCCAATCCCACGACCTGTTGTCCCTATTTTGTTTGAACCTCTATCAGCCTCCATCGCTTCATCTAATATTCGGTGGTAGGGCATTGTTACATGTGATGTTGATGAAATTTTTAATCCTGAGATATCAATTCCATTTTCAATTAACATATCGATTTCTTTAAGCAAGATTTTTGGATCCACAACAGTTCCCGACCCAATTAGACAAGAAGTATTTTTATAAAGTATCCCAGAGGGAATTAAATGCAATTTTAAGACTTTATCATCAACAACTATAGTATGACCTGCATTTACTCCCCCTTGATAGCGTACGACAACATCTGCCGAACGACTAAGTAAATCCGTTATTTTACCTTTTCCTTCGTCACCCCATTGGGCTCCGATTACAACAACATTGGCCAATTTTAGAAGAGCATTATTTTTGTTCGAATATCTAATATATTCAAAAATCTTGGTTTACTTTTAAAAAGTAAATGAATTGTATCAACTTTCTCTTAGAACCATTTTTTCAGCAAGAGAAAATTCTTTTGTTAAACGCTCCTTAAGCTTATCTGGTAAAGGTCTACTTGCAAAGTTTTTGTAATGACCTGCCATAGCATTTAATGCTGTTTGCATAGTGGTAAATGATTGTGTTTTATTAACCATCCCTCTATTTCTGTATCTTGAGATGTAGTCAGTTATAAGTGTAAGAGCCTCACTTCTTACTTCATCTTTATTTAGAGAATCTTTTGGAGTATCAACAGCTGTTTGCAATGTTTTAACAACTGAAATTGTATCTTTTGTATAGTCACCTGTCATAGAGGTTTTTGCAGCTATGGAAGGGGAGCTGAAAAGGGTGAAAATAACAATTAAGGATATTGAAAAAGATATAGCTTTGGCAAGATTTTTAAAAAATAATTTTGATGTCCATTTCAGTAACATAACTTAGCTCCCAAAAAAATTTAGCCTTAAGACTTTTTATTGTACATTATTTCTGATTCGGAAATAAATGTTTCCAACAATTTATCAGCACTAATTTTAGACTTAGTATTATTTGTTCTGCAAAAAAGCTCTACTTCTTCATTAACAGAATCTCTACCAATAATTATTTGAAAAGGAATTCCAATTAATTCCGCATCTTTAAACTTTACTCCAGCTCTGTCGTTTCGATCATCAAGAAGGACATCAATTTTATTAATTAAAAAGTTGTTATAGATTTGCTCAGTAAGGTTACTTTGTATAGGATCTTTTAGGTTTGTTGGAATAATAATAACTTCAAAAGGAGAAATCTGGA
>QCRH01000013.1 GCA_003211955.1 Prochlorococcus sp. AG-459-O09 | reverse complement strand
TAATCCTTGGACTTTGTAACCACTATTTGACCGTTTTGGCTGCGGTCTTATTTATCCAATAAAAAAGAGAGTCTGGGAAACTCTCTAGTATGACTTGGTTTTGATTGAGTTGGGGCGACAGGATTCGAACCTGCGACCTAGTGCTCCCAAAGTACTATGCCCCCTCTAGTGAGACAAAGGGATCTAAGTTATAAAAAAGACCATACTCTGAATAAGACTGCACGAGATTGCAACATACTGCATATATATTGTTCAAATTCCACGGATTTCCGTGGATAATTGGGTGAGCACACGGTCGTTAGGTTTTGATGAAAACATTTAAGTCATTAATAATTTCATTACTAGCAACTTTCGCGTTGCCTTTCCCAGTAGATGCTGCAGAAATAAATTGCAACTCACCAGTTTGGAAAAATAAATCTGTTTGTAATAAGAAAAAGGCCAAATTAAAGGAACCGAATTTTTGTAAAGATTCAAATTTGACTGCTATTCAAAAAGAAGAATGCTTGAGTATAAAAACAAAAATTGAAAAGAAGAATGCTAAAAAGAATCCTAAATATCCTGTGGTATTCGCTAATAATTCTTTAACAATGTGGAAACAAAAGCATTTCCTAAAGGACCAATTTTTTTGGAAAGCAGATACTAAGACAGTCCTAACTATTAATAAAGGACTTGGGGGTAAAAAATTTGAAACGATATATGAAATACCCACAGAAAGAATTATTAGTTATGAACAATCTTTGGTTGATATGTCAGATAATGCGGCTCAATTAGCTACAAATGTAGGAATAACAGCTGTTTTTGTTCCCATTTTAGCCATTGGTCAAGGAATCAATTATAGAAAAATGGAACATTACAAATGGAAAATTCTTTTTATTGATGAATTCGGAAGAGAAATAACCCAAGAGTTGTATCCCATAAGTGAACTTCCAGCTGCGGACAGATACTATACTTTTTTATCTGATTTGACAGGTCTAAAAAATGGTGAAACTAGGTCAAGCAAATTTCTTGAAACATATTATTTAGATGGAATTAATAAGTTTACGGAAAAATTAGAAAAAGATTTTGTTAATTTATCTACTTATAACTCAGTTCAAAGCTGCAAAGAATTAGATACATCAAGTTACCCCTTATCTACAAATATTTTTTTAGAAGAAAAAAAACAACTTGATTCTTTAAGAGAGAGATTTGGTTATTCACCATATGTAATAACAGGTTCTTGTAGCTAACTCATTTAAAAAATCCACGGAAATTCCACGGATACTTTTGAGACTCTATTTTGGTATATCTGAGATCTACTGCTATGACTATCGGGGCGACAGGATTCGAACCTGCGACCTAGTGCTCCCAAAGCACCCGTTACGCAAAATGCGACAGCCCCCATGAGAAACAAGTGAGGCTTTAGCTTATTAGTTGCTATTAAAAGAAAATATTTGAGTCTCAAAAAGTTTTAAGATAAAGCAAAGTTATGCATAGATAAGCAAAATCTCGCTCAAATCTCGCTCAAAAACAATTTAGTGTTTAAAGATCTTTTAGATCCTTTGATCTATTTAAGTTGGATAGTCTTTAATAGCTAAAATTTATATACTATATTTATTAATTTTCATAGATTTTTTCAATGAAAACCTTTTATCTGAGAAAGGAAATTCCAGAAGATAAAACTAAACATGAGATAATTTTTAGTATTTCAGATGAAAAATCAAACAATGTATGTATCGCAATAAGATCTACTGACCATCATTTATTTAAATACAAATATAGATCTTTTTTTGAAAATCATTTTGATGATTTAGACATGCTCCTTATTCCAGGAGAACCAGATCAATTTGTTTCTAAAAAGATAGCTAGACAAATTTGGGAAAATATTAAATCAAAAGGTTTTTATCAAACATATAGATTTTCTAGATTTCAATATGAAAATGAAAGTTTAGAAGCAGAATATATTGCAAAGAATTGGGATTTGTTGAGTGAAGAACAAAAAAAAGTCGAGCTAAAGAAAGATGAATTAAGGGATGAGAAGGAACAAGAGATGCTTAGTAATGAATATTGGTACTGGAAGAATGATCAAGACACTGGTTTTGAACATGAAATCGAAGATCGTGGAAATACTTGGACTGATGATTTTATGGAGGCAACTGATGAACCAAAAGAGTTTGATGACTAAAAATTAACTAGAACTTTTTCAGATTATTTATTTTAAATTAACTGTAATTTTTCCTTCTTTAAATTTATTAAATTCATATAACTTGTCTTTTAGAAATTCTCTTAAATTAATTATGGCTTTTTTTTCTTGATGAGTTGGATTATCAGTAACTGATTTAATCAAACGAATACCAATACCAGTCGTACCTAACAATCCAATGGGTCCAAGAACTGTAGCTAAACCAGGGATAAGCATTAAACAAATTCCAAGAAATATCGAGATTGGCAGTGTCCCAGCTGCAAGTAAACCACTGCTCTGAAGTATCTCTATTATTAGCTTTCTTCTATCCTCATCATTCCCATTTATTAATGTTTCTCGATTTATTAAAACTTTATCAAGTGCTGATATCGCCATTGCATAAATTCCAGCTTCAAAAGCATTACCAAGTGTTCTTTCCCAGAATTCAGAAGTTGCATAAACAGTTTTAAATCCATCAAAATGATTATCTAAACTTGCTTCTAGCCTCTCCAATTGAGTCATATCATTTGCTTGGCGGCTAACATTTACTGTCCCATCTTCCAAAATTGCATTTTTTGGATCGCTGGAAAGTTCAGGAGAATTTTTTTGGCTCTTTATATGTGACCAATGTTTTCCTAGTTTATCTCCCCCTTTTAAATAAGCTTCTACAGCAGCATTTCCAAAATTTTCAAGTTCTCCTGGTAATTTCTCGACAAAATCAATACCCTTAATTGAATGAGATTTTGTAGCATTTACTATTCTGTTTATATTTTCCCAATCAAAATTTATATCATTTAAAGAACTTAAAGAAGCTAATGCAGAACTCCAAATTGAAATTGGAGTTTTTTTAATTTGCAAAAACTTTTTAAAAGTTTTATCAAAAAATTTTTTATTCATAAATACATAATAATCAAATTTTGTTTATAGGTTTCAACTGATTAGGTGTTATAAATTTCATTATTTTCTAAAAAACTATAGAAGTAACTTGGCAAAGTTATGCAAGGTATAGCAAAATCTCGCTCAAAGCTCGCTCAGTCTCATCTTTCTAATTGTTTTCAATAAAAAAGAGAGTCTGGGAAACTCTCTTGTATGACTTGGTTTTTAAATGGTCGGGGCGACAGGATTCGAACCTGCGACCTAGTGCTCCCAAAGCACCCATACGACAAATTGAGACAGTAGGTTAAATAATCAAGTGAGGCTATAGCTTATTAGTTACTATAACAGGGATTAATATGAGTCTCAGTATTGCACCAAAGGTATACAAAGTTTATCATAAGTGTACATTTAATCGCTAAATAATCGCTAAAGGTAGACCTAGTGCCAAACAACGCAAGATCAAATCAAGAGGAATGGGTATCAGCTATAAGATCAACTATTAGGGATGTTTGTGGTTCAGCTTGGAGGGTAACTCCTCAGAGTGTCAAAACCTGGAAGATTACCAAGAGAGGAGCAGACTTTACCTCCTAATATTCAAAAGGCACTAGCTGCTAGGGCTAGTGGTTCGAATTGGAATGAGGCTGCAAAGGCAGGAAATATAACCACAGTGAATTTAAGGAAATGGAGGAAACATCCTGATGCAGCAGGTTATTTACAGGAGTGTGTTCTACATAATATTGAGGATGCAAATGCTTATATAGCTGTCCATGCACCTGCATTAGCTGAAAGACTTGTTGAATTAGGACTAGATAGGAATACTAGACCTTACGCAGCGATACAGGCTATTAGTGAAAGTTTTAAAATAATTTCTACAAATATTGCTGATAGAGAAAATAGAGAAGAATTGAAAAATATTAAATCTGCATTGGATAGATTGGAGGGTGCAAATACATATGATATTTATGCTGAATCTGAATCAGATTAATACTATATATATAGAGTAAATTTTAAAGTGAAATTTGATAGCAAACTACTTAGCTTGTTATTTAGTATCGGAACAGTTATGAGATTGTTTATAGTAATAATATATAAACCATTTACTTAATAAAATGTCAGTTGAACAAGCAAAAGCTTTTGCAGAAAAAGCATTAAAAAATCCAGCAATACTTGAAAAATTAAATACTGATGGAGCAGATATTGTTGCAATAGCAAAAGATCATGGTCATGAGTTTGATGAAGATCATATTGAAGCTGGTCAAGCTCACATGGATTCACTCACAAGTGAGATGTCAGATGAAGAACTTGAAAAAGTTGCTGGTGGTTCTATTTCCTGGCAAACATGTTTTTGAGCAATAAAAATACAGAGTAAAGGCACTTGCAAAAAATCAAAGCCCAAAAACTTTGTTTTAAATGAAACGCTTACTACTTGCACCGCTTAATTAATGGTTAAGTCTTATTGGTTGGTTAATTCAAATAGATCAAGGGTTAAAAGGTTTATCGAAAATACAAATAATAAAGACCAATTTTTTAAATATATGTTTATTGATTCTGGGAAGGTTGCTTCTACATGGGGTAAAGAACCACCTGTTATGACATTAAGAGAGATACTTAAAATTGAACTTGTAAAACAAGAGTGGAAAAAATTAATTAGTCAGGGTTGGCGAGTAACCCAGGAGGTATGGAATAAACCTAGTGATAATTAGCGATTAAGCCTACTAGGTATATCAAAGCTATACAAATAATCGCTATTTAATCGCTATTTGAGTTTTTAAGACAAATGAGAAATAAAAAAGCGAGTTGGGAGACTCGCTAGTATGACTTGGTTTTTAAATGGTCGGGGCGACAGGATTCGAACCTGCGACCTAGTGCTCCCAAAGCACCCGCGCTACCAAGCTGCGCCACGCCCCGCCTCTAAGATCTTAGTTCATAACAGTCATCTATAAAAGACTAAATTGCTAAATATTTTATAAAAAATCACTTTTAAGACTAGAAAATGATTTTAGTTTATATTTTTTAGAAAAAAAGTTTTATTAATTCTATAAATTTTTTATGCAAACCAATAAATTACATTACTTATAAGTTGGCTTTGAAATTTTTTAAATTAGGACACATTTATAATAGAAATTGAATTCCACAAGGATATTCATCTGATTTGTTTTCGAGACTTAGAAGTATGAAAAAATTAAAAGATTTGATTCTGACTTATAAAGATTTTCCAAAAAAAGGTATTGATTTTAAAGACGTTCTAGAAATTCTTCAATATCCAGATATTTTTCAGGATCTTATTTCAAGAATGTCTTCAACTCAATTTTTAAAAAATGCTGAAGCAATTGTTTCCATAGACGCCAGGGGATTTATTTTTGGTTCTGCAGTTGCTCTAGAATCATCTAAACCAATGATTGTTGCAAGAAAACCAGGAAAGTTACCTGGACGCATATTAACAAGAGAATATGATTTGGAATATGGAAAAAATTCTCTTTCAATACAAAATAATGCTCTGAAAAAATTCAATTCCTTTGTAATCGTAGATGACTTGTTAGCTACAGGAGGGACAGTTAATTGTGTCTCGAGGTTGCTTCAAGATCAAAAGAAGGAAATTCTAGGTTTAATAACAGTTATTGAATTGAAAAAGTTGGAAGGCAGATCAAAAATTAACTTTCCCGTTCAGTCAATTATTTCGCTTTGAATAAAATAAGAAATTGAATATTAACGAAAAAGTGCTTCAATAGTTATGTTTATTAGTTTTGGTTATATTTCCTAATTTTAAGGTTGACATAAAAGTTGAAGTTTTAGTTTGTTGAAATTAAATAATTCCTACAGATCCTGCTGTGAAACCAACTGCAAGAAAAAAAACAAATTCTAATAAATCTCTAGGTAAAGAATTCACTATAAAGTTAAGTTGAGTCATTTGACCTTGTGCTCCTCAGGTTTAAATTTAGAAAAAATATAACTAATTATTTTTTCTGTTGAGGGAAATAGAAGTTTTTTTTCTTTTTTCTAAAGATTTCAGGAAAGTAAATCCCAAAAGAAAAATATTTTCAAAATCCTATTTAGATTTTTTAACGAAGTTAATTTACTGCTCAAATTATATTTAAATGCTATATTTTTTTTATTAAATTAAAAATTAAGAGAATTTATGGACTATAAAAAGAAATCGTTAAATAAATTGAATCAAAAAGAAAGTTATGAAGAAATTGATACTAGGTTAGCTTCTGGATGGTACGTAGATGCGGTTGATAATAAAAAGAAGAAAAAATATAAAACAGAGAAAGTTTCTTTCAAAATTTCCAAAAAATTATAAGTTATTGAATTAACACATTTAAAGAAAATCAAGTTAAATAGCCTATTTAAATAAATAATTGATTGTACAACTTTAAAAAGTGGCACAAATTTTTCAAAAATGTATCCGTTAACACTTGATTTTGTATACCCAAATACACTATCTTGAGGTGTACTTTAAATTTCGTGTGAGGAAATTTATGAAGCTTTTTAAGAGCTTGCTCGTAGCTCCTGCATCATTAGGCCTACTTGCGCCTATGGCAGCAACTGCGAACGAAGTCACTATTAATGACTTCAACGCTGCAGAAGAAATTGCAGTTACTAATAGTCGTGTAGACGGCCTAGAGGCTAGACTAAACAACTTTGAAGCTGGTAGTTTTTCAGAAACAACTACTGCATCATTTAGCGTTGACACTGTTCTAGGTTCTATAGACGGTGATACAACTAGCGAAACAACAAGTTTAGATTTCCAATTTAACATCGGACTATCAACAAGTTTCACAGGTGAAGATTCACTTGATATAGCTATTGACAACGGTAGTGCATCACTATCTCCAATGGGAACCAAAATGGGTTTCGATAGTGGAACCGGCTTAGTTGTTGATGGTGTTACTTATTCATTCCCTGTTGGCGGAGCATCAATGATAGTTGGTGATTCAACTGATTTAAGTGCTGCATTTACAGGAGCTTGTACTTATAGTGCATTCACTGATGCAACACCTGACGACTGTGGTACTGGTAACTCTATGGGTGCAGGTGGTAAAGGTGTTACTGCAGCTTTAGGTTATGCATTTGATTCTGGATTCTCACTAGCTGGTGGATTAACATCCGGAGCAAGCGAAATCTTAGGTGATGAAGCTGACGCATTCGGTCTTAATGCTGCTTATTCAGCAGACAGTTACGGAGTAGCTCTTGCATACATTGCTGATGATGGTGGAACAGACACTGATACAACAACCTGGGGTCTTAACGGTTATTACACTTTTGATTTAGCAAGCTTAAGTGTTGGTTATGAAACTCAAGAAACAGGTGGAACTGATAGTTCTGGATACTTCGTTGGTCTAAGTTTCCCAGAAGTTGGCCCTGGTTCAGTAAACATTGCTGCTGCAACTACTGGACTATTTGCTGATAGTGCTACTGAGACTCTTATATATGAAGCGTCTTACTCTTATCCAATAAATGATGGTATGACTATCACACCTGGTGTATTTATCGAAGAGGTTGATGGTGGAGATGATTTAACAGGAGTAGCTGTTAAAACTTCATTCTCTTTCTAAAAACTTAGATAGAAAAAACTACACACAAAAAGAGACCTGCTGCTAAGCAGGTCTTTTTTTTATTAAAAATTCTCAAGTTAATGAATTTTTTTGTTTAGTACTTTCTGTAATTATAATAATAAAAATAGATTAAATATATTGAAAAAAATTGATTTATTAAAAAAAATTGAAGAAGCGAAAATAAAACAAAAAGCAGGAAATTCTTTAGAGGCAAATCACATATTTCAGGTGTTATTAAAATCAAATAATGATTCTTTTGATTTACTCTACGCTTATGGCTTGTTTTGTAGAGATTTGAAAAATTTTAATTTAGCAAAAAGAGTATTTCTCAATTTAATTAATAAATTTCCATCATCAATTAATCCTTATATTTTGTTTGCCGAAATATTAAAAATTGAGAATAAATTCAAGGATGCAGAAAGAGTACTCCTAAAGGCAATAAAAATTGATCCTAATCATGGAGATTTACTTTATAATGTTTCTCTTTTATATTTTGCCTTGAGAAACTTTGATTATGCATTAGTTTATATAAATAAAGCTATTAAATTATCGATAAATAATGATATATATAAACTTTTAAAATCAGAGATTTATATCAATAAATCCAATATTGATGAGGCTTTGTATATCCTAGAGGATCTAAATAATAATAGAATTAAAAAGGATAATAAAAAAGAAATAAGAATTAAGATTCTTATGGCAGATGCATTATTAAAAAAAGGGAAGTATGAAGAAGCAGAAATCATCCTTTTAAAATTAATCAAAAAATATCAAGGATTGGAATTGGCGTATTTAAATCTTAGTATTCTCTATAACCATAAGAATCAACTAAGTAAAAGTATACAAATACTAAAAAAGGGAATAAATCTATCTCCTAATTTCATACCTTTTTATAAAAATTTAGCAACTTTCTACAGAAATTCAGGACAGCTTAAACTTGCTATTGAGACTAATTTATTTATTATTTCAAGAAATAAATTTGACTTTAATAGTTTTTATGAATTATCTGGGATGTATGATTTTAAGAATCATCAAAATGAATTAAATTTTTTATTAAATACAAAACTAGAGAAGCTCAATCCAAACTCAAAAATCTTCGCAGCTTTTGCAATCTCAAATTTGCTACATAAAGAAGGAAAATTTAAAGAAAGTTCAAGATATCTCAAGATTGCCAACGATGAAAGCATGAAGTATAAAAAATCTGACTTAAGTCTGAAAATAAAAAATACCGAATATTATAGATCACTAAAAATCAAAAATTCAAAAAATAAATATTTAGAGAATACTTCCAATTATATCTTTATTGTTGGAATGCCAAGGTCAGGAAGTACTTTACTGGAAAACATATTGAGTTTAAATCCTGAAGTAACTGATATGGGTGAGGTTAACTTTTTAGAGGAATCCATCAAGGAAACTAATGATTTTGAGGATGTTTATGATTTTTATAAAAAAAAAGTTTTAAATCAATTTCAATCCTCTATCATTTACACCGATAAAAGTTTGTTCAATTATATGTACTGTGCCATTATTTCTGATTTTTTTCCTAAAGCAAAAATAATAAATTGCATAAGAAACCCTCTTGATAATATTTTATCCATATACAGAGCAAACTTTTTAAAACAGTCTTTCTCTTTCTCTTTGACTGATATTTCTAATTTATATTTGAACTATTTTGAAACTATGGAGGAATATAAAATTAAATATGGAGAAAATATTTATGATTATCACTATGAGGATTTAATCGAAAACCCTAATAATGTTATACCTGGGATAATAAATTGGCTTGATTGGGATTGGGACGAAAAATATCTTTCACCCCATCAAAACAAAAGAAATGTACACACCGCAAGTAGCGCTCAAATAAGAAAGAAATTTTATTCTTCTTCTATTGGTAATTGGAAACAATATAAAGAACTTTTGGAACCTGCAATTGAAATTATAAAAACAAATAAAATTCTTGGAGAAAAGGTTTCAAAGTGAAGAGAGTGTTTTTAAGTAATAGCCGGCTCAAATTTTGTCTACTGAAGGTTGTTAATTATAATCATATAGATTACTTTTAAGATACCTTAAATTGTGTGAGGAATTTTATGAAGCTTTTTAAAAGCTTGTTAGTAGCGCCAACAACGATTGGGCTACTAACTCCATTAACTGTTTTTGCTGGCGAGGCAAACTTAAACGATATCTCAAAATACTCTAATTTAGAGCATCTTGATCTAGCTAATGCTTTTGTAAATGATGAACCAAATCATAATTCTTTACTTGCTGGTGGAGAAGGTTTAGTTGATGATCATAGTCATGATGGTGGTTTTTCAGAAACAACTACTGCATCATTTAGCGTTGACACTGTTCTAGGTTCTATAGACGGTGATACAACTAGCGAAACAACAAGTTTTGATTTCCAATTTAACATCGGACTATCAACAAGTTTCACAGGTGAAGATTCACTTGATATAGCTATTGACAACGGTAGTGCATCACTATCTCCAATGGGAACCAAAATGGGTTTCGATAGTGGAACCGGCTTAGTTGTTGATGGTGTTACTTATTCATTCCCTGTTGGCGGAGCATCAATGATAGTTGGTGATTCAACTGATTTAAGTGCTGCATTTACAGGAGCTTGTACTTATAGTGCATTCACTGATGCAACACCTGACGACTGTGGTACTGGTAACTCTATGGGTGCAGGTGGTAAAGGTGTTACTGCAGCTTTAGGTTATGCATTTGATTCTGGATTCTCACTAGCTGGTGGATTAACATCCGGAGCAAGCGAAATCTTAGGTGATGAAGCTGACGCATTCGGTCTTAATGCTGCTTATTCAGCAGACAGTTACGGAGTAGCTCTTGCATACATTGCTGATGATGGTGGAACAGACACTGATACAACAACCTGGGGTCTTAACGGTTATTACACTTTTGATTTAGCAAGCTTAAGTGTTGGTTATGAAACTCAAGAAACAGGTGGAACTGATAGTTCTGGATACTTCGTTGGTCTAAGTTTCCCAGAAGTTGGCCCTGGTTCAGTAAACATTGCTGCTGCAACTACTGGACTATTTGCTGATAGTGCTACTGAGACTCTTATATATGAAGCGTCTTACTCTTATCCAATAAATGATGGTATGACTATCACACCTGGTGTATTTATCGAAGAGGTTGATGGTGGAGATGATTTAACAGGAGTAGCTGTTAAAACTTCATTCTCTTTCTAAAAACTTAGATAGAAAAAACTACACACAAAAAGAGACCTGCTGCTAAGCAGGTCTTTTTTTGAGAAAATTTCTAAAATTAATTTTTACTATTTAAAATAAAAAGCTTTTTAAAAAAAGCTCAGTAAATTAATTTTTATTATTATATGTTTAGTTAGCTTCTATTTTAATAATCAGAAGGTCAAGTCTTATTCTTAATGATGATTTGAATGACTCCAATTTTTAAATGTTTAATATGTAAAAAGGATATAGAAAGATCAACAAAAACATTTTGGAGAAAAAAAGGTCACTTATTATGTTCTACATGCTTGGATAATATAGATAAAAAGAAACTTTGAATTATTAAATTTAGAAAAAAAATTCGTTTAATGGTAGTTTCTTTAAGCAAGCCTAGAGGTAACATAGCTAAACGAACTCTGATTTATTATTGCCATAATACTAATAATGGTAATTTTCCTATATTTCTCTAAATTTTTGGCCAATAATTTTTGGTTATTAAGTTAAGTTTTAAATATTTTCTAGGCAAAAAAATATCCTCAAAGTCATTGAAATTTAAGTTAAACACTTAATTTCAAAATCATTTAAGGATTTTTAGGTATAATAAATATCTATTAGTTGGTCAAATAATTGATACTTACAAAATGGATTTTAAATTCTTTATGAATAGAAATTAAAACCAACCAGGGATGATTTGCCCAGTAGTTACATACGCGCCAACTGCTGCAACGAAACCTAACATTGCTGCCCAACCGTTAAAACGTTCTGCTTCAGGTGTCATGATAAAAATAGTGATGTATATAAATTATTGTAACAGGAATTATGAAGCTTTGTAAAGTAATTTTTAGTTTTTTTGCGAGATTTCATTATTAATTGGTAATTACGCCATTTTTTCACAGTATTGTTACATAAATGCGTTAAAAAAATATTCTCCAGTTAGACTTAAAAAAAATCTCAAATAATTCCAAACGTATTAATAAAGCTTTTAAATAAAAGTGAATAGTATTCTTTGCAGCTTGATGAGATTTAAAACTTCTTTATATTTTGACCATCATGAAAATAATCCTAGATTTATTTAGGGGCGAATTTGCTTAAAATTTAATTCAGGACTTTGATGAATTTAAAGCAAAATGATAAAGAAGATAAATTTTAAATTTGGGATCTATTGTCTTTCACTTTTGAGAAGATGAACTCAATAAAAATGTGGGTCGCCTGAGATTCGAACTCAGGACCAGCCGGTTAAAAGCCGGATGCTCTACCGCTGAGCTAGCGACCCATTTTGTAAAATCGAGTACATATGAAATTATCCCTTTTTAAGGTAAAAAAAACAACTTTTTATCTCAAGTTGAACAATAGAAAAACAATTCTTAACTTATGAAATAAAAAATTAAAATTTCTCTCTAAATTTACAGTTAAAAGTTAAAATGATTTAATAACAAACGTAATTTTCTAAAATGCTCAGAACAATCGTAGTTTTCGCTCCCATTATTGCTGCATTAGCTTGGGTTATCTTTAATATACAAAAACCAGCAAGAGAGCAATTCAATAGAGATTTTTTGGGCAAGGATTAATCCAGTTTGATAGATAAAGAAGTAATAGTTATAGGAGCTGGTCTTGCAGGATCTGAAGCTGCCTGGCAAGTAGCAAATTCTGGTATATCAGTAAAATTAGTTGAAATGAGACCAATCAAATCAACTCCAGCTCATCATACTGGTGAGTTTGGAGAATTGGTTTGTAGTAATAGTTTTGGTGCTCTAAGTCCCGATAGAGCTTCAGGTTTATTGCAAAAAGAACTTAGATTTTTTAAATCACTAATTATTCAAACAGCAGATAAATTTGCTGTACCAGCTGGAGGTGCTTTGGCGGTTGATAGATCTAAATTTAGTATCGCTTTAACTGATGCTTTATCTAATCATCCTTTAATTGAAATTAAGAGATTTGAACAATTGGATCTCCCATGCAAAGAAAATATAACGATCATCGCAACTGGTCCATTAACTGCCGATGAGTTGTCCTATGATATTCAAGCTTTTACAGGTTTTGATGCGTGTCATTTTTTTGATGCCGCTAGCCCTATTATTTATGGAGATACTATTGATCAAGAGATTGTATTTAAAGCTAGTAGGTACGATAAAGGTGATCCCGCATATCTTAATTGCCCTATGGATGAAAATGATTACATCCATTTCAGGAATGAGCTAATAGAAGGAGAACAAGCTAATTTAAAGGACTTTGAGAAAGAGTCAGCTAATTTCTTTGAAGCTTGCTTACCAATTGAAGAAATTGCTAGAAGAGGAGTTGATACAATGAGATACGGACCATTAAAATCCATTGGGTTGTGGAATCCAAAATGGGGAGATTTATTTGATAGGGAAAATAGATTGAAAAAGCGACCTCATGCAGTTGTCCAATTAAGGAAAGAAGATTTAGAGGGAAAATTGCTAAATATGGTAGGTTTTCAAACTAACCTAAAATGGTCTGAGCAAAAAAGAATATTTAGGATGATCCCTGGTTTAGAAAAGGCTGAGTTTGTACGTTTTGGGGTAATGCATAGAAATACTTTTTTAGAATCTCCAAAATTACTTTTGCCGACATTGCAATTTATGAAAAGAGAAAATCTTTTTGCTGCGGGTCAAATAACTGGGACGGAAGGTTATGCAGCAGCAGCAGCAGGGGGCTTGCTTGCAGGAATAAATGCATCCTTATTAGCTAAGGGTAAAAAACCAGTAAGTTTTCCTGATGAATCAATGATTGGTTCTTTAATGAATTTTATTAGTAACAAAAATCATATATTGTCTAATCAGAAAAAGTATAAATTCCAACCAATGCCTGCTTCATTTGGTTTAGTTCCAGAACTAACTAAAAGAATAAAAGATAAAAGATTAAGGTATAAAGCTTATCAAGAGAGATCTACACTAGCCTTGAATGACTTTAAAAATAAACTTGATTCTTGTTTTGAAAAAGACCACTTACTTAGCAAAATTTACTAAGATTAATTATCAAAGATCCAAAAAATGGAAATCAATAAGGAAAATTTCGATGCAATTATTATTGGCTCAGGAATTGGAGGCTTAGTAACAGCATCACAATTAGCTGCTAAGGGGGCACGAGTATTAGTTCTTGAGAAATATATTATTCCGGGAGGAAGTGGGGGCTCTTTTAAGAGGAAAGGCTATACCTTTGATGTTGGCGCTTCAATGATATTTGGATTTGGAGATAAAGGTTATACCAATTTATTAACGCGTGCTCTAAAAGATGTAAATGAAGAATGCGAAACTATTCCTGATCCTGTGCAATTGGAATATCATCTACCACATAATTTTAATATTTCTGTAGATAAAAATTATGAGCAATTTATAAATAAATTATCAGCGAGTTTCCCCAAGGAGAAAAAAGGTATCAAGAAATTTTACGATACTTGTTCAAGTGTATTTAAATGTTTGGATTCAATGCCTCTTTTATCAATAGAGGATCCAAATTATCTTTTTAAAGTTTTCTTTAAATCCCCATTATCCTGTTTAGGGTTAGCTAGATGGTTACCAGTAAATGCAGGAGATGTAGCGAGAAAATTTATAAAAGATCCTGAACTTTTAAAATTTATCGATATCGAATGTTTTTGTTGGTCTGTAATGCCAGCCCTCAAAACTCCTATGATTAATGCGGGAATGGTTTTTACTGATAGGCATGCTGGAGGTATAAATTATCCCAAAGGTGGAGTGGGAACAATAGCAGAAAAGTTAGTTACTGGTATACAAAAATTAGGAGGAAGAATAAGATACAAAGCTAATGTGACTAAAATCCTTTTAAAGGATGAGAAAGCGGTAGGAGTAAAGCTTTCAAATGGGGAAGAGTTGTATTCAAATATTATTGTATCCAACTCCACTAGATGGGATACGTTTGGATTAAAAGATAATACTAAAGGATTAATTTCGAGTAAAAATGTGCCAAAAAATGAATATAAGTGGTCAGAAACTTATAAACCCTCACCTTCTTTTGTTTCGATTCACCTTGGAGTAGAAAAAAATCTTATATCCGATAATTTTAATTGTCATCATATAATCGTTGAAAATTGGGATCAATTAGAAAGCGAAAAGGGAGTTATTTTTGTCTCTATACCTACTTTGCTTGACTCGTCCTTGGCTCCAAAAGGTAAACATATCGTACATGCATTTACTCCTTCATCGATGTGTGAATGGGAAGGCTTATCAAGGAAAGAATATTTGCAAAAGAAAGAAAAATATTTTTCTTTTCTTGTTGAAAAAATATCAACTATTCTTCCTAATCTCGAACAAAATATTGATCACAAAGAAATTGGTACTCCCAAAACTCATAAAAAGTTTCTTGGAAGATATGAAGGAAGTTATGGGCCAATTCCCAGTAAAAAGTTGCTTGGACTTTTGCCAATGCCTTTCAACACTACAAAAATTCAAAACCTTTATTGTGTAGGGGATTCATGCTTCCCTGGCCAAGGCCTAAATGCAGTTGCTTTTAGTGGATACGCATGCGCTCACAAAATAGGTGCAAAGTTAAAGATAAACAGTTTAAAATTGCCCGATTAAAAGGATCCTCTGAAATGATAGAAAAATTTAAAACTCTTTTTTTTGTGAAAAGTTCGTTAATTACTCTTTATTTAGCGCTTACAATTCCCTTACCATTTATTTCAATCGAAAAATTAAAAATCCCCTCTATTATAATTTTTGTCCTAGGACTTTATTTGATAATCAATATCACTAGTGATTATGTAGAAACTTGCAGCAATAAAATTTCATATAAAAGTAGCTTTATTTCTCAATTCTTAGGAAAAAAAAATTGGGAGATTTCTTGGAAAGATATTAAATTAATCAAATCTTTGCCAACCAGTCAGGGTAGTAAAGTTTATTACTTTAATACTTTTAATGGTGATAATTTTCTTGTCCCACAAAGAGTGGAAAAATTTGAAAAATTTTTATTAATTGTATCCACTAATTCTGGGATTGATATTAAAGAAATATCTTATATATCACCATTATGGACATATAAATTACTTACTTTACTATCAGTTTTAATGATTATTACTGAACTCTTTGCTTTTCTAAATTAAATATTATCAATACTGAATCTATAACCTTGTTGTCTAACAGTGGTTATTCCCCCACCTTCTCCCAATCCAGCCTGTTCTAATTTTCTCCGCAAAGTTAATACCTGAGTATCTACAGACCTAGGACCACCACTGAAAGGCGGCCAGGCCATCCTTAAGAGCTCTTGACGACTTCTTACCATTCCAGGTGGCATCAAAAGAGCGCAAAGCAGTGCAAACTCCCTAGGACTTAATTCTACGGGCTTCTCGCTTAGAGTAACTTGTCTTAAAAGAAGATGAACCTCTAAAGGTCCAACTTCAACTTTTTCTTGTAATCCTATCCTTCCCCTTTTAAGGAGTGTTCTGCATCGTGCTGCAAGCTCTTCAAGTCCAAAAGGTTTTCTGAGAACATCATCTGCCCCCTCATCTAATAGATTTACTAATGCTTCAACACCTGATCTTGCCGTTAAAACAATGACTGAAGACCCCAGTTGTTGAGCTAACCTCATTGCAGTATTCTGCTCGAGGATTTCTGCACTAACTAATAAGTCAGGTGATTGTTCTCTGCATAAGTCAATAGCTTCTGCAGCTGTACCTACTGCTGCAGCTAAATGGCCATCTTGGCGAAGCCTTTGCACAAGTACAGTTCTAAGTGTGGGGTGAGGTTCAACAACTAGAACTCTTGAGGGGGTTTGAGAGCTCGTAGGCAATTGTGAACTGCCAGGAGTTGAAGCTAAGATTTGCTCAGTTGATTGCATTCTTAATTACTGTTTGGCCAGGCAATTTATGATCGTTCTTAATAAGGTATAACAAATGCAAAATAAAAATCAGAATTTATCGAATTATGACATCATTTGAAAACCCCAAAGCAATTCGTCACTTTCAGTCAATTTGCGATAGTTGCCAGGACTTAGTTACTCGTTTTCATACGCCATCTGATCTTAAATTATATAGTGATGGTTATCTCCAAGCATTGAGGAATTGCAATAGTTTAGAGCAAAAGGATCAAGAGAAATTAGAAAGATTAATTGAAAGATGGATTCTAGATCCGTCAAGTTTTATTGATCCAGATGGGGATGGAAATAAAGGTTTTTTTGATAAAAAAAGGATTTAAAATATTAATTTTTATTAACCAATACAGTATTTATACTCACTAATTGTCTTAAGACGCTAATTCAATTTCTATTTTTTCTTTAAGAGATCCAGAGTTGTACATTTCAATAAGAATATCTGATCCACCAAGAAATTCTCCTTTTAAGTAAACTTGAGGAATTGTTGGCCAATCTGAATATTCTTTGATACCTTCTCTCATAGCGAAATCACTTAAAACATCAAACGTACTAAATTCTACCCCTAAAGAATTTAGTATTTGAACTACATTGTTTGAAAAACCGCATTGAGGCATTAATTTTGTCCCTTTCATGAAAACCATCACTGGATTAGATTCAATCAGTTTTTGTATTTTATCTTTTGTTAGGTTGTCCATAATTTAATTTGGAGTTTCTGTTTTTAATGCCAGTGCATGGATAGCTTCTGAAGCTAATTCTTCCTTTAAAGCAGAATATACTAGCTGGTGTTGTTTAACTAATGATAATCCATTGAATTCAGATGCAATAACAGTTACTTGCAAATGATCATTCCCCTTGAGGTTTTCAACAAAAACTTGGGAACTTGGGATTTTTTTAGTGATTAATTTAATAACTTCTGTTTTCGTAATCATAGTAAATTTCAATTAACCTTTGTATTTTGTCTCAACAAATCCTAGTTGGATCAATCTATCATAAGCTTCTTTACCTTCAGGGCTATTAGGTGACATTATTCTGATTGTTTCAACAAGTAAGGGTACGGCAACCTCAGGCTTTTCAGTTTTTATATACAAAGAGGCTAATCTCTCATTTGATTCTGCCAAAATTTGTAATGTTTGCTTGCCTTTCCTTTGCATTTCATTTGGTATTCTTGCATCAACTCCTTTGAACGATGAATTTAGATCAGAATAAAAAGACGCAAGTTGCTTTGCTAATTTTCTAGCGTCTAAATAAAAATCCTTAGCTTTTTCAAAATCCCCGTTTTTTATATATTTATCACCTTCTTTTATAAAATATTCAACGTTTGAGATGGAAAGCTTTTTACTCTCATATGAGAGGACTCTGAAGTCTTCTGGATTCTTTATTTCTGCATGAACTTCATTTTTGTAAGGAACATTTCCAAAAAATATAAATAAAATTGGAATTAATTTCATGAATTTCATTTTCTTTTTCAATTATTAAAATTTATAGTAACTTATTGCAGATTCATCTACCTACATTTTTTAATGCTTTTTCTTCCTCTTGAGTCATTTTTTCATTTAGAAAATTATTAAAGTCCTTGATAGTAAAGTTTGAGTAATCATTAATTGGTATTGGTTTTCCAAAGGATAAACAAAATTCGCCCCTAAAGTTCGGAGGTATTTTGCTGTAAGCAATTCCAATCGGAATAATAGTAATAGAGGTTGTTTTTTTGGTAGCTAATCTAGCTAATCTATATAGTCCTTCTTTGAGAATTAATTTTTGCCCATATCTATTAATCTTTCCTTCGGGGAAAACAACTAGTTGTTCTCCTCTTTCTATAAGATCAATCGCATATCTTAAAGCTGAGAGAGATGGCGATAATTGATTTATTGAAAAACATCCAAGTCTTTTTAAAAACCAACCTTGTATTCCTCTCATTTCGGATTTAGTAACCATAAATCTACAATCCTTTTTTGTTACCCTTCTACCCATTGCCATTGTGAGTATTAAGCCGTCCCATCTTGATCTATGGGTTGGAGCCAAAATGATAGAGGAATTTATGGGTATCGAAAAACCATTTTTTAATATTTTCTTTTTTCTAAAAAAGAATCTTAAAATAACGTCCTGAGTAACGAACATTGCAATAAATCCCAATACTGGGTTGATTTTATGCCAAATATTTAAGGAATTCTTCTTCAAGTTCTATTTACTATATATTAATAATTTAAGTGTTTGCCTTTTTTTATTAGCTATTATTGGGCGGTTACTAGATTGTCTAGAAACTGAGATTTTCAAAATTATGACTACTTTAGGAGTAAACATTGATCATATTGCAAATGTAAGGCAAGCAAGGAAAACTGTCGAGCCTGACCCTGTACAATTTGCTTTTTTAGCTGAATTAGGAGGGGCAGATTCCATAACAGTGCATCTAAGAGAAGACAGGAGACATATACAAGATAGGGACGTATTCCTTCTGAAAGAGACTGTAAAAACAAAACTCAATTTAGAGATGGCTGCTACGGAAGAAATGTTAGAAATTGCCAAAAAAATTCTTCCCGATTATGTAACTCTTGTACCCGAGAAAAGAGAGGAAGTTACTACTGAAGGCGGGTTGGATTTAAAAAGTAATGTGCAATACCTTAAGAAGGCAGTTGGTAATTTAAAGGATTCAAATATAGAAGTAAGTGCATTTATTGATCCTCTTGGTGAACAGATAAATTATTCCAAAGAAATAGGCTTTGATTTTATAGAATTACATACTGGAAAATATGCTGAACTATCGGGATCTGAACAATATAGAGAGCTCCAAAGGATTATAGAGTCTACACATTTAGCAAATGACCTTGGATTAGTTGTAAATGCTGGTCATGGCCTTAACTATAATAATGTTAAAAAAATTGCATCAATTAACAATATGAACGAGTTAAACATAGGTCATAGTATTGTTGCAAGGGCTTTAGCGATAGGATTAGAAAAGTCTGTACGTGAAATGAAGTCCCTTATTACATCAAATTAAATTTCAAAATGACAACATATTTTTTCGTCGCGGCCAGTGAAAAGTTTTTAACTATTGAAGAACCAATTGAGGAGATTTTGAAAGAGAGGATGAGGAACTATAAAGAAAATAATAAAGAAATAGATTTTTGGCTTTTAAAAAATCCATCATTTTTGAAAACCGCTCAATTTGTTGATCTAAAAGCAAAGATTCCCTCACTTCCAGCAGTTATTTTATCGACGGATAAAAAATTTATAACTTTCTTAAAGCTGCGTTTAGAATTTGTTGCTGTTGGGGAATTCGAATTTCCTAATGCAGAAATAACTGATCCATTTAAAGTTGAGTAATATAACCAGCCAGTAAATTGCTCAATCTATATAAGTCAAACAAAATTGAAGTGATTAGTGAGCTTTTGGCAGAAGAATTAAAAATATATCCTCCTCCCATAACTGATAATTTAGAAATTGCTGTTCCTAATTATTTTTTGGGGAAGTGGTTAAGTGAACAAATAACTATAAAAAACAAAATAAGTGCTCTTTATGAATTTAAGACAATATCAAATTTCACGGAATCATTATTGACAAATTTTTTCCCCGGAATTGATATGGGTTTATGGAATTTTGAGTCAATTAAATGGGGCATTATTGATTCATTAGAAGAATTAAATAGCTTTAAAGAATCATTTCCGCTTAAAAATTGGATTAACAAATATTTGGATAATGAAAAAACAATTGATGGAGACCTATATAACCTTACAAAAAAGATCGCGAAAAATTTCATTGATTATCTAATTTTTAGACCTGAAATGATTGCTGAATGGAATAGGTATGAAATTAATTCACTTAATCTATTTAAGAATTTAAATTCAGATCAATTTTGGCAGCCTATTTTATATAAATTATTAGAGAAAAAGATATCTGAAAAGCCTTCATGTCTATACATGATTAAATTAATAAAGCATTTAACAAAAGTTAAAAACGTTCAATTTCAATTACCAAATCAAATTTATATTATTTCTGATAATAACTTATCTAAACTACATATTAACTTTTATTCAGAACTTTCAAAATTTACTAAGGTTAATTTATATTTATTATCTGCAGGAGATGATTTATGGAATAGAATAAATTTTCTTGAAGGTGAGTTGGAATTTGATAATTTTAAAAGTAAATTGAATTTAAACAATACAAATATAGAGAAAATATTTGGTAAATTTGGAGCAAACTTTCAGAAATTAATTGAGGAAAATATTTATAAAGAAGATATAAATTTAAAAAATAATTTAATATATATTGATCCAACAACTAATTTTCATGAGAAGAAAGATATTCCTCTTCTTAATCAAATACAAAAAAGACTTATTGATAATAATAGCAATGATTTTATTGTAAATGAAAGGGATGATTCAATTTTACTTTGTGAGCATTTTAATCAGAATAGTCAATTAGAATTTATAAGAAATAAGATTATAGAAATAATAAATTCTTGTGAGAGTATTAAATATAGTGATATTGCTATTTTATCTCCACAAACTAATATAATCAAACCTTATCTAAAGTATATCTTCAATAATGAGTTAATTAATGGTGAAAAGATACCTTATTTTTTTATTAATGATGATAATTATGATTCTCCAGACATTTATAAATTTTTAATTGACATCACTGAAATAGCAAATGAGAAAATTACACTTGAAAAAATAGATTATATTCTTTCTAAAAAAGTAACTCAGAACATTTTTGATTTTGATATTACTGAGAAGGATGAAATTATTTTCCTACTTGCCCAAGTTGGTTTTCATTGGGGATTAGATGCTAATGAAAGATTAGGGGAAGAAAAAAATACTCTAGAATGGTGCATAAATAGAATTACTTTAGGCTTAATTTATGACAAAGAAGAAAATTTAAGTACTTTTAACTTAAAACCATTTAGTTTAAAAAATATAAGTTTGGATTTGAATAAATGGGTCAAATTGTTACTTGATTTTAAAAAATATATTAATTTGCTAAGGGGTTCTTTTTCTTACTCAAGTTGGGTTGAAAAGATAAAATTTGTATTAAAAAGTATTGCTGATTTTAATGGAAATTTTAATTTAGAAATAAGTGAAATAAATAGAATTCTTGACAATCACTCAATACCTTTAATACCTGATGATCTTATTTTGTTAAATGTTTTTAGAGAGATATTAATTTCTTACATAAATGAAGCTAAATATCAAAGCAATTCACGTATCAACAAGATCCTTGTAAGTGATATTGAGAAAGCAAGGCATATTCCGCATAAGGTTATCTTCTTAATAGACATGAATAGTGTTTATTATCCAAAATTATCAAAGAATGAAAATATTAATTTATTAAATAATAAATATCACCTGGGCGACCCATCAGTTTTTGAAAGAGAGAAATATTTATTTATTGAGTTATTAATTGCTTGTAGAGATAAATTTATAGTTTCTTGGGTAAAGAATGACAAAAACAATAAAAAATTAGATGTTTCATTTCCTATAAAAGAGTTAATTTCTTTTTTTGATAGTTTTTTAAAACAAGGCAAAAGAGAACAAATAATACAAGATTCTGATTTAAATAAAAAAGAAATAAATGATATTGATAGTTCTAAGATAATTAAAAGAAATTATTATTTAGTAAAAGATATAGATTGGATTGAGAAAAAATCTGATATTAAAAATTACAAATTATCAGAACTGATTTATTGGTTCAAGACTCCACAAAAATATTGGTTAAATAAAAAAAATATTTCTCCCATGGAAATATTTATTCATCATCCAGATGAAGAGTATGTAAGTAATCTGCAGAAGTCGCAAATAATTACAAAAATAATCCAGGAGTTAGAGATTGATAACCATAATGTTATTGATGATTTAAAAAAATTGAACATTAATGATCAATTGGTTGAAAATGGGATTATTATCCCCAATAATAGTATTTTTATAAAAGAAAAAGAAATCAAAGATTTATTAGAAAGTCTATCTAAAAGTTTGAGTCAACAAAATAAGATTAATAGAATTTATCTTAAATCAAAATCAAATAAAGAAGAATATTTCATAGCTGATGACACCGTAATTGAATTGATTCATTCGAAACTAAGTTTAAGTCGTTTGACAGAGGCTTGGATAAAATCACTCTTTATTTCTTCTTTAAAAAAGAATATTAAAAAGACTAAAGTAATTTTTAGAACAGAAAATAATTATAAATCGCAAATTATTCAATCACCCGGAGCAATGGAGTCAAATTTAATTTTGGAGGAATACATAAATATTTTTAATAATTATTCTGAAAAATGTTTTCCTCTCCCTCCAGAAAGTGCTTATAAATATGTAGAAGCAAAAATAAAATTAAAAAATGAGAAAAAAGCTTTTATAGATAGATGGATTGGTAATAAAACTTTTTCTAAAGGAGAAAGAGATAATATCGAAATGAAATTATGTTTTGGAAATAAAAAAGAACCAGACTTCTTTCTGGGAAATAATAATTTTGATAAATTAGCATTCAGATTATATGGTCCTCTTATTAAAGCATTAAAGAAATAAATAATGACCAAATTTCAGTTAAAAAATTTTTTTAAAGCTGCTTATGAAATAATCCTTGTTTTTTTACAGTTCTTTATTATTAGTCTCCATTTTTTTAAATGGGAATTTATTCCAGAAAAACAAATAATTCAAGTCACTCCTTTATCTTATTTTGTGGGGTTTTTAATTATCATAATTGCTTTCATAATATTGTTTGTTGCAATTAAAGACTTAGGAAGAAATTTATCCCCTTTCCCAAGACCTATAAAAAATAGCAATCTCGTTACTAAAGGTATTTATCGATTTACGCGCCATCCAATGTACTATTCTTTAATATTTATTTCCTTTGGAGTTTTTATAACAAAGTTATCAATTTATTATTTATTTTTATCAACAAGTTTAATTTTAATAATTAAATTTAAGATTGCTTTAGAAGAGCAATATTTAAAAAATAAATTTAAGAATTACTTATTTTATAAAAATGAGGTCAAATATTAATTCAATAAAGATATGGATATTAATCAAATTAAATTAGATAATAAATTTAAATTAGTAGAAGCAAGTGCAGGAACTGGCAAAAGTTTTACTTTGGCTCATCTAGTTTTAAGAAATGTTTTGGAGAAAAGAATTAAACCAGATGAGATACTCTTATTAAGTTTTACAAAAAATACGTGTTCTGAATTACGAGATAAAATACTTTTGAGATTCCAGGATTTAAAATTATATTTGCAAAATCATAATGAAAGTAAGATAGATAATACCCTTAAGGATTGGTATGTAAAGTTTAAGGAGAAGGAAAAATCTAAGGAGAATACTATATGCGAAATTGATAATTTTGTTAATGAAATTTATAAATTACAAGTAACTACATTCCATGCTTTTTGCAATAATATTATTGATGAATATAGTATTGAAATAGGTGTAACTCAAGATCCATTCATTGAAAATAATATAGATAATTTGTATAAAGATGTAATAGATAATTTGTGGATTGATGATTTCCTAAATCTTAATCCTGAGATTATTTCAGCAGTCAACCAAAAAAAAATAAGTTCTAGATTTGGAAGTAGAATAAATAAGTTATTTTTTGTAGAAATTTTAAAAAATATAGATCAAGAAAATATTTGTAAATTTCAAATAAATAATAAATATAAGATTAGAGATTTAAACAATTATTTTAATGATTTTTTTTATTTGAATTGGAATGAGTTTTGTGTTGAATGGAATAAGAATGGTAAGGAATTATTTTTACAACTTAAAGAATTGGGTAAATTAATTAAGGAGAGCGGTGGTAAAAGTCAAATATATGCAGCGAATCCGAGAAATGATAAGTTTAATCAAATAATTTGTTGGATTGAAGAGATTAACAAAAAAATTAATACGAAAAATGCGATTGATTTTCTTTATGATATTTCTAAAGATGATGTTCTATTCAAATATTTTTACAATGAAAATATATCTAAAGAAATTAAAAAACATAACATAAAATTAGATTTTACTAAATTTAATTTATTACAAGATAAAATTTATAAAATAAAAGAGGGCTTCTATACTGATTTTGTAAGAATATTTACTCAATTAGCTTATATAAAATTAATAGAATTAAAGAAAAGTTTTTCTATTTTCAACTTTAATGATCTTATAAAGACTATAGAAAATAAATTTCTAGATTCAGAAATGAGCAATAGTATTACTTTATCTAAAATTCAAAGAAGATTTAAATGTGTCTTAGTAGATGAGTTTCAAGATACAGATAATACTCAGTGGAATTTAATAAAAAAGTTCTTTAATACTAAAAATCATTTTTTACTTTGTGTGGGTGATCCAAAACAGGCGATCTATAAATTTAGAGGTGGAGATATTGAGACTTACTTAGAGGCAAGATCTAATGCAATCGAAGTTTTTAGTCTTACAGATAACTATAGATCCTCAAAAAAGTTAATGGATGTCCTTAATAAACTTTATAAAAATGGACTTAAACAATCAAAACTAAACTATAGGAAATTAACCTCTAGAATTAATGAAAAAATTAATTCTGAATTTAAATTTAAGGATGTATTTGAAATTGTTGAATTTTCAAAAAAAGAGACTGATATTGAGGATCTTGTAATTAATTATATAGTTAACTTTATTTTAAATAATAAAGAAATTGATATTAATAAAATTGCGATTCTTACATTAAATAATTCGCAATGCTTAGATTTGAAAAACAAATTCAATCAATTTAACCTACCATGCAAAATTCAAAATAAACAAAATATTTTTGATACAGAAGCAAGTTCTCTATTATTTTTATTTATTGACTGTTTATTAAATCCTAGGTTTTATAAAAATATCACATTGCTTGCCTCTTCAAAGTTTATAGAAATTGAATCAGAAGAATTACTTGATGATGGAATAAGTAATAATTTAGAAATTCTAATTAATAAATGTATTACTTGGTCCCAGGAATTAAGAGAAAAAGGTTTTTTAAATATTGTTAATGAACTCCTTATAAATTACAACTCATTCTCGATTATTCAAGATTCTGATTTAAATTCAAATTTATTTCAACTTTCAGAAATTGTTGAAATAGAATTAATGAATAATGATTTTAACCTTAACAAAGTTTTCAAATGGTATAAAAATCAGTTAGATCATTCTTTAAGAGTTTGTACTGGAGAAGATTTTTTGACGAAAGACTTTGATCTACAAAATGGAATAAATCTTTCTACCATTCATAGTAGTAAGGGTCTAGAATTTGATATGGTCCTATGTCCATATCTCTCTATTATTTCTAGTAAGTCAATTAAAATTAAAGGACCTATTTGGAAATCAAATATTGATAGAAATATATATATTAATATTTCTAATAATTATGAGAAAGTACAAAAATTTAAATTAATAGAAGAAGAAGATTTATTTAAAGAGAGTGAGAGGTTAATTTATGTAGCACTTACAAGGAGCAAATATAAACTTATAGTTTTTAATGATTTAGAAGATACAAATAATATTTTAAATAATGATTTACTTAAGAATTTGGAAAATATTTATATTTATAAGTCTACTTTTGAAGACAGGATAGAAAAAGAAAAAATAAAAGAAATTCTTGCAAATTTCCAAGCCAACCGATTGAATAACAATCTTTGGAAAATCGATAACGTTAATAAAAAAATATCTAAGAAATTTAATTCAGATCAATTTATTTCTTATTCAAGTTATTCTTCTTGGATACGTAAAGATAAGAATATTGATGCAGTCAGTAATCAATATAAGGATTATGAAGATAATATATCAATTATCAATGAGTCTAATCTTAGTAAATCAAATAATTATCCTAATTATTTTTCTTATCCAAATCCCTTAAGTGAATTTCCCAAAGGAACTATTGCTGGGACTTGCTTGCACAAAATAATAGAAAGATTTGAATTTAGCAATGATAATAATCAAGAATTAATTGATTTAATTATTGAGGAATTGAACCTTCATCAAATCGATACTTCTTTGGCTTTTAAAGTAAAAGATGCAATTTTGAGAATTATAAATTTATCTTTAGGAAGTGAATTAGAAAACAAGAAACTAGTTGATATTCCAAATGAATACTTAATTAAGGAGCTTAAATATGATTTAACTTTATCTTATGAAGGTAGAAATATTAATTCTCATGATATATCAAAATGCTTTCTTTTAGATCAGGAATATGAATTTGGTGAAGAATATGCAAACAAAATAAATGATCTTCAAATTATGAATAAAGGCTTTCATTCAGGATGCATTGATTGTGTTTTCCCTTTAGGTAATAAATTAGAAGATAGTAAATGGTGGGTAATTGATTGGAAAAGTAATTTTATTTCTGGAAGTGATAACAGTGATTGTTTACCAAGAAACTATAACTACGAAAATATGAGAAATGAAATGATTAAACATCATTATCCATTACAATCACATCTTTATTTATTAGCATTGCATAGATTATTAAAGTGGCGACTTAAAAATTATCAACCAAATAAACATCTAGGAGGATATATTTATTTGTTTTTAAAGGGATTGCCAGATTTTG
>QCRH01000012.1 GCA_003211955.1 Prochlorococcus sp. AG-459-O09 | reverse complement strand
TATAAAGTCTTAAGTTATGAAATGATTAATAATTGGTTAATTAAAAGTTTTAGAGAATTAGGTCTAAATTTAAGATATGGCAATTTACGAAAATCAAGCATTAAAACAAATTGTTTTGGGACTTCATTAATTTCTGATTTAGTTGATCAGGATGGGTTTAAAAGAATAGGTAGTGCCCAATTTCGAAAAAAAGGTGCATTCCTTCAACATGGAGAGATTCAAACAAATCCTCCAAGAGATTTGTGGTTCAAATTATTCAAAGAAGAAGCCCCACCTAAAGTAAATTTAAAACTAACAAATGATGAAATAGTTCAACATTTGAGAAATTCATTCCTGAAAAATAAATCAAATATAAATTTCAAAAATATTGCCATAGATAAAAAAAAATAGAAAATTTACATAACAAGAATTATTGAAGATCTCCTTTCTGCTTCATTGAATTAATTATTCTTGGCAATTCAATTCCTAAGGGATAATGATTTTTAAAGTTTAATTTGTTAACAATCTCTGAAGGCAAATTAAAACCTAATTTATTTAATACAAAGTTTCCAATTTTTGACCTATCAATTATTCCCAAAGGGATATCTGCAGCATTGATAACCAATAAAAAACCTTCATTTGTTTCTTCAATTCTTTCTATAGTTATCCATAATTTTTCGTTATAGGATACACTTTCAAAACTATCGATTGGTCTCTTAAAATCTCCAACAAAGTTCCGTTCCCATTTTTTTAAGGAAACAGTTTTTAAAATATTCTCATCAACAAAACCAGTCCATCTACCATTATTAGTAACAAAAAAATATTTATCCGATACATCTTTTTTATTTTTTATTAATGTATTAAATTCTGAGAAATTTGAATCGTATTCAATTTTCCTCAAAGGCTTTAATTTGATCTCAGAAACTTTACTAAATTTAAGTATATTTTCAATTTTAAAAAATTGACTTTCAGATTTTGAAGAATTAACTCCAAACAAGCCCAAAAAAGAAAGAATAAAACCAAAATAAAAGTTAAATCTAAATAAACAAACTATCCCAAAAAATAAAACAAAAAAAGATAATAATAAATTTACTTTATTGAGGAAATTTCTTCCTTTATTTTTACTCCCTGAGAAATGCCAAATAATACTTTTTAATAAATTCCCCCCATCTAAAGAACCAATTGGAACCAAATTTAAGAAACCTAAGAATAAATTAAATATACCTACTCTAGAAATTACATTAACTGCTATTTGTTCTTGAGATGCACTGTTCTTACTAATTAAAAGTAGGATAGATGCTGTAGCGAAACATAGAAGAGGTCTAACAATTGCAATCTTTATATTACCTAAAGCAGTTTGACAATACTTATCTATTTGTAAAATTGCTCCTAGAAAATAAAAAGTAATTTTTTTTATTTTTACACCCTGATTAATTGAAACAAAAGTATGAAAAACCTCATGAAAAATAATTGAAGATAATAAGAAAAAAGAAGTTAAAAATCCTATAATCCAAGATTCTTTAATATTATAAATATCACCTGAAGTTAAATTAACCTGATTACTAATACTCCATGAGAATAAAAAGAGAATCGCAAACCAATAAGGATGAACTTTAAAGGGAATTCCCCATATTTTAAAAATTTGCCAACTTCTCAAAAATAATCTCCGCTATATTTAGCAATAATATTAATTTTACATAAAGGCTAATTATATGCCCAAGAGTAATACTTTAATTAAAATTTGTGGCCTAACTTCAGAAGAACAAGCTCTTCAAGTAGCAAAATTAGGAGCGCATGCAATAGGCATTATTTCCGTGGAAGATTCACCAAGATATATATCAGCTGAAATTAAGAAAAATATTTTTACAACTTTAGAAAGGTTGTATCCAAAAATCGAGAGGGTATCAGTTGTACAAAATTGTCCAATAGACTTAATTATTAAAAATTTCTTAGGAAATCCAAGTGAAACTATAATTCAATTACATGGAGATGAAGATATTGATTATTGCAGAAAAATAAGGGAAAAAATTCCCAATATTGGCCTATGGAAGGCTTTCAGAATAAAAACAGAAAAGGACATAGATAAAATAAAACCTTTTGAGGATTTTGTAGATGCGATACTACTTGATTCTTGGAATAAAGAAACTTATGGAGGTTCAGGCAAAAAAATAAATTCTATTTATTTAAAGAATTTGGAATTTAGCAAACCATGGTGGTTGGCAGGTGGAATATCAATTGAATGGATTGATGAAATCCTCACTGATTTCAAACCAGATGGATTAGATATTTCAAGTAGTATTGAAATATCTCCAGGTTTAAAAGATATTAAAAAAACAGAAGATCTTTTTAAGTTTTTAAAAAGAAATTAGTAATTATTAGTAGCGGACTGTTGTTTTACAAGCTCAAAAAATTCTTGTTTTAAACTTAAATCGTGTCTAAAATCGCCTCTAACCACAGAATTAATCATACTTGTATTTGGTTCTTTGACTCCCCTCCACTTCATACAATAATGTTGGGCCTTAACAATAATTCCTAAACCTTTAGGTTCACATAGTTTTTCGATTTCATCTGCAAGTATCATTACAGCTTCTTCCTGAATATGAGGTCTTGAAAAAACCCAATCAGCAACTCTCGCAAATTTTGAAAGTCCTATGACTTTATTCCCAGGTTTAATACCTATCCAACACTCTCCTAGAATTGGAACTAAGTGGTGCGAACACGCAGATCTAACAGAAATTGGGCCGACTGTATAAATCTCATCAAGATTCTTGTCATTTGGGAAACTTGTAACTTTTGGTTGTTGATGATATCTACCTTTAAAAACTTCATTTAAATACATTTTTGAAACTCTTTCAGCAGTTTCTTGAGTATTATGATCATTCTCAACATCTATAATGAGAGACTTTAGTAAGTCCTTAACTCTTGAGGAAACTTCTCTTTCTAAAATCTCTAATTCACCAGGATTTATAAAATCTGCAATATTATCGTTGGCGCTAAACCTAGTACCAGAATTCTTAATTCTGTCTCTTATAATTTCGGAGATTAATTTATTGGTAATCTGGTCGTCAAAGTTTCTAATATTATCGTTGGGTAATGTAGAGGTCATAAAATTCTTGACAGAAAATTGTATGCAACTTAATTAACTGTATCTTCCAAAAGCTTAATTGCTTATATACTATATCACATTCTCTTGTTTAATCGGGTTCTCGTGGCCCTAAAAAAAATCACTTTTTAAGGATTAAGAAAAGAAAAAGAATGTTTAAAAAGCTCCTCCAGAGGGCATTAAAGTTAAGTCTTCAATTATCTGTGATTCAGGTTGTTGAGCCATATAGAGAATAGTATGTGATACTTCGCTTGAGGAGAGCATAGAAGTTCTATCAAAATCGGCATTGATAGATTCTGAGTCCCAAAGAGGAGTATTTACTGAACCTAAAGTTATTGTGCAGGCTCTGATTGAATTAGATCTCTCCTCTTCCCTCAAGCATTTAGTAAACATGGCTAGTGCAGACTTTGAAATACAATACGCTCCCCATTGGGGAAATGCCTTATAAGAAGCATGACTACTAACGTTAATGACTAATCCACCATTTTTTCTCATTTCAGGAATTATTGAACTGCAAATTTGGAAAATACTCGTGAGGTTTATTTGCATAATTTGTTCCCATTGACCTAAATCCATTTCAACTAAGGGACCATTAAAAGCACAACCAGCGTTATTTATCAATACTGAAGGGCACCCATACTTCTCAATCGCTTCTTTAACACGATGCTTTATTTCTAGAGGATTAGATAAATCACATTTAACTAGGTTAATTTTTGATTTAGTAGTCAACAGTTCGCTCTTTAGTTTCTCCATTAAATCTATATTCCTGGAGAGCAAAATCAAATCCCAGCCAGCATTTGCAAAAGTAATTGCAGTAGATCTGCCAATACCTTTAGTAGCACCCGTTATAAAAGCTAGTTTCAATTTATTCAGTTTTTTGGGGGATTTCACTATAAATCTCTTCAATATTATTTGCTTCGATAAATTTACCTAAAACCCTAAATTTTTTGTATCTTTCCTCAATTAATTCGTCTTCAGGCATTTGCAGCAAAGCATCAAGGTGTTTCTCAATAGCCTCTTTTAGCGTGTTGCCAGCATCTAATGGCGCCCAATTATTTCCACCAGAAGGTTCTGGTAATACCTCATCTATTATACCTAATTTAAGTAAATCTTTACCTGTAATTTTAAGTGCTGTTGCAGCTTCTGGTGCCTTCGCAGCATCTCTCCACAAAATTGATGCACATGCTTCCGGACTAGCAACTGTGTAAACACTGTGTTCAAACATTAGTAACCTATCGGCAACACCTATTCCAAGTGCACCTCCTGAACCTCCTTCTCCAATGACAGTAGCCACAATTGGAACTTTCAATCCAAACATCTCTCGAAGGTTTCTTGCAATCGCTTCACCTTGACCTTGTTCTTCAGCTTTTAAACCAGCATAAGCTCCAGGAGTATCAATAAATGAAAGAATTGGCAAAGAGAATCTATTTGCATGCTGCATTAATCTAAGTGCTTTTCTGTAACCTCCTGGTTTTGCCATCCCAAAGTTTCTTACTACATTTTCTTTTGTATCCCTTCCTTTCTGATGCCCTAACATCAACACTGGTCTATTATTTATCGAACCTATCCCCCCAATTAGTGCCATATCATCGCCACCATTTCTGTCTCCATGTAATTCGATCCAGTCATCACAAAACATTTGAACGAAATCCAAAGTACTAGGTCTTTGAGGATGTCTAGCTACCTGAATCTTTTGAGCAGGGGTGAGAGATTTAAATATTTCTTCTCTTCTCCTAGCAGCTAAGGTTTCAAGCTGCAGAAGCTGTTGACTAACATCTACTTCTGAATCTCGAGCTAATTCTTTAATTTGCTCTATCTGCTTCTCAAGTTCAACAAGAGGCTTTTCAAAATCAAGGAGGTAACGTTTAGCCATAATTTATACAGTTAATACTTTAGGCTGCTTATCAAGTCCAATCGCAGAAAAACCATGCTTTAAAGAAGCTGCTCCAATAAACTCCATTTTTTCAAGGGAAATGTTATTTCTTCCCCAACTAAAGTTTGTATGACACTTTTCAAATTCTAAAATCATAGCTTCTGCAAAGCAAGCAAACATCTCTCGCTGAGGGTTTTGCATTTCCGCAAGTTCCATCATATTCCAACCAATATCATTGAAAAACTCAACTATACCTCCTTTTAAAACATGAATATTTTCACCCTGAAATTTCTCATCAAGATTTTTGGGGTATCCACCATCAATCATTAAACATGGTTTTTTTAATTTATCTGTATCAATTTCAATAGTTTTAGGCATACTTGCAACCCACACAACAATATCCGCCTGAGGCAATGCCTCATTTAAGCTTGTTACGGTGCCGCCATCTAATTCTTTTTGTAACAGCTCTAGTGGTTCTTGTTGTCTTGCTACCATAAGAAGTTCTGAAATCCCAGTTTTATTGATAAGCCATCTACAAACAGCACTACCAATGTCACCTGTAGCACCAATTACAGCAACAGTTGCTTTTTTAAGGTCTATCCCAATGCGAGGCGCATTTATTTCTAATTGCTTACAAATAACCCAGGCAGTATGAGTATTGCCAGTAGTAAACCTTTCCCACTCTAATGAAGTATTTCTGATTTGTTTATGCTGTAGAAGATTAAAATTCTCAAAAATAATAGAAGTAAATCCTCCTAAAGCGGTAATGTTAATCCCTTTTTTTTGAGCTAGTTCCATAGCATTTAGTACTTTTCTTCTAGCCGTTTTGAACCTAGAAAGCATTTCCGGAACAAAGCACGAATCTATATAAGAACCTTCAATAGATATTCCAGTAGCACTCTTAACTTCTACATTTTCAACAAGCTGAGGAGGAGCAGTACACCAAACATCTAAGTTGCCATCAGCAATATGATCAAAGCCTAGCATCGAAGCTTTTCTTTTTGCATCTTCAAAACTTGTTGAGTGGCCTATTAACCCAAACATTTAAAACTTATAAATGGTTTCTATACGTTGTTATGAACAATAGCACAGAGGTAACTACTTAAATAGGATTGATTGATTATTAAAATTCTTAATTAATTAGAAATGCAATTAGACGATAGCTGCCATAGCCATTCTTGCAATTTCTCTATTATCTAGACCAATTTCCATCAATGTATCTTGATAAGCAATCATAAATTCTTCCATTAATTCTTCTCTGTCCATAGCCAAAACTGATGCGTCATCTGCTACTTCATCTAACATCTTTTTTATTAACGGGAGATTAACCTTATTAGCTTCCATTAATTCCTCTTTACAAGTAGATAGATTCTCTTTTAGCCACTCTTGACCATAATTTAAATGAAGATATTCATCTTTAACCACTCCCTCTGTTATTTTTTTTGCAAAAGGATCGGCAACTCTTATGTATACGTTATAAGCAGAGATTGCGAATGCTTCAATTAGGATAGCTTGTATTAAAAGACATGTTGTTAAATTTCCTTTTTCAAGAGCAACTTGAAAATTACCATGTAATTTAGAAAAGAATTTTTTAGCAAAATCCATATCAGCAACTACACCTAAATTTCTTCCACATGCAGTAAAGCCTTTTTTATGCTTCATTTCCATTCTCGCCAATTTAGTTAACTCCTCTAACTCATTTGGAATTAAAGTTGCTATTGACATGTAATTATCATGAGCCTCTTGCTCTCCCTCTATAACAATTGCATTTATTCTGCTGTATGCATCCTTATAAGAATCTGTAGTGAAGTCGGGCAAATCTAAAGAAATCGGATTAGTCGATTCTTCAATAGTTTTTTTATTTGATTCTAGAGTTTGCATGTCAGTAATCTTTAGTTCATTATGCATGAATATTACATGATTATAGAGAGTTTATTTAAATATCATGAAAATAGTTTCAATTGTTAAGTCACATTTTTAACTTAAACTTATTTAAGAATTGTTTGGCCAATCTGATTTCATCAGATTCATAATTAATTTGAACCAATGATTAATCAATAATTTCTTTAAATTTTTCCCTAAAGACTCATTTGCTCCTCTACTATCTCCTATGACACCTGATTTACTGAAGTCGTCAGTAAGCCAAGCAGTAGGCGCATTGCCCTCTAGACTCCAACCTTCAGGGATCTCTATTTTATTACCCTCATTTGGGCGTTCATCACCTACTAATTCTGGTTTTAAAGCCAGCATCAAACTTGTTTCAGCTAAAGAAGCATGAAGCCCATCCTCGATCTCAGCTTTTGTTAACAATTCACTTAATCCATTAACACCACTCCATAAAAAACAAGGAAAAACTGCCATCTCCGGGGAGAAACTTCTTAGCTCTCTTGCAGCTGTATTTAATAGTGAGATTTGACCTCCATGTCCATTAATCAATATCAATCTTTTAAAACCCATTTCAGATAATTGACTTCCGACTTCCTTAATCATTGAAGTTATTAAATTTGAGGAAAGTGAAATTGTCCCTGCAAAACCCTTATGCTCTGGAGAAAAACCAATATATTGAGTTGGAAGTTTTTTTAATGGAATATCGGCAGGGAATAATTTAAAAACTTCGCTAATAATTTCATCAACGAAAATACTATCTGTCGCAAGAGGCAAATGCGGCCCATGTTGCTCAACAGCTCCAAATGGCCAAATCACTGTAGATCTTTTGTTTTTTGCAATACTCTCAATTTCTTGCCAATTTAAATGTTCAAATTTATTAGGTATTGGTTTAAAGTTCATTAATTTTAATTTTGAGTACTAACATTTAGAGTATGTTAATAATTAATTATTCTTATTTTACCTACGATGGGAGTCAATAATAAAAACGCCCAAGATAATATCCAACTAAAGGGCAATAAAAAACCTCTTCAGGTACTTCACATAAGCAAGAAAGATACTCAAAAAAAATCTCAAGACATAGATAATGAGCAAACCAATTCGCAAGAAGAAATTAAAAAAGAAAATATCGCAATCAAACCTCAAATCATTAAAGATGATTCATTAAAAAAAATTAATGACAGTAAGGAAATCACTAAAGATTTTGATATTTCTCAACAAGATTTTACTCAACAAGACTTAAATAGGCCCATTAATTTTTCTGTGCAAAACACAGATTATCAATTAGAAAGAACTGTTGATGAATTCGATTTTGATGAAAGTGCTTTTTTGGAGGCTTTAAATGCAAATGAGCCAGTTGGGGCTACAGGAGAAACAATTTCAGGTAAGGTTATAGCAATCGAAAGTGATGGACTATATGTTGACATTGGTGGGAAAGCACCTGGCTATATGCCCAAAAAAGAATGTGGTTTGGGTGTCATAACTAACTTTAAAGAAAAATTTTCTGTAGGCCTTGAAATGGAAGTTTTGGTTATCAAAGAACAAAATGCTGATGGGATGGTAACAGTAAGCGCTCGGGCATTAATTCTTAGGCAAAGTTGGGAAAAAGTATCAAGTTCAGCAAAAAATGGAGAATTAATTAACGTTTTAATTAATGGATTTAACAGAGGTGGTCTTACGTGTGATGTAGATGGATTGAGAGGATTCATCCCAAGATCCCAACTTAAAGATGGTCAAGACTATCAATCTTTTGTTGGCAAAACTCTAAAAGTAGCGTTTCTTGAGGTGAATCCAGAATCCAGAAAATTAGTTCTCTCTGAAAAGAAAGCATCATTAGTCTCTATACTTACAAGTTTAAAATTAGGTCAATTAATTGAAGGAGAAGTTTTAGCAGTAAAACCATATGGGTTCTTTGTAGATTTAGGCGGAGCTAGTGGACTTCTTCATCAATCCTCACTAACAAATGGATCGATTCGTTCTTTAAGAGAAGTTTTTAAAGAAGGGGAAATGATAAAAGCTTTAATATCTGAAATTGACCTCGAAAAAGGGCGCATTGGACTCAATACAGCACTACTAGAAAACTCTGCGGGAGAATTAATTATTGATAAGCAAAAAGTTATGCAAGAAGCCACAGGGAGAGCACTAAAAACTAAAGCACTCTTCGATAAAAAAGAACAAGATAAATGAATATTAATAAAACAAAGGAGTCAAGTCTTAAATTAAAAATTTCAGATTGGGAATTAGACTTCTACTCGAGACCAATCGTTGAATCAAATGGAAAAAAAAGGTGGGAGTTAATTATTTGCTCTACAAAAAAATACAAGGCAGAAGATATTTTTCGTTGGAATAAAAAATGCCCTGCCAATGAAGTCAATTCAGTATGGCTTACAAAGGCACTAAATGAAGCAATATGTGAAGCAAAAAAACAAGGGTGGGAGAAACCTTCAATAGTTCGATTCTGGAGGTCATCAATGAAATCGATCATTAAAAAATCCCTGGAGGCCGTAAGTATTGAGGCTCTTGTAAGTAGAAGAACTTACGATTTATTTGATAGAATCGAATTTCTTGAGAAAGAGATTTATCCAAAGGAAAAAGGTTATGTAAGAGGTGTATTAGCTCCTACTTTTACTTCTAAAATGGAAACCCCCCCTACACCTTTACCAGAAGAAGTGAGGGGTGATGCTCTAACTATCTCTGAAATATCAATTGGAGAATTGAAATCAGCAGAAAATTGGCCTATTGAATTTGGAGAAATTTTCCCAATTCAGCAAGATTTAAATGATAATTACTTAGTTCCAGGATTAAGACTTTTTAGCAAAGATAGATCTTTAGCACTTTCTGCATGGTTCAGTTGTTTAGAACCTATTAAATTAGCCATCAATAAGAACCAACTCATACTTGAAGCTTCAGAAGACGATAAGTGGCTAGTTACAGATTTACCAGAAAAAGAAGCAAACATTTTGAATACAAAGTTTTTAGAGAATAAAAAAAATTCTTTTGATTATCAATTTATTTCCATACAGTCAACGCCATTCATCGAAAAATTTGCAGGATTCTGGATCTTGAGAGATATTGAATTAATTTCATAAATTCAGCTTAGGAGCAGGAACTATTCCATACAAAGAAATATACTTCTCAAAAGCTGAAATTTTTATTCAAAACAAAAAATTTGAATATTATTCATCACCTATCCTTAGTCAAAATAATTTCAAGCATGCATATTTTACGAAGTCAAGCTCTGAGAAATATCTTCAATTATTAGGGAATCACTTTAATGAAAATTACATAAATTGTGTTTCCAATCAAATTCACAGCAATGTAATAGTTTTTGGATCACATTCAGGAGAAGGTATTAAGGTTGATGCAGATGGTCTTGTTGGTAATAAATGGAATCAAAACTTATGGGTTTACACAGCTGATTGTATGCCAATATTTTTTGCAGATAAAAAGACAAGAAATGTAGCAACCTTGCATTGTGGAAGAAGAGGTTTAGAAAAAAAAATAATAAAAAATCTGGTTAAAATTTTCGATAATTTAGGGACATCTAGAGATAACTTAATTGTTGCAATAGGACCAGCGATTTCGAAGGAACATTATCTAGTTGATAAAATGACACTCAAAGAATTTTATAAAAAGGCCGAAAATAAAAACATAACCTTTAATTTGACTAAATCTGAAAAAGATCTTTGTTTTAGTGATTCAAATCGCTTCAAAGAGAAAAACTTAAATCAACTTGATCTTAAAAGATCTGCTTATAGACAACTTTTGAATGAGAACATTCCCAATACAAATATAGACATCTCAAATTTATGTACATACAAATTAAAAAATGAATTTAATTCCTGGAGAAGGAGCAAAACATTTTCGAGACAATGGAATTTTATCTGCTCATAAAGATTGTTAACTTGGGCAAATTTCACTAGTTAAGTCTTTAGCGAGTAATAATTCTGTCATCTCCTTAGTACCTTTAATATTAAAAACTTTGGCTAACAAAATATTCTCTTTGAAACCAAAAGGTTTTATTTTCACTTTGCTTCCCCTTGGAAATTCACTCTTAAGTAAATTAGTTGCTTCAAGCTCATCATTTTCATTTACATCTACACAAAATAATCCAATCGTTAAATTCCTATTTTGATCCCCCACCAAAATAGTATTTGAACTTTTAATTTGAAGAATTTCGGCCGAGTTAACTATTATGGGATTAAGAAAAATCAAGCAGATTATAAATAAAATTTTTGATAATTTTTTCAATTCAAAAATATCGAAGTTTTAAATTATCTTAAAGTTAATTTATTAAAATAACGAATTTCAAAAAAATTAGTCTTCACAATTTACATATCCAACCATTTGAGCATTACTTTTACCAGGAGGAACCATTGGATAACAATTTTCACCTCTTCTGACAAGGATATTAATCAAAGCAGGGCCGTCATGATCAAGCGCATTTTTTAATTCATTCTGTAATTGTTTTCTATCAAAAATTAAGTATCCTTTAACTCCAAAAGACTCAGCAAGTTTTACAAAATCAGGTTCACCACAACTCATATCAGATGAGGAATATCTTTCGTCGTAAAAACTTTCCTGCCATTGTCTTACCATCCCTTGCCATCGATTATTGATAATAATCAATTTCACCTTTAGACCATATTGAGATAAAGTTCCTAATTCTTGAATATTCATTAAGACACTTGCATCTCCTGCAATACAAATTACATCTGAATTAGGTAAGGCTGCTTTTACTCCAATTGCCGCTGGCAATCCAAAACCCATAGTGCCTAAGCCTGCACTACTAATCCATTTTCTTGGAGAATTCCTAAGGTATTGAGCAGCCCACATTTGATGTTGTCCTACATCTGTAGTTACATAAGCTTCTGGTGAAAATTCTCTCACTTTTAAAAGAACCTCTTGAGGATAAATTTCTCCTTCTTTAGGCGGGTCATATAAAGGGTGTTTATTTTTCCAAAAATCAATTTTTTCTAACCAGTTTTTTGTCTGACAAGTAAGTTTGTTTTTTAGAGATTGTTCATTAATTTTAAGAACAGCCTTTGAAACATCAGAAACAATTGCAACATCTACACGTCTATTTTTATTAACTTCTGCCGGGTCGATATCTATGTGAATTACTTTTGCATTAGGTGCAAAAGTATCTAATTTTCCTGTCACCCTATCATCGAATCTAGCTCCAATAGCAATTAAAAGATCACATTCTGTAACAGCGAAATTTGCGTAAGCAGTTCCATGCATTCCTAACATCCCTACTGATAAATTATCTTTTTCATCAAAAGCGCCCTTCCCCATTAAGGTTGTGGTAACTGGTATTTGATAATTCTTTGCCAAAGTTTTTATTTCATCATGAGCCCCTGAAGATATTGCCCCACCTCCTACGTATAGAAGAGGTCTTTCAGAATCTTCTATTAATTTAATTGCTTTATTGATATCGGAATCATTAATTTCTCCATTCCTTTTAAATCCTTTAGGAATAATCTCACCAGGCAAAACTCTTTGGTAATTAAAGAACTCCTGACCTACATCTTTGGGTATATCAATTAAAACAGGGCCAGGCCTTCCAGATGAGGCTATAAAAAAAGCTTCAGAAACTACTTTCGCGATATCTGAAGGATCTCTTATTACCCATGAATGTTTCACTATTGGAAGAGTTATACCAAAAATATCAGTTTCTTGAAAAGCGTCTGTCCCTATAGCAGCTCTTGGGACTTGACCTGTAACTACAACGAGGGGGACTGAATCCATTTGCGCAGTGGCAATTCCAGTTACCAAATTTGTTGCACCTGGGCCTGAGGTCCCAAAACATACTCCTACTTCACCAGTAGATCTTGCATATCCATCAGCCGCATGTGAACCACCTTGTTCATGCCTTACCATATAATGCTTTAACCAACCTTCTTGTTCTGCCTTATGAACAGCATCATATATTGGTAGTATGGCTCCCCCGGGATATCCAAATATAACTTTTACTCCATGAATTTTTAAAGAATCCATTAGTGCATCTGCACCAGTTATCCAAACTGGATTTTCATGTTTTGAACTACCCTTTGAAAAGGATCTCGAAGTAAGGGTCACTAAAAAATTCAATATTTACTATAAATATTAAACTTAATTAAATACTTTTGCCTCATTTAGAAATGTAATGTCAGAAATGTATTCAAAAAAAATCTTTCAATAAATTTAAAATTTTCAAATAAATATCAATTGTTCTTTATAAAATTCCCATTCTATGTAAAGGTCCAGAGCCTGAAATAAGTTCAATAAAAAGAACAAGAAAAATAATCATTGCAACCCTTCCATTCCAGACCTCTGAACTATTGTTCCAACCCCATTGCCATTTCTCTTGTGGATAAAGTTTAACTCTTTCAGGCAACTGAGAAGCTTCCTCTATATTAACTAAAGGCCCTTCTAAACAGGAAATCACTAGATCACTAAGACCTTCAATAAAAGTAGGGTGAGTATTTAGAGCCCTAACTCTCCGAAAGTTTTTTATACCAGCCTGTTCAGCAATTTCTTTATATTCAATATCAATTTCTTGTAAAGTTTCGATATGCTCTCCAACAAAACTTATAGGGACCACAATCAGATCATTAACATTTGACCTTCCAAGATCAGCTAACACTTCTTCTGTATAAGGCTTTAACCATTCAACAGGACCAACTCTACTTTGATAAGAAAGTGTATAAGGGTTACTATGCCCTAAAAATTTTTCCAGCTCATTAATAATTAATAAAGAACAATCTTCAATTTGTTGTTTATAAGGGTCTCCAGCTTCCTCTACATAACTCTTAGGAACTCCATGAGCAGTAAAAAATATATGAGCTTTAGAAGGTGCTTCACAATGTGAAATTTGTTCAGAAATTAATTCGACCATAGACTTTAAATAACCTGATTGACTGAACCAACTCCTTACACATCTCATTGGAACCTTCTTAAATTCATGATCAGAATCTCGTAATTTTTTTAATTCCCTAAAGCTCGAACCACTAGTACTTATAGAAAAATGTGGATACAAGGGTATTACAACAACTTGATCAATGCCATCTGCTTTCATATCAGCAATTGCTGATTCGGTAAAAGGATGCCAATACCTCATAGCGATATAGGTAGTAGCATTAAACCCTTTGTCCCTTAATTTAGATTGTAATTCTCTCGCTTGTTGTTCAGTTATCCTTCTGATAGGTGAACCTCCGCCAATAGAAAGGTAGGCCTGTTGTGAAGTAGTACTCCTAAGCGTACTAATTAACCAAGCTAGGGGCTTTTGAAAAACAGGGAAGGGAGTCCTGATTATTTCTGGATCAGAAAAAAGATTGTATAAGAATGGGCCTACATCAGTAATGCGTTCAGGCCCTCCTAAATTCATTAGTAAGACGCCTATTTTATCCATTTAAAATTTATGGAGATTGAAAATCAACATTTAAAACGTCATTATATGGTCAATTATATAAGTAAATGAACGTAATTCAGGAAATTAATAATGTCAATGATAAATTTGCTACTAAAGGCAGCAAGCTTAAAATTGAGAAAAGAGGAGAGAAATTAAATATCCGTGGTTCACTTCCCTCTAAAGAAGATAAAAATAACTTTAAAATACAAAGAATATCTCTTGGTTTAAAGGCTGATATTTCTGGATTAGAGGAAGCCAAAAAAAAATTACAATTAATCAATTTGCAATTGGAATTGAATCAATTTGATTGGATTAATTGGATAGGCAAACCTTATAAAAAGGATATAAATGATGGTTTTGAATTCCCAAATAGATTAAATCAATTTGAGGAGTTTTTTTTTAAAGAAAATAAAAGTGATTTTCTCACCAGCACTAGAAAAACTACTTGGAGAAGTTCTTACAAACCATATATGAAAAGAATCCTAAATATTTACAATGATTATGAGAATGAAGCTTTAGAAAAAATATTTCAAAAAACACTTGAAAGTTATAAGGAAGGTACTAGAAGCAGGAAACAATGCGCTACTTCTTTAAGTGTTTTGGCTAAGTTTTTGGACATAAAATTACCTGAAGATTGGAAATTAAATTCTAGAGGATATGGTCTGAACAAAGCAGGATTTAGGGATCTCCCTAAAGACGAGTTAATAGAAAAACTGTGGGAGAAAATACCAAACAAGTCTTGGAAATTTGTTTTTGGTTTAATGGCTACATATGGATTGAGGAATCATGAAGTATTTTTTTGTGATTTAAGTTCTCTTACTAATTGTGGGGACAAAATTATTAGAGTTTTACCTACCACTAAGACTGGAGAACATCAAGTTTGGCCATTTCATCCTGAATGGGTGGAAAAGTTCGAATTATCAAAACTAGGTGAAAATCCAGAACTTCTACCAAATATCAATAGAGATCTTAAAATTACAACCTTACAAAATATTGGGAAAAAAATTACAGACCAGTTTAAGCGTTACTCTTTACAAATAAAACCTTACGATCTGAGGCATGCTTGGGCAGTAAGAACAATTTTTTATGATTTACCTGATACTGTGGCTGCCAGAATGATGGGACATTCGGTTAGTTTACATACTCAAACTTATCACCACTGGATTACTAAAAGAGATCAACAACAGGCAGTTAATAATGCACTTCTAAAAGTTAAAAGAGTTAAAAATATTTAAAGATTTATAATAATAAAATAAAAATAAGGATTATATGCAAGAAAAGCCTTCATCTTCCGAGAAAATACTTAACCTCGATAATCAAGCAAATAAACTTGGAATGGGAGGAAAAATTTCACCGGAAAGTGACGAAAGCTCATATAAAAAAAGAATGCAGCATAGAAAAGATATTCAAGCAGAAAGACTACAAATTAGAAAAACAAAAAAAGGATTATTGATTGTTTTCACAGGAAATGGCAAGGGCAAGACAACTGCATCTTTAGGTATGGCTCTAAGGACGATAGGGCATGGCTATAAAGTAGCTATAATTCAATTTATCAAAGGAGGCTGGACCACTGGAGAAGAAAAAGCACTTAAAAACTTTTCTTCAAACATATCTTGGCATTCATTGGGAGAGGGATTTACTTGGGAAACACAAGACAGAGTAAGAGATGAAAAATTAGTTCAAGAGGCGTGGCAACTAGCCAAAAAATACATACAAAACGAATCTTATAAACTTATCATTCTTGATGAAATTAATATTGCGACAAAACTTGGTTACCTTGCACCCGAAGAAATAATCACTTTTTTAAAAAGCTTACATAATAGAAAAAATCATATTGTTTTAACTGGAAGGGGAGCATCTGATTCAATTATCAATTACGCTGATCTAGTTACAGAAATGAAACTAATAAGACATCCATTTAAAGAACAAGGAATAAAAGCACAAAAGTGTGTTGAATTTTAGTTGAAGTAAATTTTATTTAAATTTTCTTTGAGCAGGTTTAGAAATGTTTAAAGTCGCAAGCAATATCAGAACAAAAAATAAATTTGGCACATTTACTTGCTAAGGTCTTAAAAGTACAATTATTGAATGACTTACAAAAGAGTTCTCTTAAAACTTAGTGGTGAAGCACTAATGGGTGAAAAACCTTATGGTATTGATCCTGCTATAGTTCAGTCAATTGCAGAGGATGTTTCAAAAGTAGTCGAAAATAATGTACAACTTGCAATAGTTGTTGGTGGTGGAAACATTTTTAGGGGACTTAAAGGATCTGCAGACGGAATGGATCGAGCGACTGCTGATTATGTAGGGATGCTAGCAACAGTAATGAATGCTATTTCACTTCAAGATGGTCTTGAGAGAGTAGGAGTTGCAACCAGAGTGCAAACAGCAATCGAAATGCAGGAAATTGCCGAACCCTACATCAGAAGAAGAGCCATGAGGCACCTAGAAAAAGGTAGAGTTGTAGTTTTCGGAGGTGGATGCGGAAATCCATTTTTTACAACTGATACTACGGCAGCTTTAAGGGCAGCAGAGATAAACGCTGAAGTTGTTATGAAGGCTACTAAAGTTGATGGAGTATACGATCGTGATCCTAATCAATTTAAAGATGCAAAAAAATATTCCTCTCTCAGTTATCAACAAGTTCTTAGTGATGAAATTGCAGTAATGGACAGTACTGCGATTGCACTTTGCAAAGATAATAATATCCCAATTATGGTTTTTGATATATTCAAAAAAGGGAACATTTCTAAAGCTGTTGCTGGTGAGCCAATAGGCTCTTTAATTAGTTAGAGATCATTAAATTTTTTTAATTATGAAAGAAAAAGAAATTCAAGAAAATATGAATAAAAGTATTGAAGCCACACAAAGAAACTTTAATACAATTAGGACAGGCAGAGCTAATGCATCCTTGTTAGACAGAGTAAGTGTTGAGTACTACGGAGCAGAAACACCAATCAAATCTCTTGCCTCTATAAGCACTGTTGATTCGCAAACAATTTCAATACAACCTTTCGATATTTCATGTTTGCAAGCGATAGAGAAATCTATTTCCATGAGTGATTTAGGTATTACTCCAAATAATGATGGAAAAGTAATAAGAATAAATGTTCCTCCTTTAACAGAAGAGAGAAGAAAAGAATTTTGTAAATTGGCCTCTAAATATGCAGAGGAGGGAAAAGTAGCTTTGAGAAATATCAGAAGAGATGCTGTTGATAAAGAAAAAAAAGACGAAAAAGATGGTCTTATTTCTATTGACGAATCAAGAGATAATCAATCTGAAATTCAGAAAATTACTGATAAATATATTGCCTTAATAGAAACTAAATTGTCCGAAAAAGAAAAGGAAATTCTAAAAGTTTGATAGAATTTGACGTTGTAATAATTGGTGGAGGTTTATCAGGATCTTCCACTGCTCTTAACATATCAAAGAAAGGATATTCTGTTTTAATTATCGAAAAAGAAAAATCCCAAGATTTTAAACCATGTGCAGGGGGGATGGCATCTTCAATGCAAAGATTTCTTCCTTTAGATATAAAAGATGCCATAGCTTCAAAAATTAAGAATGTTGAATTCAGATGGAAGGCTACAGATAATGTAACTGCTGATTTAACTGGTGAATCCCCATTTTGGATTATTGAAAGAGAGAAACTTGATCAATTATTACTTGATAAGTCTTTAAGTAATGGAGCTCAGATAATGAGACCATTATTGATAGAAAAAATCATTAAAAAAAATGATAAATGGGAAATTACTTGCAATAACAAAATAAAATATATTGCAGAATTTCTTGTAATTGCAGATGGATCCCAATCGAAATGGGCTAGTTATTTAAATTTAGGGCCAAGAAAACCGAAATTTGCGAACACAATCTCATTAAGATTGAAAGGGTTAGGTGAAATACCTAGAGATGCAGTTAGATTTGAGTTTGGATTTATAAAATATGGATTTGCATGGGCATTCCCCCTAGAAGAAAGCTTAAATATTGGTTTAGGTACTTTTATAAATAATGGTCTTCTTGAAAATCAGGCTATAAATAAACAAGTAATCAGAAGCTTCGGTTTTGATGATTTTCCTCATATAACAATTAGTAAGAAACTGAGAATATGGAACGGCTTCCACTCAATTAATGGTGACAAAGTTTTAGCGGTTGGAGATGCAGCATCTCTATGTGATCCATTTTTAGCTGAAGGCATTAGACCATCTTTAATTAGCAGTTTTTATGCTGCAGAATACATAGATCAGTGCCTATCAGGAAAAGTAGATGATTTAAATCTTTATACGAAAAAAATTAACAACATTTGGGGGAAATCAATGGCTTGGGGGAGGAGAATAGCCCAAGTATTTTATAGATTTCCTAGAACTGGATACCAATTAGGTGTCAAAAGAAAAACAGCACCTAAACGTATTGCTCAAATATTATCAGGAGAAATGAGTTATGAAGATATTGCAAAAAGAGTTATCAGAAGACTTTTAACAAAAAGTGGAACTTAATTCTTTTTTTTCAATTCAAACTTAAATTTAGTTAGCAGAAATCAATTTATGATTTTTAATCTCTGAATATCTCTTTAGTAGCAGCTCTTCCAATTCTTCTATAGCCTTACTGAATCCAGTAATACCTTCACTAAGCTTTTCACTTGCCATTTGATCTTCTAACATATTTAATCTGAAATCTTTTTCTTCAAATTCGTAGTCAATAGAATTATTTATTTGGGTACTTACATCTAATTTTCTAACTAACTCTCCTTTTTCTTTTTTCAGTTCCTCGAGAAATTTTGGTGCGATTGTCAAAAGATCGCAACCTGCTAATTCTTTTATTTCATCAAGATTTCTAAAACTCGCTCCCATTACTTCTGTCTTGAATCCCTTTTCTTTAAAGTACTTGTATATTTGTGTGACCGAAATAACACCAGGGTCTTCAGTGCCAACGAAACTAGTTTTACCAGTTTTTGCTTTATGCCAATCCAATATACGACCAACGAACGGAGAAATTAGAGTTATCTTTGCATTAGCACAAGCTACCGCTTGGCAGAAGTTAAAAAGTAAAGTTAAATTGCACTTGATACCCTCTTTTTCCAGAATTTCAGCTGCCTTAATTCCCTCCCAAGTTGCAGCAATCTTAATCAAAATTCTTTCTTTTTCAATTCCAAAATTTTTGTAAAGATTGATCAATTTTCTCGCTTTTTCTACTGTAGCTTCGGTGTCAAAGCTTAGTCTTGCATCAACTTCTGTAGATACACGCCCTGAAATAATTTTCAAAATTTCTTTTCCAAAAAATACTGAAACTTGGTCAACAGTTTCTTTGATTAATTCAATTTCGGAGAATCCTTCGGGTAATGCATTTTCTGAACTTTCTAAAGCTTTATCAATTAATTTCACATAATCAGGGTTCTTAGCAGCAGCAAGTATTAGCGATGGATTGGTGGTGGCGTCCCTTGGTTGAAATTTTTTTATCGAATCTAAATCTCCAGTATCAGCGACAACAACGGTCATTGAGGACAATTGCTCTAAAATTGATTTCATATCTAGATAATCATATATACATATACATAAACTAGCTTTTATTCCTGATGAAATCATCAGATAATGAACTAAATATTTATAAAATTGGAAAATTTTAGGGTTTTTTAACAATCATTCTATGATCTTTAACTTTGGGGGGTATTTTTTCAATTACTATCAAACTCTCGATAATTTCTTTAGCAACTGGTACAGCAACAGTTGAACCATATGCGTAAGATTTAGATGGCTCATCAACGACTACAAGAACAACATATTTCGGATCATTAACTGGTAAGATCGCGACAAAACTACAAACTTTTTTACTTGTATAGGAACCATTTAAAGCTTTTTGAGAAGTACCCGTTTTACCTGCTATCCTATAATCCTCGATTTTTACTCCAGATCCACTACCTTTATCAACTACGCTCTCCATCCATTCAAGAACAGTTTTAGAGACTTCGTTTGAAAAAAATTGTTTTTTTGGATTTTTATTAACTCTTTCTTTGAAAGTTGAGGTTACATGAGGAGTCACTTCAAAACCACCATTTGCTAGAGCCGCATGAAGTTGAACCAATTTAAGTGGCGAGATTGAGAACCCTTTACCAAAAGAAGTTACTGCAGGCTCAATTGATTGATTTACAAATAAATCTTTTCTCTTTAGTTGGCCAGCAGTTGATTCAAATAAGTCAGTCTCTAAATTTTTATTTATACCTAAATTTTCAAGCCAATCCCAATAAATTTTAGGGTCTAAATTTTGCATTATTTTTACCATTCCAACATTACTTGAAACCTGCAATACTTTTGGATAGTCAATGTATCCGTTACCTTTTTTATCCCAATTAGAAAGTGTCCATCCTCCCACATTAATTTTTCCAATATCTTCAACTAATCCATCTTTCTGGATAATCTTTTCTTCTAAAGCTAAGGCAAGATTAATAGGTTTAAAAGTTGAACCAGGCTCAAATAAATCTTGAGAATACCAACCTCTAAAGACTCCAGAATTATACTGCCAAAATTTATTTGGATCATATGACGGGACTGTAACCAAGGAGAGAATCCGACCATTATTAACATCCATAACTATGGCAAATCCCTTCTTTGCTTTCCATTTGCTTACTTGCTTGGATAAGGCATTAAATGACGCTTTCTGTAACTTGGAATCTATAGTTAGGCCTAAACTTTTGTAATCAGAAATAAAATCACCTGGGGCTGAATTATCCGGCAGAGGAGTTCCGTCTCCTCCTCTTTTTATTAAATTACTTTTATTAAAAACTTTAATTTGATTATCCAAATAAAGCTCTAAACCTGCTGAAGCTATATTCTCATCATTCACAAAACCGACAAGATTAGAGTAAAGCTCGCCTTGTGGATAATATCTCTGCGAGTATTTAAACAGATCAAGTCCGCTTATTTTAAGGTTTTTAATCTTTTCTGCCTTTTCTTCGGAAATTTTATCCAAAAGCTTGATACCACTCATTTCATTATTAAATTTATTCAATAGTATTTCACCATTTATATCCAAGATAGGTGACAATTTTTCTGTAACTTCTTCAATACTGCGAACTCTATTTATTGAATCACCAGGAAAATTAAAATATTTTGGATGTGCCCATAATTTATAGAGCGTTTTATCGTAAGCAATTAGTCTATTATTTCTATCAACAATCGCTCTCCTTTTTTTTAAGGCGTTAGTTTTAGAAGACTGTATTATTCTAGCTTTCCTTTGTAAATCAGAGGCGTTAAAGACTTGCAATTTAACTAACCTACCAAACAAACAAAATATTAATAACAAGCTAAAAATATAGAGAAATTTAAATCTTCTTTGATCAAGGGGTACTAGACGAACAATTTTTTTGTATTTTTTCATCAATATCCCCTTTGATATTTGCTATCACTAAAACCTTCAATGAAACTACTTAAATTTTTCTTAAATAAACTTTCTTTTTTTTCTGGAAGTTTATCTAGATAGATTAAATCTTTGGGTTTAGTTTTTCTATTAGTATTAATAGACTCAAGTTCACTAATATAAAATTCCTCAATTTTAGAAATAAAATCAATCAGATTATTATTAATAGCTCTTGTTTTAGATAAGTTTTTATATGTATTTGACCATTTCCTTTGACTATTAAAAGACAAGAAAAATAAGGTGAAAATTAATACCAAAAGAGAGATATTAATGGTGTCGAAAATTTGATGTATTAATTTGATATTAATTATGAATATTTTGTCGGAATTTTTTTTACTTTCATTTAAAACTTTTTTTTTAAAAGTAAGTTTATTCCCATAAGGTTTCATCTATGATTTATTTTTAAATGAAAGAGGCGCTCTTAAATTAAATAAACATCTTTTAGTTTGATTCGCAAGTAAAAAATTAAATTCTTTATGTCCTTAATAAGAACAAATTTAAGAAAGTCAATCCATTCCATAAAGAATGCATAATCACTGAAGAGAACAAACTTCCTGAAGCAATTCTTGTAATTCCTAATCCAATCCCTAGAACAAATAATGGTGGCATTTCTCCCAAACTTAAATGAGCTAATGCAAAGATAAAGGCTGAAACTATGATGCCCGAAATTATTCCAAAATCTCTTGATAGAGTTGGTAGTAAAATACCACGAAATATAATCTCTTCAAATAAAGGAGCTAATAGAGTTGTTGTTATAAATAATAGAAAAAATGATAAGTAATTATTATTATTAAGAACAATTTCCAGCAAAGGGTTACTACCATTCTGATTATCGATCAGACTATTCATAATAAGGGAGATCAATAAAACAAAAGGAACAATTGCTAACCAACCTTTAATGCCCTGAATAATTGCATATTTTATTGGCAAGAAATTGAACTGCAAATAATCCTTTTTAAAAGTAAATTGACCATTTAAAGATTTAATTTGATAATAAACTATCCCTAATGGCGGAATAGCCATAAAAAGATATCCAAAGAAAATTTTTAAAGATTGAGACAATTCATTAGAGATATTTTTAGAAAAAAGTTCAACCAAGCTGATAGAAAACAAAGGTGATACAACTTCTCCTAAAACAACAAATCCACCCGCAATTAATAAAACCATATCTATTAATTCTAAATCTAAGGATTTAATTTCTTTCCAACTAAACTTTTTCAAAGATATGGTTTTCCATAATATTTTTAAAGCCAGAATAGAGCCAATAAGTATTGTTAAAAGGGGTATTAGTCTTATGGCTAATATTTTTAAAAACATTTTGCTTGAAAATGATTTAGTTATTAATGCACTATCGTCAAAATCAAATTTCCGGCTTAATAGGTGATATATAAATCTATCACCTTTAAATAAATCAAATTTATCAGAATTTGGTTTATATGAATTATTATTAGATTTTTTTTCTATCTCATCAATCAGAAATTTAAAGTTTTTATTTTCAAAATTTTTGGATCTATTTTCATATATTATAGGATCATTTGTTTCTGAAGTAATAATTCTAATTAATTTATTTCTTTCTGTTAGATCTTCAAATGAGACCTCAGAGAGTGATTTATTTATTTGGTCAACAGGATCATTAATAATAAAAATTTTTTTAAGATTTACAGGTATTGATTGAACAGATAATTCAGCAATTTCTTGCTCTTTTTGACTAATATCAAATGAGACAGATGGTCTATTTAAACTATCTCTTAAGCCTTGTTGCCATACAAAGAAAGTTATGACTATAGAAATAAAAGCTAAAGTGAGTTTTGACTTAGAAATATTTTTAAAGATCATAATTTATTATATTGTTGAAAACTATACTTAGTTATCATTGAATTTCCTTATATTTATATATCTATTTTAATCACGCCATGAGATGATTAAATTATCTTAATTTTCAAATTTATATAATGGCTATAAGATTAGTTTTGGTTAGGCATGGGCTAAGCAGTTTCAATGCAAAAGGATTAATTCAAGGAAGAACAGACGATTCATTATTAACTGATGAAGGATACGAACAAGCCCGAAAAGCAGGAAAAGCATTATCAAAAATAAACTTCGATAAAATCTATTCCTCCCCACTTGTGAGAGCGGCGGAGACTGCAAAAACAATTAAAAAGACCCTTAATAAAGAGCAAAACATTGAATTTGATGATAATTTGCTAGAGGTCGATCTTAGTGAATGGTCTGGTCTAAAAATTGATGAAATAAAAAATAAATTTCCAGAAATTTACCCTATATGGAAAAATGATCCAGAAAATCTAATCTTAAAAAGAAATGACAAAAAGACTTATAAACCAATTCAAGAGTTATTTTTTCAAGCAACAAATTTTGTAGATGATATTTTAAAAATTTATCTAGACAAAGATGATGTGAATATATTAATTGTGGGACATAATGCGATTCTCAGATGTTTAATCCTCTTGTTATTAGGAAAGCCTAAGCAAGGTTTTAGGAAAATAAGATTAGAAAATGCTTCTTTCTCTATACTCAATATTTCAAAAAAAGATAACTCTTTTAAGACACAAATTGAATGCTTAAATCAAACCTCCCATCTGAATAAAAATATTCCAAATCAAATTGGAGATTCTAGAATATTTCTTATAAGGCATGGTGAAACTAACTGGAACAAAGAAGGAAGATTCCAAGGCCAAATTGATATACCTTTAAATGAAAACGGAAAAGATCAAGCTAGAAAGACTTTTGAATATTTGAGAAATATTTCTTTCCACAAGGCATTCTCAAGTTCTATGAATAGGCCTTATGAGACTGCACAAATAATCCTTCAAAATAGCAAAGATTTAAAAATTCAGAAAATAGATTCACTTGTAGAAATTAGTCACGGATTATGGGAAGGCAAACTGGAAGTAGAAATTAGAGAAAAGTGGCCTGCTTTACTAAAAAATTGGCATGATAAACCTGAAGAAGTAATAATGCCCGAAGGTGAATCTATAAGAGATGTATCAGAAAGGTCAGTAGAAGCTTTTAATAAAATTTGCAAATCTCAAAAAGATAATGATCTTAGCCTTGTGGTTGCTCATGATGCAGTCAATAAAACTCTAATTTGCAACATCCTTGGGATTAATTATTCAAATATTTGGATGATAAAACAAGGTAATGGTGGCATAACTATAATTGACCTTTTTAATGATCCCAACAAGCCCCCTGTTATTACCGCTCTAAACATTACAACCCACTTAGGAGGAATAATTGATTCAACTGCTTCAGGAGCACTTTAAATTAAAACCCTTTCTAAAATTTTATTCGATGAAGTCAGAGGCAGAAAAAAGAATTTATTTATTGAAAAAGCCAACTTGACTAAGAGGCCAAAATCTGAAATATGCTTTACCAATTATCTCTTTTTTATGGAGAAATTTACTTCCAGGCCAATATCTTCCATCCCAGCTATTTGCCCTATTATCCCCTAAAACCAAAAAATGATCTTCTGGCACTTTTATGTTTTCAAATTTACCACAATTATTAAATAGGGATAATGAGCACTTATAAGAGACATAGGGTTCAGGAATTAATTTATTATTAATTATTAATTCACCATTAGAGTTTACACTTACAATTTCTCCTGGAAGGGCCACCACTCTTTTAATATAAGCATCGCAAGCTTGATCCCTTATACCAGGAATAAACGACATTGGAGGAAAACTCATCAAAAAACAATATCTTTTTTTTGGTAGAGGCTTAGATCTTAATGAAATTAATTTCTGGTCAAAGGAGTAAGGTGAGTTAAAAACGACAATATCTCCTCTTTTTGGCAAAGAGTTTCTTAGCGAAAATTTTTCAATAATCAGCCTATCGTTTATTTGCAATTCTGGGAGCATTGAACCAGAAGGGATGTAACGTGGTTCTGCCAAAAATGATCTACAAGAAGAAACAAAAAAAGTTAGTAGAATGAGGAGACCCCATTCTTTTAAAAAACTTTTAATAGAAGCAGGCATAAAATCAATAAATTCTGGATTTTTTAAACTTATATAATTTGTTTGGCATATTCAATTTCGTTAAAACCTAATATTACTTTTTCCCCTTCGTAAATCAAAAATGGTCTTTTTATTAATTTTCCATCACTTAAAAGAAGTTGAATAATTTCTTCCTTTGACAAACGATCAATATCAAGATCAAGCGTTTTAAAGGCTTTACCTCTTGTATTAAAAATCTTTTTCTTATCGTCAAAGTATTGTTCTAAGACTAGATTTAAATAATTAACAAGTGGAGGTTCTTTTACAATATCAATTAACTGAAATTCAAAATCTTTGCTTTCAAGCCACTTTGCAGCTTTTCGGCATGTAGAGCATTTTAAATAACTATAAAAAATTATTTTTTTCAATTTAATTTACTAATCTTTGATTTCTTAAGTACTTTAACGTTTTTCTTTTTTAGAGGCATACAACTTTTCAATAAATTTTCAACCACATCAAAATCCCTCCAACCGTCAATTTGAACTGTTCTTCCATCAAGTCCTTTACTTGTTCTAAAGAATTCAGCAACATCCTCAAGCTGATTAGGAGCAATTTGATTAATACTCACTATATTATTCTGCCTAGGATTAGCCATAGGAACACATAAAAGTTTTCCATCATATGCACCACAATCATGCATATCCAAAACTCCAATAGGTCTAGCTTTTATTAAACAACCAGCAAAAGTAGGCTCATCCATTATCACCATTGCATCAAGAGGAGCACCATCATCAGCGAGGGTATTTGGGATAAAACCATAATCAAAAGGGTACCTCACTGAAGAATGCAATACTCTGTCTAAGGCCATTATTCCTGCATCAGAGCAATATTCATATTTATTCCTACTCCCAGCAGGTATCTCAACAACAATATTTACTATTCCCTTCATTGGAGATGGAGGTATTGAACTAAGGTCCATCTTTTTTAAAATCGTGACTGTGAATTATCTCGTTTCCTTGAGATAAAGGTCTTCCAATTAAAATGCTTATTGAAGGTAAAAAAATTGTCAAAAAGGCAAAAATAATACCTAAAGATGTTATTGATAAACTCCTTATACTTAAGGGGTCATCATCATCTCTTTCAAAATCACTTCGAGCAGAACCATGAGAAGATTCTTCGCTTGATTTACTTTGAATAAACTGCTTTGATTTCGTGTAACTCAAGAACTCTTAATTGGTAAAGATTAAGGAGATAATTAAACAACATTATCCTACATTCAAAATGTCAATAAATCAAAACATTGCTTAGTAACTATTTAATTACTCTTTTTCTAGCAAAGACCTAATAGATTTTAGTTCGTCTAATATTTGCACCAGTATATTTTGAGCCGCGGAGGAAGGTGAATTAAAGACTTCTACAGTAACCTCCTTAATTCTTAAAATATCTTTTGCAAATCTTGCTACTTCATTGGGATGAAACTTTAAAGGATCTTTTTGATCAGTTCTAAATTCGGGATTTAATTTTCTTGGATTAAAACTAGGGTTTAGATTTCTTAAATCTGTATTTGTATATCTATAGACAGAAGCTCTTGATCTGTTTAGGAATTTTTGAACTTCATCAATACCTACTAATTCCTCTTCGCTAGTAATATTGGAATCTATATTTTCCATAAACTTAAGAAAATGTTTTAGTAATAATAAACTTTTAAAAGAGTTTGAACTTCATTACTGACGAAGTTAGCAGAAACAATATTTTTAGACTAGCCGCGTTGAGGGACTCAAGACACATTAAATTATTTTTTCATCTTAATTGATAAAATTAAATATTATTAAGGATTTTTTTTGTATGCGCGTGACAACCTCATTTCCTCTGGGGACACTTCGTGACACACCTTCTGAAGCTGAGATTATTTCACATCAATTACTTTTAAAAGCTGGATATATTCGCAGAGTTAACAGCGGTATTTATGCATACATGCCAATAATGCTTAGAGTTATTGAAAAAATATCCGCAATAATAGAGAGAGAACTTAATAGTATTGGTTGTACAAAATTACTATTACCCCAACTTCATCCTGCCGATTTGTGGAGAAAAAGTGAAAGGTGGGAAGGATATACTGCAGGGGAAGGAATCATGTTTAATCTCAAAGATAGACAAGGAAAAGAATTTGGTTTAGCTCCAACTCACGAAGAGGTTATCACGAGTATTGCGTCAGAGACCATCAACTCCTATAAGCAATTGCCTCAATGTTTTTATCAAATTCAGACAAAATTTAGAGATGAAATAAGGCCAAGGTTTGGATTAATGAGAAGTAGAGAATTCATAATGAAAGATGGTTATTCTTTTCATTCTTCAGAAAACGATCTGGCTTCTTTCTATGAAAAGGTGGGCAATGCTTATGAAAATATTTTTAAATCTTGTGGACTGCAGACAGTAGGGGTTGAAGCTGATAGCGGAGCAATTGGCGGTGCTTCATCTAAAGAATTTATGGTCACTGCTGATGCTGGGGAAGATTCCATTTTGTTTACTCAAAGTGGTTCTTATGCTGCCAATATTGAAAAAGCTGTTTCTCTACCCTCTCAACCTATTCCACTAAAAGATAATATTGCAGAGTGGTTGGAAACACCTCATCAAAAAACAATCCTAGAAGTTT
>QCRH01000011.1 GCA_003211955.1 Prochlorococcus sp. AG-459-O09 | reverse complement strand
CGACAAACACATTGAACCCAAAGAAGGAGAAATTGTGCATGTAAATGGGAAAGTCCTTGGAACTCACAAGGGAATTCAGCACTTTACGGTAGGTCAGAGAAAAGGGTTGGGCATTTCTTGGCCAGATCCATTATATGTAAAAAGTTTAGACAGGGTAAAAAACATAGTTTATGTAGCAGATAAAAGTGATCTATTTAATAAAGAGGCAATAATTAGTAAGGTTAACTGGGTTTCAATCGAAGGACCTAAGCAAGAGATAGAAGTAGAAGCACAAATCAGATATAGAAGCCATCCAGTAAAAGGAACATTAATACCTTTGAAAAATTTAGATAATCCAACTACAACATTTAAATTTATTTTTGAAGAAAGTCAAAGTTCGGTAACGCCAGGACAAGCTGCAGTTTTTTATAAAGGAGAAATTTTATTAGGTGGTGGATTAATTAATTAATTTTCCAAAAGATATTTAATCCCATAAAAAATATAAACAAAAACAAAATAGGTTTATCTCCAAATTTTGTATAGAAAGTCTTTTCAGATGAAAAATTAGGGAACACTATTTCATTTTGCTCAACATCATAATCTAAAAGTTTAATTATTTTTCCATCATCTTGAACTAAGCCCGAAGGGCCGGTATTTGATATTAGTAAATTATTTTTCTTATTTTCAATACTTCTTAATCTAGCCAAAGATAGGAATTGATTATAAAGCTTAGCTGGATATGGATCTAAATTTGCTGCAGTTATTATTAATTTTGCACCGCTATTAATAGCCTTTCTTATTTCTAGTCCATCACTAATTTCGTAACATATAGCTACTGCTAGTGGGGGTGTAAATTTAGGATCAAAAAATCTTGAATCAGAGCCTGGCTGAATTCCTCCTACTGCAGATAATCCTCTTGAAAAACTATCAAGAAATCTAGGTATTTTTTCACCTATTGGAACAAGTCTATTTTTATCTATAAATGAGGTAAAAGATTTATTTCCAATTTGAAATCCGAGTAAAGAACTTCTTAACTCATTATTTGAATTTCTAAAACCTCCTGACAAGGTATTAACCTTAAAGCCTTTAGAAAAATAAAAATTATTAGATAGAGTTCCTTCAGGAGCAACAAGAAGTTTCGCTTCGTTAGATAAAGCATATTTTTGAGCGATAGATAGCTTTTCTTCAATAAATTCATCATTTATTTTTAATTTTTCTCTTGTTGGTATATTAGTTTGCCAAATAGCTACTGGATATTCATAATTTCTTTTTATTGGAGTTGTTAAGCCTCCAAATAAATGTAAGAAAATAAAAACCAAAAGTCCTAAAAGAAATATTTTTTTAAAGAAAAGTTTTCTTTGCCATCTACCTTGAATATAAAAAATCCAAAATCCAATCAATATTTGTAATACGCATAAACCACTTGCACCAATCCATCTTGCTAAACCAGCAAGATAAATATCACCTGGGATAAGACTCTCTCCTAAACCTATCCAAAAAAAAGGTGTTTGAGAAAGTATCAATTCACCAATACCCCAAGTCAAAGATAAAAAAAATACTTTTACTGTTAAAGGTAATGTTTTCATTTTGAAAACATCCTCTTTCCACAGAATAATTTCAACTAACAATCCCCATAAATAAACTAATATCCCACCCAAAAAAGCGCAAAATAATAATATTAAAATGGCAATAATTAAACTTGCAAGCCATGAAAACCCAAGCCATGTCAATGGATGAAGATCATAAAGCCAAGAATGACTTATCAAGATAAAGAAAAAACCCCAACAAAAATTTGCTATTCTCACTTCACTTCCCTTCCATAAAATAAATAATGATATCGGCATAAAAATCAGCCAAAAATGAGTTGAAACGGAAATTCCTCCTAAAATCCCTCCTAAACAAGGGTAAAAATATTGTCTTAGACTTTTAATTTGAGTTGGGATTAACAATCTAAAATTAAGAAATTAAATATATAATCACCCATTTATTGTACCTTCATTCTGTAGACTAAGTTCTAGTAACTTTCAAAATTTAAGTGAAAGAAGTCATTATTAGTTTTGCAGTTTTTGTTTTTTGTGTTTCATTAACTCTTTTCAGTCAATTTAATTCACCTCAAGTTGTTAATGCTGCTGAATCAGAAACTCAGTCAGTTCAAAGAACACCTGTTGCAAAATCATCAAATGTCTCAAATAATAATTTATTTGAATTAGACCCATCAGACCCAAATCCTACACTGTTCGCTATGGCAGAAGAAACACCATCAGACAACAATTCAAGGACTACAGAAAGTGGTCTAATTATTACAGATATCGTAAACGGGGAAGGAGATGAAGCTAGTGCTGGGCAAACAGTTACTGTAAATTACACAGGAACACTAGAAGACGGGACACAATTTGATACCAGTATCGGCAGAGCTCCATTCAGCTTTCCATTGGGTGCTGGACGAGTAATAAAAGGTTGGGACGAAGGTGTAGCAGGCATGAAAGTTGGAGGCAAAAGAAAATTAACAATACCTCCAGAACTTGGATACGGATCAAGAGGAGCTGGAAATGTAATACCTGCTAATGCGACTTTAATTTTTGAAGTTGAATTATTAAAAGTCAATTAAATTAAGTAAGAAAAATATCTAAGGCTTTTCAATTTAGTTAATCTCCAAGTAATATATATACAACACCAAATATTTGAAATGTTAAGTAAATTCATCAATTCTTTTCTAGATAAAAAATCCCCAATGACAGTCCTTGCTCACTGCGATGGTCCTTGTGGTGTTTACGACCCAGCATCTACGAGAGTTGCAGCTGAAGCAGTTTTATCAATGACAAAAAAACTTATTGCATTAGAAGCTCCTTCTAGCACTGATTCAGCAGAGTGGGCTGCATACAGTAATACATTTTCTAGATATGTTGCAGTTAAAGAAGAGCAAGCAAAAGAAACAAAGAAAGAGATCCTAATTTTGTGGACAGATTACTTTAAACCAGTTCACTTAGAAACTTATCCAGACTTACATGAAACCATTTGGAAGGCGGCCAAATTATGCAGTGCATGCAAAGTTAATATTGACTTAGCCCAAGCTGAAGAACTCATGAGTTATGTAGAAAAAATTCATAATATTTTCTGGGCATCAAAAGGAAGATCAGACGCTTTTGTAAAAGCTAGTTAATCAGAGTTATTTTCAAAAGTTTTTTTGATTTTATTTTATTTTTTTTAGGTTTAAGAAAAACCGCGATTATTAGTGGTGATTCGATGTTTCCTTACCTAAAAGAAGGAGATATTGTATTTTTTAAAAAATATAAAAAGAATAAATCAATACTTAAAAATCGACAAATAGTTATTTTTAATCATCCAATTAAAAATAAAAACCTTATAAAAAGGATAAATTCAGTAAATCAAAATAACGTTGAGGTTATTGGCGACAATATTGAATTTAGCGAAGATAGTAATAAATTTGGATTAATCAATAACGAAAAAATAATTGGGATTGTCACCTCTAAATTAATTATTCCTAAATTAAAAAAATTTTTAATTCAAAAAAACAGAAGCACTTCTTTGAATCCAAAATAATCCCAAAGAAAAGGAAAGCCCTCCTGCTACAGCTATTAATCTTTTAATAAATTTTTGACTTGCTTTAAAGGTAGTAAAAGATATTAAACAAGTAAAAAGATTCATACTTATGAGTGAACCAATCAAATATGAAATCAAATATAAGCAAGCGCTTGTTAAAGGTAGTGCTAAAGCAGGAAGAACTGCAAGAAAATGTGAACCTCCAGCTATACCGTGTAGCAAGCCTAAACCAGTCAAAGCATGTGAGTGCTTATTATTATTTTTTTGTTCCTTCACATGAAAGTGAAAGTGACGATGGGCAATTCCATTCTCATGCTTATGGGAATGCGAGTGGATACTTAATTGAAAAGAATTTTTTATAGCAAATACTCCAACAATTAGAAGTGAAATTCCAACTAGGAATTCGGCAATACTAGAAAATTTGTTTAATGGCGTAATATCCTTAATAAAAATCGTTAGAAAAGCTAACAAAAGGACTCCTGAAGAATGTCCCAAGCCCCATGAGAAACTATTTTTAAGAGCTTTTTGGGGATTATTAATTGCTGCTGGTGCCATTGCAATTAGATGATCAGCGCCACTAACGACATGCACAAATCCTGCGATTATACCTGTTAAAATTACAGCCTGCATATATATTCAGTACAACTCTGTTTATTCAATTTTATAGCACGATTTGAAGTCAATATTAAATTGAGTTAAATAATTTCTTGAACGATTGTTCAATATCAGTTTCTCTCATAAAAGTTTCACCAATTAATACTCCCATGATTCCAATAGATCTAAGCGATTCTAAATCTTCGGCACAATTAATTCCAGATTCACTTATGGGAATAATATTTTGTTTTAAAAATATATCTGCATACGTATGCATCAATTCTTTTGATGTTTTTAAATCCGTTTTAAAAGTCTTTAAGTCCCTATTATTTATTCCAATCAAATTAAAAGATTTTAACTTTAGAATCCTTTCTAATTCATTTGAGTTATGGACTTCAACAAGAACGCTCATCTTTAAATTATCAGCTATTTTCTTTAAATAAATTAAATCATCATCACTTAAAATCGCAGCGATTAATAATATTGCATCAGCACCAGATACCCTTGCTTTATAAATCTGATACGCAGAAATAATAAAATCTTTGCAGAGTAGAGGGAGATTAGTTGATTTCCTTACAGTTTCGAGTATTTCATAACTACCTTGAAAAAACCTTTTATCGGTAAGTACTGAGATACATGATGCACCTAATCCTTCATAACAAATTGCTATGTTTTCAGGGTTAAAATCTTTTCTAATAACTCCTTTACTCGGACTAGCTTTTTTTATTTCAGCAATAACTCCTGGTTTTATTTTTGACTCCAAGATATTTTTGTAAAAATCTTTGGGAGTAGGAAGTTTTTCAATCTTTTTGATGAGATCTTCTAAAGAGACTATTTTTTTAAAATTCTGAATTTCAATATCCTTGTGCCATACAATTTCTTCCAGAATGTTTTTTGCTTGTGCTTCTCTATGAGGTACAGCATATTCTAAATTTTCTACCCTTACTGTTGGATTTGGTGGCCTGCGTCTTATCTCCATTAAGTTTAGATATTATTTTATTTGAGAAGCCGCCTGTTTATATGCGACCTCAACTACTTCACTAAGGGTAGGATGAGTATGAACTTCTTTAGATAATTCAATTACATCTTGGTTCCTTGAAATAGCGTTCGAAATTTCTTGAATTAAATCAGCTGCATGTAACCCAAAAATATGAGCCCCTAATACTTTCCCATTATCTTTGTTGAAAATTAACTTTAGCAATCCATCACTCTCTAATTCAGCCAATGCTTTTGAATTAGCCTTAAAGAAACTTTTGACAACTCCCAAAGTAAAATTTTCTTTTGTAGATATTTCTTTAGCTTCAACTTCAGAGAGACCAACTGAACTTATCTCTGGGTGAGTAAAGGTTGCTGCGGGGATACTTTTATAGTTAATTTCGACATTACCACCGCAAATATTATCAACAGCAATAGTACCCTGCGCTGCAGCTGTATGGGCAAGCATTAGTTTGCCCGTTACATCTCCAACAGCCCAAATGTTAGGTATTATTTCATCACCATTCTTAACTCTCATTTGATCATCTACAGGAATGAAACCTTTTACTGTTTCGATACCAACCGACTCAAGATTTAAGTTATTACTATTAGGACTTCTGCCAGTTGCGACTAGTACAGCATCAACTTCTAAAGTTTCTACAACTTCCTTAGATTTTGCATCAGTCAGTTCTATTTTTACAGGACATCCAGGTATTATTTTTGTCGCAAAGACATTTGATTTTGTGTCTATATCTCTTGCTTGAATAAGGTTCTTCTTAGCAATTTTAGTGATGTCTGGATCAAATGTTGGCATAATATTCTCCAAAGCCTCGATCATGGTAACTTCACAACCAAGCGCAGTATAAACATCAGCAAATTCTAGACCTATATATCCGCTTCCAATAATTGCTATCCATCTTGGAAGCCACTCAAGTTTAACCGCATCATCGCTAGTAAATACGGTCCTTTTGTCCAAAGTTATTCCACGGGGCACAAAAGGAGAAGAGCCTGTTGCTATAACAATATTCTTACATGTGAAAATTTTATCAATTCCGTTTTTATCTCTTACACCTACTTTTTGATTTCCTTCAATTCTTCCAATGCCCAAAATAATTTCAACTCCACTCCTTTTAAGAGTTTTAGTTAAATTTTCTCTAACATTTAAAACTAAATTATTTGCATGATCTGCAATTTTTGATCTCTCGAACCTTACTGGTGAAGCATGTATACCAAATTTAGCTAAATGTTCATAATTAGCTATTTCTCTAACTTTTCCACTTGCAGCCAAAAGAGCTTTAGATGGAACACAACCCTTGTTAACACAAGTGCCTCCCATATCAGAAGATTCTACTATTGCGACTTTCAGTCCCTTACCAGCAGCATGTTTAGCTGCATCAAAACCTCCATATCCTGCACCTATTACGATTAAATCAAAATCAAAACTTGAATCAGTCACTTTTTATTTATTTATTTAGAGGTGTATGCGACTCTTTTTCGTTCTAGTAATAACGGAACTGCAACACAAGCCACATTCAATGATTCTACAATCTTACTATGCGGAATTGTAATTGTTTCATTAAAAGCTTCTTGAATTTTTTTATGAATACCTTGACCTTCATTACCCAAAATTAATGCTGTACGTCTAGACCAATCAACTTCCCAGTAAGGTTTTGAAGGTTTTTTTGAACTCTCATTATGGCTACTCGTAGAGAAAATCTTAAATCCTACATTTGATAATTCAGACAAAGACTTAAGTAAAGAATTTAATATTTCTTCTTCAATGCCATCAAATCTTAAAAATGGCAGATGAAAAACTGCACCTGAGGATGCTCTTAATACCTTTTGGCCTAATGGGTGCGCACCTCCAGCTAAAAAAATTGCATTAACACCCGCAGCTAAAGCGGTTCTAAATAGATTACCCATATTCCCAGGATCTTGAATTCTGTCGAGAACAAGAACAAAATCATCTTTTCTATTAAATTGATAATTAGGTATTGTTGAAATCTCTACTAAAGCTGCTATCCCATCTGGATTAATTGTTGAAATCGCAGATGCCAAGACTTCCTCTGAGACAATATTTATTAATGACTCATCAAATTTTTTGCTTAGATTTTGATTCTTTCTTAGCCATTTTTCGGTAACTAAAATCTTAGAGGGATTTTTTCCAGACTTCAGCAATTCTTCAATGAGATGTGTACCCTCTATGCAAAAAAAGTCTTGATCTTTTGGAGATGATCCTCTTTTGAATGATCTAAATCTTTTAACTAGATTATTGTTTTTACTAGTTATTTTTAAAAAAGTATTTTCTATGAGTATTTTGAAAAATTTGTTATCAACTATATTTTAATTACATAAATATTTTGATCAATTATTTATTAAATTTTTGTTTCCCAAGAAATCAAAAAATACATTTTCATTTTTAATTAATATTCATGACGTTACATGGGGTGGACTTAATATTATTAGTTTGTCATGATGAATCTAATAAATTAAGTCTTAATGATTTGCGGAAGCAAAACGAAGTCATATCTTAAATCGCAAAATTTAAAGATTCTTGGCCAAGGCAAGTTAAATGGAATAGTTGAAATAAGTGGTGCAAAGAATTCCGCCTTAGTTTTATTAGCCTCTTCATTGCTAACTAATGAAAAAATAATTCTTGAAAATGTACCTTTTCTCACTGATATTGAAAAGATGGGGAATATCTTAAAGAATTTAGGAGTGAATTTAGTTCGTAAAAACAACCAACTAGAAATAGATCCAACAACTATTTCGATTAAAGAACTTCCATATGAACTTGTTAAAGGATTAAGAGCTAGTTTCTTTTGTATAGGTGCACTATTAACTAAATTTGGAGAAGCTCAAGTACCGTTACCAGGTGGATGCAATATTGGTTCAAGGCCAATAGACGAGCATATTAATGGATTAATCGCACTAGGAGCAGACATTATTATTGAAGAGGGAATTGTAAAGGCAAAAACAAGGGGGAACAAAAATAGACTTCATGGCACTCATATTAAATTAAATTGTCCAAGTGTAGGTGCGACTGAAACTTTAATAATGGCAGCATCTTTAGCCAAAGGAAGAACTACTATTGAAAATGCTGCTAGAGAGCCTGAAGTTCAAGATTTATGCCAAATGCTTAATAAAATGGGGGCAAAAATTTATGACTCCGGTAAAGAAACAATTATTATTGATGGTGTTAATAAGCTTGGCGGATGTACCCATAAAGTAATTCCAGACCGAATAGAAGCTGGAACTTTTCTAATAGCTGCTGCTGCAACTTCCTCTTCAATAACAATTTCTCCAGTAATCCCTCATCATCTTGAAGCTGTCACTAATAAGCTTCAAGAGAGTGGGAGTAAAATTACGATTAAAGGTAATTCCATTTCTATCAAGAGTAAAGAGATTAAAGGAGTAGATATTGAAACAGCTCCTTTCCCTGGCTTTCCTACTGATTTGCAGGCACCATTTACAACTCTAATGACAATTGCAAATGGTGAATCAAAGATAACTGAAACAATTTTCGAAAACAGAATGAATCATATTTATTTACTTAATGAAATGGGCGCCAATATAAAACTAAACAAAAACGTAGCTCACATCAAAGGTGTTAAAACAATTAATAGTATGAATCTAATTGGCTCAGATTTAAGGTCATCAGCTGCATTAATAATTGCAGGAATCATCGCAAAAGGTAGTAGTAATTTCTATGGATTAGAACATCTAGATAGAGGTTATGAAAATTTTGAATTAAAACTAAAAAATTTAGGTGTAAAAATAATTAGAGAGATCAGTAAAAATACTTTTGAGGAGAATGGATATAAAATTGAAACTAAATCTGGGGAACTCTCAAAACTCGAAGCAGCTTAGTCTTTTCCAAATATATTTTTAAAATTAAGAAAGTTGATTCAAACGTAAGCAATATTAATTAGTGAAATACAACCCAAAAATAATACAAACAAAACTAGAAAGCGATTAGACCAAATTTTATTTAAACCATTAAATTTGAATTCGTTCATGCCCAAGTTCCGCTATTAAATCCGAATGTTGTAAGTATAGTCACTGCAATAAAAAGATAAGGGACGAATTTAAGGGATAATTTTTTAGCTTGAGTTTTAGACATTTGCTTTTTTTTCCAAATATAACACAATATTACTAATCATGAAGCTATCTCCTTTTAAAAAAGATTTTTAAGCTCATTTAATCACAAAAATGTATCATAAATGTTGAAATTTTGTTTCCCCCCTCATTTCTTGTCAGCAAATGCAATAAATAATTCTATGTTTTTATCGAAAAGATTAACTATTAACAAACGTTATCTTGATTTCTGTTCCTTGAACAAAACAATAGTCAATAAGTTGATTTTTGTTATAATTAAAAAGTTCATTTTTTCAAAAGCCTTGGGAGCGTGGTGGAATTGGTAGACGCACCGCACTCAAAATGCGGCACCTTCGGGTATGTCGGTTCAAGTCCGACCGCTCCCACTTTGATGAATACCTATAGTCGATTCGATATATCTTTCAAAAAAGGAAAAGGTTGTTGGCTATGGGACAAAACAGGTAAAAAGTATCTTGATGCAGTAGCTGGCATAGCAACTTGCAGTCTTGGACATAGCGATAGAGTTTTAGGAAGAAGATTATCAAGTCAGCTAAAAAAGATTCAGCACATTTCCAATCTTTACAACATTGAAGAACAAGAACAATTAAGCAGAACTTTAACGAATATGAGTTGTGCCAAAAGCGTCTTCTTCTGCAACAGTGGTGCTGAAGCAAATGAATCAGCAATTAAATTAATTAAAAAATATGGTAATACAACAAATAAAGGTAAAGAATCAATTATTCTCGCAGCAGAATCTAGCTTTCATGGAAGGACGCTGGCAGCCTTGAGTGCTACTGGACAGGCCAAATATCAAAAAGGCTTCGAACCAATGATTCAAGGGTTCAAATTTTTTAAATTTAACAATTTTGATTCGGTAAAAAATATTTTTGAAGAGTGTGAAAATAATGATCAAAAAATTTCCGGCGTTTTAGTTGAACCAATACAAGGAGAAGGTGGCGTAATTCCTGGAAGTAAAATATTTTTTAGAAGCCTGAGAGATATATGTGATAAGTATAATTCTCTTCTCATTCTTGATGAGGTCCAAAGTGGAGTAGGTCGAACAGGGAAAATGTGGGGTTATGAGAATTTAGGAATTGAGCCTGATGGATTCACCCTTGCTAAAGGATTAGGAGGAGGTCATGCAATTGGAGCATTATTAGTAAAAGAAAAAGCCAACATTTTTTCTCCAGGTGATCATGCAAGCACTTTTGGGGGAAACCCTTTCGCCTGTAAAGCTGCCCTTACTGTATTAGAAGAAATCAATAGAAGAAATCTTGTCAATAATGTTTATCTAAGAGGGGAACAATTATGTGCTGGATTTGAAGAATTGTCAAAAAAGTTTCCTAATATTATTACCGGAAAAAGAGGTTTAGGTTTAATACAAGGTCTTGTAATCAATGATGAATATGCTGATGCAAAAAAAATTACATTAAAAGCTTTTGATAAAGGATTACTGGTAGTTCCTGCAGGAGGAAACGTTGTAAGGATTGTCCCACCATTAGTTATATCGCGAAGAGAAATAAATATTCTTTTGAATAAGCTAAATTCAATTTTTGAAGAGTTATAGCAATTTAAATTTTGAAAAATGCAAATTTAAAATTTTTTGAATTATCACCCAAATATGAAAGGGATAATATCAAGTTAGATTTATCAAGAATTAAAAAAGTACTTCAAGAACTTGGTAATCCTTGCGAGAATATCCCTGCGATACAAATTATCGGAACCAATGGGAAAGGATCAATCGCGGCATATTTAGAAAATATACTTTTTGAAGCTAAAAGGAATTTTGGCGTAACGACATCTCCCCACCTTTTGGACGTATGCGAGAGGATTAGAGTTAATAAAAAAAATATTAACAAGACTGATTTTGAAAAAATCTATAGATTAATAGATGAGAAATTTTCAACATTTGAATTAACTCCTTTTGAAAAAATCATTTGCTGCGCACTAAATTTCTTTGACAATAAAAAAGTTGAATTGCTCATTCTTGAAGCTGGCTTAGGGGGACGATTAGACGCGACAACAGCCCATAAATCTAGACCAATAATTGCTATTGGGAATATTGGCTTAGACCATAAAGAATTTCTTGGAGATACTATTGAAAAAATTGCCGAAGAAAAATTAGCAGTTATTGAAAAAAACTCAATTGTCATCTCATGCAAACAAAATAGTCAAGTTGAAAATTTAATAACCAAAAAAGTTAAAGATGTTGGAGCAGAAATTATCTGGAAAGATTCAATTTCAAACAGCTATGAGCTTGGATTAAAAGGAATTTTTCAAAAGCAAAATGCTTCAGTAGCTTTAGGAGCAATTGAAGCGTTGAATAATTTGGGATTTAATATAAAAGGAACACACATATCTGAAGGTCTTAAAAAGACATCTTGGCAGGGAAGGCTAGAAATAATAAATTTTTTAAACAAAGAAATTCTTGTAGATTGTGCGCATAATTATCCTGCTGCAAAAGCACTCTCTCATGAGCGAAGCAATTGGAAGAATGAAGATAAAGGAATTTATTGGATTTTAGGTATCCAAAGACAAAAAGATTTTTACTCAATATTAAAAACGCTTTTAAAGAAAAATGATCACTTATTACTTGTGCCAGTGCCAAACCAACCTAGTTGGCAATTAAAAGATCTTTCTCAGATTAAAGAAATTGACCTTCAAAAAACAATTGAATTTAAAACATTTGAACTTGCCATTGATTATTTATTTTCCCTAGAAAAATGGCCACCTAATCATCCAGTCCTAACGGGTTCTATTTTTTTAGTTGCTGAATTTATTAAATTTGCAAATAAACAGAAATGTTAAATATTAAATTGTTCCTTTAGTTCCCAACCTTCCAATTTTCCAGGATTTAATAGCCCTTTAGGATCAAATTTTAATTTCGCTTTTACTTGATCTGCGTCAACCACTCCTAGGCCTCCACCTTCGACAGTTAAAACATGGGGATTAAAAATAAACGCCCCAAGTTTCTTACAATCTTCCATTATTTCATTTAATTCATCTATCCCATTCCACCTTAATACAGGTAAAGCCGCTAATCGCGGTGATCCTTGTTGAGAAACTGCCTCTAAATGCCAAAGAACTTTTCTACCCCATTTTTTTCTCAGAAAATTAATCAATTCTAGTTCATTATTAAGTGGCAAAAGCATCTGTAAATAAGTCCAATTTTTATCCTTAGATCTCATATGAAGAGTTGTATGATTCCATACGACTTCAGAAATTCCATTAACGAGTTTTTCTTCTTCCCCAAGGAGGGTAAATTCAACTTTGAATTTTTTACAAATCAAATCGATCGTTTTTGTTCCTCCAAAAGTAGATTGAATTAATATCTTGTGACTTCTAGCATTACTTTTAAGCCATTTTGGCATTTGATCTACAATTTCATCTTCAAGAATTGCTCCTAGTTTCAGATCAATTGCTGCGCTGGTGAGAATTTTTAATATTTCTATTGTTTTTTCAAATTCAATACAGTCGATAACTATTGAATACCACTTACGTTTGATATCTGTAGCAAGTAGTAAAGAAGTAATTATTCCATTAGTCCCATAAGCATGATTTAGAGGTTCGGATTCTTCAGCATCAAATTTTAATAATTCAGGTTTTTCATTCATCGTTACTGCCTCTAAACCAATAAGATTTCCTGGATCTCTTAAAAATCCCCACCTAATTGAACCAATACCTCCTGATCCACCTGCAATAAACCCTCCAATTGTTGCAGTTTTCCAAGTACTAGGAAGCAACCTCAATTCCCTCCCATATTTCTCTAATTGTTTATTCAAATCTCCCATCACACAGCCAGACTGTACTTTTACAAAACCTGTATCTTGATCAAATTCTTCTAATTTATTAAAGTGACTCATCTGCATTACAACTCCTTTAAACAGTGGGACAGCTTGTCCATAATTACCTGTACCTGAACCCCTTAAAGTAAGTGGGATAGAAAATTCCCAACAAATTTCTGCTACTTCCTTTACTGCTTTATGATCACTAGGTCTTACCACCAAATCAGCAATACATTCGTCTAATTTTTCAGTGAGGATTGGAGAGTAGTTATAAAAATCTTTTGATAGCCTTTTTATGTCAGATTGGCTTTCAATTATCTCTAAGTTTTTAACTTCCCTAAATTTATCTATAAATTTAAGAGTATTTGATGTCATTAATTAAATTCTAATTGTTTTGTATATAAATTAGCCGATTAGCAATACAAATCGCCTTTTATAAACACTTTTCTCTTTAATGAACTCGAAAAAACATCTGCCCATCTTTGTGCATCTAAAATCACAAAATCAGCAGGGCAACCCTTTTTAATTAAACCATCCCATTTTAAGTTTAATAATCTGCTTGGAGCTAAAAAAATAGAAGATAGAGTCATTCTCTCCCAGGGATTTAGTTGAAGCATAGGTATAGAGCAAGACAACATATAAAAAGGATCAAAATCACCGAATGGGTACCAGGGATCTTGAACGTTATCACTACCTAGAGATACATCCACGTGTGATTTTTGTAATTGCTTTATTGGAGCAACTGGTCTTTTTAATGAGGTGGTTTTATTACTTCGATTGAGCAGCCAAAAATTTGTTAGAGGTAAAGCAATAACTTTAATATTTTTCTCAGCCATTTTTTCTCCTAAATTTAAAATCTCTCTATGACTTAGAGAAATAAGACTACTCATATGACTACAAGTAATTGGAATACTTTTAATTTTTAAACTTTCGATTGTCTCTAATAAAACTTTTATTCCCGCCCCAGGCTCAATGGTCGATTCGTCTATATGAAAATCAATTTCTAATTTATATTTACTAGCCAGAAGAAGCATCTTTGAGAGAAATTTGCTTGTATCTTTTTTATTGAAAGGAGGAACAATTACACCTCCTAAAATACCTCCATTAGAGGAAAATATTTTTGCCAAATCTTCTCCATCAGTTGTATCCCAGAATTCCAATGGAGCTAGAGCAACGAATTGTAAAGTCAACTCAGATGAAAATTTTTTTTGTAATTTAAAAAGTTCAATCCAAATATCAATAGATTGACTTTTGTAAGTATCAATATGACTTCTAATAGCTCGGTATCCATTTTGTATGGCGAGTTTTAATGATTTCTCAACTCTTTCAAGAACCTTATCTGTAGTTCTAGTTTTATGTTCTTCAAGATTTACTGATAATGCTCCTCCATAGTTTGATTCCAGATTAGGAAAGTCTGCCCATGTAAAAGATTTATCAAAATGCGAATGCGTTTCAACAAATCTTGGGAATAAAATATTTTTTGGTTTTGTAACTTTATTTTTTGAAGGCTTTAACTCAGAAACAAATCCATCCTCCCAACAAATGGAAACCGAACATAAATCCTCTACATCGATAATGAGGTTATCTATATCTTCTATTAAGCAAAGGCTTCTGGGAATAAGAACCTCAGCTGTGACGGAATTACTCAAATTTTTAAATTTTCTTTTATTTTAAATCATAAGAAAACTTTACTGAACTAGAAAATAATTCAAATTTCGCCAAAAGATAAAAATAACTATGAAAAATTACCCTCGAGTTGTTAAATTTATAAATGTGAGGCGGGCGTCGCCAAGTGGTTAAGGCAGCGGCTTGTGGCGCCGCTATTCGGGGGTTCGAATCCCCTCGCTCGCCCTCAAAAATATTGCAGCAAAATTATTTAACTTGTAATTTTGAATTAAAGAATCATAAAAAATTCCTAGCAAAGTGCTAACAAAAACAAAATCAGACGAAAAAAAATCTCAAAAGAATTCAACTACTGGCAGTTATTGGATAACCACATTTGGATGCCAAATGAACAAGGCTGATTCTGAGAGAATGGCTGGGACATTAGAGAAGATGGGATATACCAGAGCAGATAATGAATTAAATGCCGATTTAGTCTTGTACAATACATGCACAATCAGAGATAATGCGGAGCAAAAAGTTTATAGCTTTCTAGGAAGACAAGCAAAAAGAAAGCACAAAACACCTAACTTAAAACTTGTTGTTGCAGGTTGCCTTGCGCAGCAAGAGGGAGAGTCCTTATTAAGAAGAGTCCCAGAACTTGATCTGGTTATGGGACCCCAACACGTAAATAATCTTGAGAATCTTCTGGGGAAAGTTGATTTAGGAAATCAAGTTGCTGCCACAGAAGAAACCTTCATTTCTGAAGACATAACAAGTGCCAGAAGAGAAAGCTCTATTTGTGGCTGGGTGAATATCATTTATGGATGTAATGAAAGATGTTCATATTGTGTAGTCCCCTCTGTAAGAGGAAAAGAGCAATCAAGATATCCAAATGCGATAAAAAGTGAGATCCAAAAATTAGCTGATGATAATTTTAAAGAAATTACTCTTTTGGGTCAGAACATTGATGCTTATGGTAGAGACCTTCCAGGAACTACAAAAGAGGGAAGAAAAGAAAATACACTTACTGATCTTTTGTATTATATTCATGAAGTTAAAGGAATTCGCAGAATAAGATTTGCTACTAGTCATCCAAGATATTTTTCAAAAAGGTTAATTAAAGCTTGTTATGAACTTGATAAAGTCTGTGAACATTTCCATATTCCCTTCCAAAGTGGAAATGATGAAATTTTAAAACAAATGTCAAGAGGATATTCTATTAAAAAGTATAAAAATATTATCGAGAATATAAGGTCATTAATGCCAGATGCATCAATCACTGCCGACGCAATAGTTGCTTTCCCAGGAGAAACCGAACAACAATATCAAGATACATTAAAGCTAATATCAGAAATTGGTTTTGATCAAGTAAATACGGCAGCATATTCTCCAAGACCAAATACGCCTGCAGCAGTTTGGTCGAATCAACTTTCGGAAGAGGTAAAAAAAGCTAGATTGCAGGAAATTAATGATTTGGTCGAGAAAACTGCAAGGACTAGAAACCAAAGATATATCAATAATATCGAAAGCGTTTTAATTGAGGGTTCAAATCCAAAAAATTCCTCGCAAATTATGGGTAGAACTAGAACAAATAGATTAACTTTTGTAGAGATTCCCAAAAACATTAACTTTAATTTTTCATTGGGAGATGAGATAGATGTCAAAATAAATGAAGCTAGACCTTTTTCTCTAACAGGCGAACTTTATTTATGATTATTTTCTAAATGATCGAGGGTAAGAAAAAATGTATTGGCTTAATATTTGGCGGGAATTCCAATGAACATGAAGTATCCATATCATCTGCGAAAACAGTTTATCAAGCATTTAATTCAGAAATAAACAAAGAACGCTTTACAGTTAAAGCCTTTTACATAAATAAATATGGAGATTGGCTTGATAGTGATAGTTCAGAAAAAATCCTAATTGGTGAAAATGAAAACAATAAGACAAAAAAACAAGGAATTTTTAATGAAGAAAAAATTAACTTCCTTGAAGGAATTGAATTTCGAAATGTTGATGTTTGGTTTCCCCTTTTACATGGATTTAATGGTGAAGACGGATCAATTCATGGCTTACTTAAATTCACAAAGAAACCTTTAGTCGGATGTGGAATTATTGGCTCTGCACTTGGAATGGATAAAATATTGATGAAAACAATTTTCTCAAATCTTAAACTTCCACAAGTTAATTATCTTGTTTTTCAAAATGAAGATCTAAACGATAAGGAAGTAAAAAATAAAATAATTAATGAAATTTTAAAAAAATTAAATTTTCCTGTTTTTGTTAAACCATCGAACTCTGGATCATCTCTTGGCATCTCCAAAGTCATAGATGAATCAGAAATATTAAAAGCATTAGAAAAGGCTCGGGAAATAGATCCAAGAATCTTAATAGAGGAAGGTTTAGAGGTAAGGGAGATTGAATGCGGAATAATTGGGAATTCAAAACTTTTAACCTCTGAGATAGGCGAGGTAATTTACGAAAGTGATTGGTATGATTACGATTCAAAATATCACTCAAATAATAGAATAATTATCCCAGCCGAAATAGATTCTAAAATCACAAAAGAAATTAAAGACATTGCTATTAAAAGTTGTAGAGCACTAAATATTTTCGGTTTTGCAAGAGTAGATTTCTTTTTAGAAAAATCTTCAAATAAAATTTTGCTAAATGAAATAAATACAATTCCTGGTTTTACAAAAAACAGTATGTTTCCGATGCTTTGGGAAGCTTCAGGTTTAAAAATTGAACAACTTGTGGCTAGACTGGTAGATATATCTTCAGAATCTGTAATTTAAATCAAATGTTGCATGGACTACTTTGGTTACCGTTACTTTTAATCTTCATTTTATTAACTGCACTTGGATGGTTAGAAAGAAGGAGGCAAAATCTTTTTAGAAGTTGGGCGAGTGATTCTGAACTGTGCAAGTTAGATAGTTCAGGTGCAGCGTCCTTAAAAGATGGTGAGTTAAAGTGGAGCGCATTTGAGGCTGGAAAATTTGAAGAAAAAGATTGTTTTACAATCAAGAAACTAGAATTAGTTGAATTAATGGCACTAACTTCAGGTGAAGCTCCTCTAACGAGTGAATCTCAAGGTAAGTGCAGGTTGAGATTAGTAGGGGATGGGAAAGAGATGGATGTACCATTTTCAGATGCTGACCAAGCGAGAGAATGGATGGACCAACTGATGGAAAAAGCTAGATGTGATTTGTGAAAAACCAAAAAGGAATCAAATATAGAAGCTTTTTTTTTCTAATTTCATTTTTATTTTTAACAAGCTTATTAAGCATAAAAACTCTCAAAAATGTTGAACCTCAGGACATTAGGATATTTGGTAGTGAATTATTTTCGCAGAATGATGTGGTAAAAAATTCATCTTTAAATTTTCCGATCCGATTAATTTTTGTTAGAACTAATCTGTTAGAAAAAGAGTTAAAACAAAATTTATCCCTTAAGAATGTTTCGGTAAATAGAGAATTATTTCCTTTTGGTTTGAAAGTTCATATTAATTCAAGAATTCCAATAGCTTACGGTGAGAGAATATTAAACGGTGAAAAAATATTAGGCTTCATTGATAAAGATGGAATTTTTATAAATAAACAAAATGTGGATGAAAAAAATTTCAAAAAACTTACTATACAAGTTTTTGGATGGCAAGAAAAATTTCAAAAAATATTATCTGAAATTTTTATCTCTATAGAGAATTATGAATTAGAAATAGTTAAAATTACTTTTTCATACGATGGGTTTCTAACTATTGAAGAAAAAGATTTAAAAACATTATTCTTAGGATTTAAGCCAAATTTAATCAACTATCAATTACAAATAATAAATAATCTTAAAAATGAATTTAAGAAAAATAGCTTTACAAAAAAAATAGATAATATTGATCTTACTAATCCAGATAAACCAAAAATAAAAGTGTTCAAACCCTAATATTTGAAAAAGTAATTTGAATAATTTTTTTTAATTATTGTAGTGTTGATATGGGTTTTGCATTCAAAGCAAAATATTTAATAAATAAATATTTTTAGGATTTTCCTCAACAAATCCCTACAGATGAGCGCAGTAAGTTCATAATGCACCCAATACCAATATTAGATTCCCATTAAGAGATGAGCTTCGGTAACAATCCAAACTTTGATCAATCGAAAGAAATCCTCCCAAGCCAAAACGCCAAAATAGAAGTTATTGGAGTTGGTGGTGGTGGCAGTAATGCAGTCAATAGAATGATAAATAGTGATTTAGAAGGTGTTTCATTTAGAGTCCTCAATACCGATGCACAAGCCTTACTACAATCTTCTGCAGATAGTAGAGTTCAACTTGGACAAAACCTCACTAGAGGTTTAGGTGCAGGTGGGAATCCAAGCATTGGGCAAAAAGCAGCCGAAGAATCCAAAGAAGAGCTTCAACAAGCTTTGGAGGGATCTGATCTAGTTTTTATAGCAGCTGGAATGGGTGGAGGAACTGGTACAGGTGCAGCTCCCGTTGTTGCAGAAGTAGCCAAACAAAGTGGAGCTCTAACAGTAGGTATAGTAACTAAACCATTTTCTTTTGAAGGGAAAAGAAGAATGCGTCAAGCAGAGGAAGGAATCGCAAGACTAGCTGAAAACGTTGATACTCTAATAGTTATTCCAAATGACCGATTAAAAGACGTTATAGCAGGAGCTCCCCTTCAAGAAGCATTTAGAAATGCTGATGATGTTCTAAGGATGGGTGTCAAAGGCATTAGTGATATAATTACCTGTCCAGGATTAGTTAATGTTGATTTTGCAGACGTAAGATCAGTTATGACGGAAGCTGGCACTGCTCTCCTGGGAATTGGTATAGGTTCAGGAAGATCGAGAGCTATAGAGGCAGCACAGGCAGCAATGAATAGTCCTTTATTAGAAGCAGCTAGAATTGATGGAGCTAAAGGCTGCGTCATAAATATTACTGGTGGCAAAGATATGACTTTAGAAGACATGACCTCTGCATCTGAAATTATTTATGATGTTGTTGATCAAGAAGCAAATATTATTGTTGGTGCAGTGGTCGATGAGGCAATGGAAGGGGAGATACAAGTTACTGTAATTGCTACAGGATTTGAAACAACGCAACCATTAAATCAGCAAAGAATAAAAAATAGATTATCAAGTCAACCCTTATACAATTTTTCAGACAATAAAGAATCAGGAGCAAGTATTCCTGAGTTTTTGAGGTTGAGGCAAAATAAAAAAGATATAGATTAAAGGTAAAATAGAGTGACTCGGTTATCTCGCCTGCCTCAAGCATCCCTTGTGGCTGCTACCTTCCGGTCCTGACCAGGTTTAGGCGTTAAAACCGCGAAAGGCCGAGTCAGAAGTATATTAGCAATTCTTGATTAAAAAAGATACATAAATTTATTATGTTACCTTCAGACCTAGTAAATTATAAAAAAAATTCTCGCAAAATCATTGCACTTACTGCATGGGACTCCATATCAGGATCTATTGCAGAACAAGCAAATGTAGATCTCGTACTAGTAGGAGATTCATTAGCAATGGTCTGCTTAGGATACAAATCGACATTGCCATTAACTTTAGAAAACATAATTTATCATACTAATGCTGTTTCAAGGGGATTTAATAAGAAAATTGAGGAACAACCTTTAGTCGTTTCAGATATGCCTTTTCTGACTTATCAATGCGGTGAGGATAAAGCTGTTGAGTATGCAGGGAAAATCATTCAGAGCACTTATGCAAAAGCTGTAAAAGTGGAAGGAGCTGAACCAGAAATACAAAAAGTTATTTCTAGATTAATAAGAATGGGAATCCCTGTTATGGGTCATTTAGGTCTTACACCACAAAGCTATCTAAATATTGGATTAAGAAAACAAGGAGAAAGCTTAGCAAGCCAAGAAAAAATCAAGAAAGAGGCTTCAATTCTTGAAAAATTAGGATGTTTTTCAATAGTTCTTGAACATATTCCTGATTTCCTTGCTAAAGAAATACAAAATTCTTTATCAATTCCCACAATAGGTATCGGTGCAGGTAATTATTGCGATGGACAAGTAAGAGTTACTGCAGATTTGTTAGGCCTCAATGATGATCAACCACCATTTTGCCAACCAATCATCCAAGGTAAGAAATTATTTAAGGATAAATTAAAAGAATGGGTAGACACTGAAAGACTTAATTAATCTCATCCCACCACTTAAACATAGAAACAAGAACTTGATTGCTTAATTCCATGCCATCAGGCTCACTTAAAAAGAATCTATTCCCCTTTCTTACTAATAGTCCACTTTCAAGAAACCTTTCCCATTCTTCAAGCAATTTACTGAAGTTGCTCTCAAATTTTTTATTTCCCCAGTTTTGTTCTTTAAAGATCTCTTTGATATCTAAGCCTTCTTTGAGTCTTAATCCCAACATTATTTTCTCATCAAGTTCTTTATAGACAAACTTCTTATTAGTTAGGGATGAATCTAAATTATATTCGTATTGTCTAGTTACCCATTCTTTGTATTCTTTACTAACTCTTGGTCTAGTTAACTTTTCCCCCCAAGGTGAACTAGTGGAACCTTGACCAAAACTCCACCAGCCTAAACCACTCCAATAAACTCTATTGTGTCTCGATTGATGTCGCGGTAGGCAATAGTTTGAGATTTCATATCTTGAATACCCTGAGTTTTTTAAAATTAAATGTGTTGATTCACTATTTCTAAAAGCTTCTTCATCACTTGGGAGTTTTAATTTGCCTAAATTAACTAATTTTTTAAAAACAGTGCCATTTTCAATATTTAAATCGTAAATAGATAGATGCGGTGGTAAGAATGTTATTGCTTTATCTAAGTCATCTTGCCATTCTTTAAATCCACTAAGAGGCAAGTTTTGAATTAAATCTAAACTCCAGCTTTTTATTAGCCCAGAATCATATTCTCTTTTCAACCATAAACAAGATTTTTCTGCATCTTCTTTCAAATGACGCCTTCCCGACTTTTGAAGTATATGATTATTAAAACTTTGTACTCCGAGACTAAATCTATTTATTCCAGCATCAATGAATCCAAAAAGATCATCTTGAGTAAAACTAGCTGGATCAATCTCCATAGTGATTTCAGCACCATAGTCAATTCCATAGTTTTCTTTAAAAAGATCAATTAACTCCTTGATTTGGGTAGGATCTAAAATTGATGGTGTACCACCTCCTATATAAATCGTCGATAGAGGCGATTTATGCTTAATTGACAATATTTCTTTATATAAAAATTGCAAATAATCCTGAACAGTTTTGCTTCCATAACCTTCTAAAGTTTCAACTTTGTTTCCTAGTGGAATAACTGCGAAATCACAATAAAAACATCTTCTGTGGCAAAAAGGAATGTGCACATAAGCACTTCTTGGAAACTTATTCATAATTTAAATTTAAATTCAATTTTAAGCTCCAAAAAAGTATTAAGGATCGAAAAAAATCAAATCCTTATTTACTCAATTAATAAATCCTAGTAGATTATAGATATGACAGATATCCTAGTATTAATTTTATTTGTATTGTCTGGGGCTGCTTCAGGGTGGCTTGGTGTTGATTTATTGCCTGTAGACATACTCAAGCAGGTATCAAATGTAGAAGGTTTTAGAATTGTTTTAGCAATAATTGGTTTTTTTGTAGGACTAGCAGCTGGTTTTGTATTCCTTCAACTTAGAAAGACTTTTCTTGATCAAATAAGAACAATGCCAACGGATTTACTAATAAGTAGGTCCGTTGGATTAATTTTAGGATTACTTGTTGCTAATCTCCTACTTGCTCCAATACTATTAATTCCCTTCCCTAGAGAGGTTTTTTTCGCAAAACCCTTATCAGCTATATTAAGCAACATTTTCTTTGGTGTGCTTGGTTATAAGTTAGCAGATACCCATGGAAGGACATTATTGAGATTATTCAATCCAAATAATACTGATGCATATCTAGTCAATGAAGGGATCCTCCCTGCTGCGAGTCCAAAAATTCTTGATACCAGCGTAATTATTGATGGAAGAATCAATGGCTTATTAAGTTGCGGCTTATTGGAAGGGCAATTAATTGTTGCTCAAAGTGTAATTGATGAATTACAAACTTTAGCTGACTCAAGCAGTAATGAAAAGAGGTCGAAAGGCAGAAGAGGCCTCAAGTTATTAAAAGAATTAAGAGATTTATATGGGAGAAGACTTGTAATAAACCCAACAAAGTATGAAGGTAATGGTGTAGATGAAAAACTACTTAAAATTACTGAGGATATGACAGGAACTTTAATTACGGCTGATTATAATCTTTCTCAGATCGCTGAAGTTAAAGAATTAAAAGTTATGAATTTGAGTGATTTGGTTATTGCTTTAAGGCCAGAAGTACAACCAGGAGAGTCACTTAATATAAAAATCGTTAGAGAAGGCAAAGAAAAAATGCAAGGTATTGGATATTTAGATGACGGCACAATGGTTGTAATTGATGAGGCAAAGAATTTTGTGGGAAGCAGATTAGATATTGTCATCACAGGAGCATTACAAACTCCCACTGGAAGAATGGTCTTTGGAAAACTAATAAATAATCCTGAGTCAAACAAATCTTTTAAATCACCAGCGACACAGGGCTAAATCTAGCTAGAATCAAATCAATCTTAATTTTGTGATACAAATGACTGTATCTGCTCCTTATTACGGCGAAAACACCGTTATGAGGACTCCGCCCCCTGATCTCCCCTCTCTTTTACTGAAAGAGCGAATTGTTTATCTTGGTTTACCATTATTTTCAGATGATGATGCGAAAAGACAGCTAGGAATGGATGTTACTGAGCTAATCATTGCTCAACTTCTTTATTTAGAGTTTGAGGATCCAGAAAAACCAATCTATTTCTATATCAATTCAACTGGGACAAGTTGGTATACTGGCGACGCAGTTGGTTTTGAAACAGAAGCTTTCGCTATCTGCGATACCATAAGTTACATTAAGCCTCCAGTACACACAATATGTATAGGACAAGCAATGGGGACTGCTGCAGTTATTCTTTCATCTGGCACTAAGGGACAAAGAGCCGCTCTTCCACATGCTTCTATTGTTTTGCATCAACCTATAAGCGGGGCAAGAGGCCAAGCAACCGATATCCAAATAAGAGCTGAGGAAGTTTTGAAAAATAAAAAATCAATGCTGGAGATTTTATCTCGAAATACTGGAAAGACAATCGAAGAACTCTCAAAAGACTCTGACAGGATGAGTTATCTCAACCCCCAAGAAGCACTAGATTATGGAGTTATCGATAGAATACTCACAAGTCAAAAAGATCTCCCAAATAAAATTTAACATTCACAAAACTATTTTAAAATCATGCCAATAGGAACTCCAAGTGTGCCTTACAGACTTCCAGGAAGTCAATACGAAAGATGGGTCGACATATATACAAGGCTAGGTGTTGAAAGAATTCTTTTTCTTGGACAAGAAGTGAATGATGGTATTGCTAATAGCCTTGTTGCACAAATGCTTTATCTAGATTCTGACGATAATTCCAAACCTATCTATCTTTATATAAATAGCCCAGGAGGATCAGTAACTGCTGGCTTGGCAATTTATGACACTATTAAATACGTAAAAAGTGATGTAGTAACTATATGCGTAGGCCTCGCAGCCTCCATGGGAGCGTTCCTATTGGCAGCTGGTACAAAAGGTAAAAGAGTTGCTTTGCCTCACAGCAGAATAATGATTCATCAACCCTTAGGAGGGACATCTCAACGTCAAGCAAGTGATATTGAAATAGAAGCTAAGGAAATTTTAAGAATTAAAGATATGTTAAACATGTCTATGGCAGATATGACAGGCCAATCATTTGAGAAAATTGAAAAGGATACTGATAGAGATTATTTTCTAAGTGCGGAAGAAGCAAAAAATTATGGATTAATTGATAGAGTAATTACACATCCAAGTGAAGCAAATCAGTCTTAAACTTACTAAATTCATATTTTAATTTTAATTTTTTAAATTGATAATTTTTTTGGTTTATTGACACCTTAATGTCTAAAATAATAACTATCAAACGCAAAGAAGCTACAACTAATGACCCAACTCTTTTACGACACAGATGCAGATCTAAGTCTTTTAAATAATAAAACAATAGCGATTATTGGATATGGATCACAAGGTCATGCACATGCTCTAAATCTTAAAGATAGCGGTATGGAAGTAATTGTTGGATTATATAAAGGAAGTAAGTCTGAAAGCAAAGCCATTAGCGATGGTCTAAAAGTCTTTAGCGTTTCTGAAGCTTGCGAAAAAGCAGACTGGATTATGATTCTCCTCCCCGATGAGTTTCAGAAAGATGTTTACCTTAAGGAAATAGAACCAAACTTAAAAGAAGGAAAGATACTAAGTTTTGCTCATGGCTTCAATATAAGATTCGGACTTATCAAACCTCCTAGTTTTGTGGATGTTGTAATGATTGCCCCAAAAGGACCTGGACACACTGTTCGTTGGGAATATCAGAACGGTCAAGGAGTTCCAGCACTGTTTGCAGTTGAGCAGGATTCTTCCGGAAGTGCAAGATCATTGGCAATGGCTTACGCTAAAGGGATTGGAGGAACGAGAGCTGGGATTCTTGAAACAAACTTTAAAGAAGAAACAGAAACTGATTTATTTGGCGAACAAGCGGTTTTGTGCGGAGGATTATCAGAACTGGTCAAGTCAGGATTCGAAACTCTTGTAGAGGCGGGTTATCAACCCGAACTTGCTTACTTCGAATGCTTACATGAAGTTAAACTTATTGTTGATTTAATGGTGAAGGGAGGCTTATCTCAAATGAGAGATTCCATTTCAAATACTGCAGAATATGGAGATTATGTAAGTGGTAAAAGACTTATCAATAGTGATACAAAGAAAGAAATGCAGAAAATTCTAAAAGATATTCAAGATGGAACTTTCGCTAAGAATTTTGTGGAAGAATGCAATAAAAACAAACCCTTAATGACAAAATTAAGAGAAGAGAACTCAAAACATGAAATTGAGAAAGTAGGTAAAGGTTTGCGCTCGATGTTCAGTTGGCTGAAATAAATTTATTTTTAATATTCCTTGGATCGATTGGTTTTGATTTATTGATCGGCGATCCAAGATTCTTAATCCACCCTGTTCAAATAATTGGCTTTTACATAAAAAAAATATCTGATTATCTCATAAATAATTTTGGGGAAAATAAAAATATATTGTTTTGGGGAGGTTTAATAGTAGCTATATCCACCATTGGAATGAGTTTTTATTTAGGGAAATTAATAGAACTCAGTTATGTGCAATCAAGAAATAATTTTTTGGGTGGATTGCTAATTTTTTTTGGACTTTCAAGTTGTCTTGCGACTAAGGGACTTATTTCAAGTGTGAAAGAGATTGCAGAGCTAATAGAACGCGAAGAAATTAATGACCAAAATAAGAGAATAATCAAAGAAAAGGTACAAAGGATAGTAAGTAGGGATGTAAGTTCATCTTCTTTAGAACATCTTTTGAGATCAAGTACAGAGAGTCTTACCGAAAATTCTGTTGATGGAATATTTGGGCCATTATTTTGGATTTTTATTGGAATTTTTTTTATGAAATTTTCAATTTTTCTGCCAGGGCCTTTATCACTTGGTTTTTCTTATAAAGCCATAAGTACTTTAGATTCAATGATAGGTTACAAATATGATTATTTTAGATATTTAGGTTTTTTCAGTGCAAAAATTGAAGATATTTTTACGTTTGTTCCTTCAAGATTAGTTTTAATTACATTACCTTTAGTTAGTCCCAAAATTAATGAGTATGGATCAATCATAAAAAAAAGCTATCTTGATGGCAAAAAATATGATTCGCCTAATGCTGGGATTTCAGAAGCTATATTTGCTTATATTTCTGGAATAACATTGGGAGGAAAAAGTAAATATAAAAATGAGATTATTAAAAAGCCAATGATCAATGTGAATGGAGATAATTGCACTGGAGAGAAAATTAAATTAATTTGTCAATTAATTTTGAGATTACAATTTTTATGGATAATAATTTTTATCTTAATTTTTTTTATAATTTCAACTTTAATTTAATAATAAATTAGTTTTAAAATTACTAGTATAAACAATAAAAACTCTATGCAAGAAAACGACTCTCCAATAGAAAATCAAAATGATGATTTTACTAATACATCATCAACTGACAATGAATACTCAAAATGGGTAGACAATCAGGGAGATGAAGTAAAGAATGTTTTTGGATTTAATAGCAGTGCTGAACTTGTAAATGGTAGAGCAGCAATGATCGGATTCTTAATGCTCATATTAACCGAGTTAGTTTTAAGCGGCAGACCTGTTACTTCTTCAATTTTTGGTATTAATTAAAAATGGAAGCAAAAAAATCTAGTCCAATAAAATTATTCTTATACATATCTGTATGGGTAATTATTTGGGGTACTTTAGGATCTTTAGTCGATTTTCCTCTATATAAAAATAAAATCTACTTAGAAGGAAGCATATATCAATATCTTACTTTCACAGTTACAGCGATTATTTCTATTATATCTGCAAAGTTTTTTTATAAGAAAATTGATTTATAAAAACTTGTACCTAAATTTCTTAATAATTTTTGCTGGTTCTTTACTTTCATTGGACTCGTAAAGTATCCACTGATGTGTCTCAGTATCATGATCACAACCATAATTTCCAGATGGATTATCGTAACTTGAAAGATATGAATGACAATTTTGGTCTGCCTCAAAAGCGGAGTCATAACCTGTTAGAAAATATATCAAAAATAGAACAGTTATCAACAAAAAAAATACTTGAGAAACTAAATTAATTACCTTCATAAAATATTCTAAAATTTAAATATATCATCTAATAAAATCTTTAGATCTAAAAATATAGCTAACGTCCAACATTAAATACAAAGTCATGGAATTCTTGATTCTTTAAATACAGGATAACTAGCAATACTAAGATGATATTTAAGCCTATTACTATTGATCCAAAAATATTTATTTGTTTTTTGCCTGGCAAAGTGTAAGTAAATTTCTTGCCTTTAAGAAAACCAGCTAAGCCTTTTTTTTCTTTTATTTGAGTATTTTGAGTATTATTCTTAACTTCATTATCAGAAAAACCTTTTACCATTACAAATTAAATAACAAAATTATAATATTCCAAAAAAATAAATTATTTTAATAATTAACAATTTTTAATCACATATGGGATCATTAATGAAATTCTTTTTTTTGAGAAATTATTAAAAAAATAAGCTTCAATAATTTCCGTTTGCAGCCCCAATAAACTTGATTGACATTTTAATCTATTTTGGTCAAATACTACTAATTGAAGTTTTTCTATTTCAGAAACTAATTCTTTACATATTTGGGTTCGAGAATCTTTAAAACAATCACTAGATTGTTTTAAAATCTTAGAATTTGTTGGTATTGACTCAGCCATAACAAAATTAGATAAAAACAAAAATTTAAGGAATAAAATAGTTAAACATTTCATTACTTCTTAAGATTTAAAATTTTGGATGCCTCGTTAAGAGTTTGGGCATTGAGCTAATTGCATCTTATTACGATTTAAAAAAAAAGATGCCCTAAAAGAGCACCTTGTTATTAAAGGAAGAAATAGATTAAAAAAATTACCCTTGAACTCTATCCTTAAAAAGTTTACCTGCAGAGAATGTTGGAACTCTTTTAGCGGGTATTGCTATTTTTTCGCCTGTCTTAGGGTTTAATCCCTGTCTTGCAGAACGATCTCTTGGTTCAAAAGAACCAAATCCTAGTAAAGAGACTTTTTTGCCTTCCACTACTGAATCAACAATAGTTTCAATAGCTGCATCAACAACTAAAGAAACATCAGTTTTTGTGAGCTCTGTACGAGCTGCAACAAGATTTACTAAATCAGCTTTGTTCATTGAAATTTAAATTAAAGCTAGGGGTTAAAAAAAAGATTTAAATCGAGTTTAAACCTCGAACTTCCACATCATATGGAGCAAATACGAATACGGCAACCGAAAATGCCGGCGGCGCAAAGCTTTATACAAATTTTAGGGACATTTTTAGCAACATTATTTATTTCTTACAGCCGCGCTTTTTCATTTATAAAAAATAGCCTCTTCATTTAGAGAACAGCAAAAAGCATTGGTGGCACTGGATTTAGCATTAAAAATCTAACTACATTTAGCAAAGGGGGGAAATGTCATAGGGGGGGTGAATTTAAGAATTTGAGCTATTTATTATGTTTTATTAATTTTCAGATATATTTCCTTCTCATCACATGAAAAAACACAATTTTTATTTTGAAATCAAGAAAAATCTGGTTTTCTCATTATTAAACTTTTCTGTAAATCGTTTTATGCACTGAGCAGATGGATGAAGAAACTGTAATTAATTAGAAAATTAATACTCTACAAGATCTAATAAAGTTGATTAGTGAAGCCTTAAATTTGAGTTTTTTTTTTAAATTTTGCATCTATTATTCAAATATCAGTAATTTAAATAAATTATCTCAATATTTAACTAATCAATGATAAAGAAAAAGTGATTCATCTCAATAAAGGTCAACCATTTCCTTTAGGGAGTTCTATAACTTCACAAGGGATTAATTTTTCCTTAGTAGCCACAAATGCAGAATATGTAGAAATCTTATTGTTTGAGAAAGAGGACTCTATTTCACCCAAAAGCATATTCAAATTAGATCAGACTCATAATAAAGGTCCTTACTGGCATGCGGAAATAAAAAATCTAGATGAAGGTTGTATTTA